>NZ_VSRL01000086.1 GCF_012184385.1 Lentzea indica
CCAGGTGCGCGGGCTGGCGCTGATCTGCCCGACCGGCACGAACCTGCGGGCCGCGGACCGGACCGTGCCGCGGCTCGAGGTCCGCCGGTCGGACGGCGTCGAACTGGAGCCGGAGATCGCGGAGCAGTTCGACGACATGGCCGTGGTGCGCACTGCGGAGGTGGCCAGGCGGTTCGTCGACGAGATCCTGCCCGGCCTGCAGATCGCGGACCGCGACGCGATGGCGCGGATCTACGAGCGGTGGGAGCATTCGGAAGGCCCGGAACTCGGCGTCTACGACAAGCCCGCGCTGTTCCTGACCGGGCGCCAGGACAACGTCACCGGGTACGAGGACGTCTACGCGTTGCTGCCGCACTACCCGTACGCGTCGTTCGCCGTGCTGGACACCGCGGGGCACAACCTGCAGATCGAGCAGCCGGCGTTGTTCAACGCGCTCATGGGGAGTGGCTCGACCGGGTCGCTCAGTAGGGGAGATCCCTGATGTGCGCACCGTGATGCGTAGGCAAACTACATGTCATGCAGAAGCGCGCGAGAACCCTGCTGGTGTGGCTGCACGTCGTCACGTCCGTCGGCTGGCTGAGCCAGGCCGTGGCGTTGTTCGCCTTGCTGCTCCACGGCATGAAGACGGGTGACGTCAACGCGTTCAAGATGGCGCGGGTCCTCGACCACCACGTGCTCGCGTTCATGGGAGCCGCCAGCGCGTTCAGCGGCATGATGCTCAGCGCCACCACGCCCTGGGGTTACTTCCGGCACTGGTGGGTGCTCGCGAAGTTCGTGATCACCATCGGCCAGCTCTACGTCGGCATCTTCATCCTGAGCGACCGCCTCGAAGCAGCGGCGAACGGGCACGTCGACGTCTGGATGCCCGTCGGTACCGCGTGCATGATCAGCGCGTTCGCGTTCCAGACGTGGCTCAGCGTCGCGAAACCGTGGGGACGCACGCCGTGGGCAGACCCGAAGATCAAGCTGCCCACGGCGAGCACGAAGGCGTTCGTGCTGGCTCTGGTCATCCCGGCGGCCGACTTCGTGATCGGCGTCTACACGAGCAGTCCGGCACCGTTCCTGATGCTGGTCACGGTGATCGCCTACTCGATCAGGCGGGCCGCCAGGGGGAGGAACCGGTCGTCGGCCGCGTCGGGTCGTGGAACTTCGGCACGTCCGGCTCGTCGAGACGCAGCGGCACCAAGCCCTCGGTGATCGCCCCCATGATCCGCTCGTGGGCGCGCCGGGCGTCGCCCATCGTCTCCGCGGAGAGATCCGACAGCTCCACGGGCTTGCCGAAGTGGACCTTGAACGTCGGCCGCTTGCGGACCGCGGACAGCCACGACGTCAGGTACGGCAGGAAGTCCCTCCAGCCGGAGACCCGCAGGTTGCCCCAGTACACCGCCTCGTGGGCGCCCCACTGGCTGATCGGGATCACCGGGATGCCACCGCCCAGCGCCATGCGGGCGACGCCGGTCTTGCCGCGTTCCGGCCACATGCCGGGGTCCAGGGTGATCTTGCCCTCGGGGTAGACGGCGATCGGGTCGCCGCCCTTCTGCAACGCCTCGACGGCGCGGTGCATCGCCTCGCCCACGTTCGCCGAGGCGCGGTCGACACGCAGGTGGCCGCACGCCTTCAGGGCAGGACCCATGACCGGTGCGTCGAGCAATCCGCCCGCGAGCATGAAGCGCGGGTTGATGCCGATCTTGCGGCACGCGGCGATGAGCACGAACGGGTCGAGGTTGCCGATGTGGTTGGAAGCCAGCAGCAACGGCTTGCCGAGCAGTTCCGGTGGAACGTCGCCGGACACTTCGAGCTTGCCTGTCAGCGCGACGAAGCCACGGTCGATCGCCATGAGCACGCGCCAGAAAAGCGGTGTGGACACGCGAGGCAGCGTACGGCGTGTCGGAACGACACCGTGCCGGATCGGGGGAACCATGAGGTTTCGCACGCGTCCCAGTTGCAAACGGGGCTGGTGAGACGCGAGGGACTACCTTATACACATGGCCGGGCGTACAGGGACTTCACGAAAGACCACGTCACGCGGCAAAGCACCTGCCAAGCCGCGGGCGCGATCCACCGCGTCCAAAAAGCCCGCTCCGCGCAAGAGCGGTGGCGCGATCAGCGCCGTGTGGGGTGCTTTGGGACGCGGTGTCGGCAGCCTCGTGCGCACCGTCAGCCGCACCAAAGACCTCGATCCCGAACACCGCCGTGACGGGCTGGGGCTGCTGCTGATCGCGTTGGCGTTCATCACCGGCGCCGGTGTGTGGTGGCAGGCCGGTGGACCGGTCGGCCAGTGGGTCGACGTCGCCGTGCGCAGCTCCGTCGGGTTCCCCGCGGTGATCGTGCCGGTCGTGCTGCTCGGCATCGGCATCACGTTGATGCGCACGGACCCGAAGCCGGAAGCGCGGCCGCGGCTGATCATCGGCTCGCTGCTGCTGATGATCGGCGTGCTCGGCATGTTCCACCTCATCGGCGGCCTGCCGATGGATCCGATCGAACGCCGCAGCGCCGGTGGTGCGCTCGGCTATCTCGCCGGCGGGTTCCTGGCGCAGGGGCTCACCTCGTGGGTCGCGGGGCCGCTGCTGTTCCTGATCTTCGCGTACGGCCTGCTGGTCGTGACGCACACGCCGATCCGCCAGGCGCCCGAACGGATCCGGTCGCTGCTGCACCCCGGCGCCAAGAAGGACGACGAGCTCCCGGCCGAGGACGAGGAGGCGGAGGAGCCGAAGCCGGTTCGCCTGCGTCGGCCGTCGCGGCGTCGTCAGGCTGCCGCGCCGATCGAGGAGGAGACGCAGGCCGAGCTTCCGCTGGAGGAGCCGGAGCCGGAGCCCGCGCCCAAGCCCACGCAGAAGGAGAAGAAGACAGCCCCGGCGATGGCCGTGCGCGCGGTCGAGGGCGAGTACCAGCTGCCGCCGCCGAACGTCCTCAAGGACGGTGACGCGCCGAAGACCCGCAGCAAGGCGAACGACCTCATGATCGAGGCGATCTCCGGTGTGCTGGACCAGTTCTCGATCGACGCCCAGGTCACCGGTTTCACCCGCGGCCCGACGGTCACGCGGTACGAGGTCGAGCTCGGCCCCGGCGTGAAGGTCGAGAAGATCACCGCGCTGACCAAGAACATCGCGTACGCGGTCGCCACCGACAACGTCCGGCTGCTGGCGCCGATCCCCGGCAAGTCGGCGGTCGGCATCGAGGTGCCGAACAGCGACCGCGAGATGGTGCGCCTGGGCGACGTGCTGCGTGCCCCGTCCACGGTCAAGGACACGCACCCGATGGTGATCGGCCTCGGCAAGGACATCGAGGGCCACATGGTCACCGCGAACCTCACGAAGATGCCGCACCTCCTGGTCGCGGGCTCCACGGGTTCCGGTAAGTCGTCGTTCGTCAACTCGATGCTGGTGTCGCTGCTGGCCCGCGCGACGCCGGACGAGGTCAGGATGATCCTGATCGACCCGAAGATGGTCGAGCTGACGCCGTACGAGGGCATCCCGCACCTGATCACGCCGATCATCACGCAGCCGAAGAAGGCCGCGGCGGCGCTCGCGTGGCTCGTCGAGGAGATGGAACAGCGCTACCAGGACATGCAGGTCAACCGGGTGCGCCACGTCGACGACTTCAACCGCAAGGTGAAGTCCGGCGAGATCACCGCGCCGCCCGGTTCCGAGCGCGTCTACCGGCCGTACCCGTACATCATGGCGATCGTCGACGAGCTCGCCGACCTGATGATGACCGCGCCCCGCGACGTCGAGGACGCGATCGTGCGCATCACGCAGAAGGCCCGTGCGGCGGGCATCCACCTGGTGCTCGCGACGCAGCGGCCGTCCGTGGACGTCGTGACCGGTCTGATCAAGACCAACGTGCCTTCCCGGTTGGCGTTCGCGACGTCGTCCCTGACGGACTCGCGGGTCATCCTCGACCAGCCGGGCGCGGAGAAGCTGATCGGCATGGGCGACGCCCTGTACCTGCCGATGGGCGCCTCGAAGCCGGTGCGCATCCAGGGCGCGTTCGTCGGCGACGAGGAGATCTCCTCGATCGTCGAGTTCACCAAGAACCAGGCCCAGCCCGAGTACACCGACGGTGTCACGGCGGCCAAGGCGGCTGAGAAGAAGGAGGTCGACGCCGACATCGGCGACGACCTGGAACTGCTGGTGCAGGCGACCGAGCTGATCGTCACCTCGCAGTTCGGCTCGACGTCGATGCTGCAGCGCAAGCTCCGCGTCGGGTTCGCGAAGGCGGGGCGCCTCATGGACCTGCTGGAGACCCGTGGTGTGGTCGGGCCGTCCGAGGGCTCGAAGGCACGTGAGGTGCTGATCAAGCCGGACGAGCTCGAGTCCGTGATCTACCTGATGCGTGGAGGCGGCCCCGCCGACGAGGAGGACTGAGCTACTTCAGTCCGGCCATCTCGATGCTGTTCGCGGTGGACGAAGCGGTGCCGCCGAACTCGCGCACGGCCGCGTAGTAGACGTCGGCGGTGCGCTTGCACGCCCAGTTGCTGCCGCAGATCTTGTACATGTCGGACTTGAAGTTGTTGTCGATGCGCAGCCGGTTCGCCTCGGTGAAGCGCGACTGGCGCTTGTAGTTGCGGTAGCCGAAGTCGTGCCGGTGGCAGGTCGGCAGGAACTTGAACCCGAAGGGGCTGTCCGGCGAGTACGAGCAGCCGTCGGACGACCAGTCGAGCTGGCCGCTGTAGGGCTGCTGCGCGCGCAGTGTTGTGAACTGCTTGAGTGTCTTGGTGTAGAGGTAGTCGTCGGTCACCGCAGGGATGTCCACGGCCTGAGCCGGGGCACCTGTGAAGATCAGGGCCAAGGACGCGGTGGCACCCACGAATGCCGAACGCAGGGTCTTCGACATGGCGAGCTCCTCGGAGTGTGAGCAGGGTCTCGCCAAGTTGTAGCGGGTGATCGACTGTCCTCGGTAGACACGATCTGATGAACGTCAGGTGATCATGTGACCGCACGCGATCGCTGTGGCCACACGAAGTTCGCGGGGTAAGCCGAGTGAGTGAAGCATCTCGTTGTCCGCTACTCCGCCGAGCAGATAGCCGCCGAGTTTCTGCTCCGCCAAACGGAGGCAGATGCTCTGGGCGGCCGCGCCCACCTCGATCAGCCCGAACCGTCCCGCGCGCTCGCCGTACTTCTCGAACGCCTCGTCGTCCTTGAGGACCAGCACGATCGCGAGCGGGGGCACCTCTGGCGTTCCGAGGATTTCGGCGAGGTTCTCGGGCGCCGCGCTGATGTCCTGCAACGCGTGCCGGCGGATGTCGTAACGGACCGCGCGACCGTTCGTGAACGCGTAGCAGCGCAACGGGTGCAGGCCACCTGCTGAGGGATAGCTGTTGTCGGACAAAGCACCCAGAACCGTGCCGAGTTGCTTGTCGGTCAACGGCTTGTCCGCGAACTCCCGCGTGCTCTTGCGCGCCTGGAACAGCTTCTGCAACCGGTCGTGCGGCCGGGGCAGTGCGACCGGCGCGCTCGGCAGCTCCAGCGGGTCGATCAAGGGCGGCTGCGACCGGAAGTCGCGCAGCCGCTCGCCGAGCCTGCGCTGGTGCAACGGCGAGAACCGGCTGGCGGCCCAGAAGTCGTCGAACATCGGCCTCACCCCAGCGGATGTGGTGCGGGATTGGGGAACACGCCCGGCGAGGCGTGCGGGTAGCGCCAGTCCAGTTCCCGCGCGCGGCCGCCGAGGTGGGGCCAGCGGTGGTCGGCGTGCAGCGGCGCGAGGTCGGGGGAGAGGACGCGGACGCAGTGCAGTCCGACCGCGGACAGTTCCGGCGTGGTCAGCTCGCGGTAGGCGAGCCGGATTTCCTTGCCAGCGAGCGCGTGCACCAGCTCGGTCAGTTCTTCTTTGGTGCCACGGGATTTCGCGTCGTCCGGTGGGTCCGTCTCGAAGCCGGAGAACCAGGGCAGCGCGTCCCACTTCTCCGGGTGCGTCGCGTAGTACACGGCGTGCTTGTCGAAGTCGGTGGCTTCCTCGACGGGCTGGTCGCCGTTGCGCGCCAGCCACACCTCGATGAACACCGTGCCCTGCACCCACTCCTCGTACGCCTTCCGCAGCGCCTCCGCCACCGTTGCCCGGCAAGCGAGCCCGAGCGTCGGCCGCGGCTTTCCGGCGATCGGCAGCGAACCCGCCACGGCGATCACCGGGTGCGGACTGTAGGCGGGCGTGAGGTCGAACGCTTGGACACCGTGCGGCAGGTCCGTTGAAAACCGTTGAGGCGCAATGGAATGCAGCCAGGTCGAGGTGAACGCGTCGCGCTCGACCAGTTCCTGGGTCGCCCTCAACAGCGCGCTGGTCGTGGACGGCCCGGCCGCGAGCCCGGACGAGGTCGCGGGTAGCCCGTAGGAGGCGTCGAGGCCCACGAGCCCGGCCGGTACGCGGATCGGTTCGTTGTCCGGCAACGTCCACGCCCGCGTGTACTTCGTGTCGACGTAGCCCTTGCGGTAGCGGTAGTCACCCCGGACGCGTTGCTCCACGGTGTGCAGGCTGAAGTGCTCCAACGGCCAGCACGGCCCGTCGGTGACGATCTCCAACGGCGCCCGCGCGGCGGCGTGGCGCTCCAGTGCCTCGGCGATCGCGGCGATCTTGCTGGTGCCACCGGAAGTACCGCCGGTGGCGAACGGCTCCGGCACCGCGGCCCAGCCCTCTACGTCCACATCGGACAGACTGTGCGGCACGGGATGCAGTTGCGACACCACACCCTGCCGCCAGCCGACCGCGCGCTCGATCAGCGCCTCCGCGACGGTCTTCACTTCTTGCTCCGGTAGTGACGGAAGAGCCAGTACCCGAACGCCAGCGCCCCGCCGATGTAGACCGCGCCCACGACCGCGACGTGCGTGGCCGTGGCGATCGGCCCTAGCAGCAACAGCACGACGAACGGCTCGACGCACCACAGCAAGGCCCATCCGAGCAGTCGCACCACGCTCATCCACGGCTTCGGCGACTTCGCGATGAACCCGGCCGCGACCGCCCACCCCACCGCGTCCAGGAAGCCGCCGGCCCACCAGCCCCAGTGGAGGTCGAAGATCTCGCCCATCGTGACGAACGGCAGCACGACGACCAGCAGCGGGAAGATCGCGGCGGGCAGGACGAGCGCACCACGTGGCTTGGGGAGCTCTTTGGTGTCCTGGTGCAGCGCCGCCGGGATGTGCACGGCCGCGCCGACCGAGGAAACCGCGCAACAGCAACAACAACAGCAACAGGTGGGCGTCGCGGCGTTGGCGGCGGCCGCACCGGGTGAGAACTGGTCAGGTAACCGAACCGCTGTCGTCATGGTTCCCCCAAGGCAAGGTCACGCGCCCGACTGGAAGCGCGGGGCAGATCTCGCAGCCGGCCGCGGGCAGCACGCTCTCGCGCGTCGTCGTGAACTCGTCGAGGTTGACGGTCACGACCGCGTCCAGCAGCGCCAGCGAGCCGTTGCGGATGTTCTGAATCGCTTGCATCGCAAGCGAAAGAGGAAAGTCGTGGGACATCGCCGCAGGGTGCGGGGGAGGCGGTGGATCCCCCCACCGCCGCCCCGCCCGCACCGCGAGGCACGCCAGGCACGCGCCGGCGCCGGGCACCACGAAGGGCCCGATCGCGGCGGTGTGGTGGTACGCGAGATCCAGCAACAGGTGCGGAACCTCGACAGAACGCGCCACCTCGACCAGGTCGACCAACGTGCCGGTCGTCCGCACAACGAGCAAGAGGTCCGGATCGTCGTTGTGCGGCAACCGCTCCACCAGCCCGGCGGGCGCTTCACCGACGACGCGCGTGCCGACTCCCATCGGCTTGACGTCGTCGGCGGGCAACCCCGCCGGGCGGAGAGCGCCCAGGGTCCTCAGCTGGGCCACGTGCCGGCGAACCGGTTCCCCCAACCGGCTTTCGTCGACCGTTCGAGCCACTCCCCTCAAAACCGGCTCGAACAGTCCCGCCAGCGCCACGGCCACCGCCCTGGGCAGGTCAGGAATCAGGTACGCGAGGTCGGCCCCCGCGTAGACGACAAGGCCTTCGTCTCTTATCTGGGCTTGCCAGGCGGGATCAGCGACCAGGCTCATCCTCGTCCCCCCTTTGCAGGAAACTCTCGATCTCCTGCTCGCTCGGCAGATCTCCCGCCGGATCCATGAGGTTCTCGGCGATAGGCGGCAGCGGCTGCTCTGCCCACGCGGGCTGGAAGTCGTCACTGGGCAGCAACCCGTGCCGTTCCGCGAACTCCTCGGCAGCGTCCCGGATCGACTCCCGCAGCGTCCCCACCACCGCGGTCTCCGCCGTGTAGGTCAGCTCGACGAGCAACGCCCGCACGTTCTCCAGCTGGTTCTCGTCACCGGCCTTGCGGGCGAGCTCCGGCCAGAACTGCCGCTCGAACAACCGCACGAAGTCCGCAGCGACCGCGTCGGTCGCCGTGCGCAGGCGCGTGAAGCTGTCCATGACGTCGTCGCTGGGCACCCGCAGGCCGGCGAGCCTGCCGCCTGCCTCGAGCGCCCAGCGACGCGCGTGCGGCCAGCCGTACTTCCACCGCACCAAGCCCAACCGCATAGCCCGGAGGAGGAGTCGCGGTTGGACGTCTCCCATCGGAATCAGGTGCTTGATGTCGCGCACCTTGATCCGAACCCAGTCGTCGGGCCCCTCGGTCTCGCCCATGCCGAGAACCGCGGCGACCGACTCGCCCTTTTCGCGTGCCGAGATCAGCTCGGCGATCGCCGGCAGCGAGAATCCCCGCTGCTGCAACCGCTGGACCAACGTCAACCGCTCGACGTGCGAGGCGTCGTAGTACGCCACGCGTCCCTGCCGTCTCGGCGCGTGCAGCACACCCTTCGTCTGGTACATGCGAATGGTGCTGCTGGGCAGGCCGATCCGGGCAGCGAGCTCGTCGACGGTCAGCGATTCGGGCACACCGGAGATCCTGGTGCGCCAGGGCTCATCGAGTCAAGACTCTTCGAGTAATTACTCGAAGAGTTACAACTCCAGGAGCATCCGGCTGTTGCCGAGCGTGTTCGGCTTCACGTAACTCAGGTCCAGGAACTCGGCGACACCCTCGTCGACCGATCGCATGATCTCCTCGTAGACCTCGGGGCTCACCGGCGTGCCCTCGATCTCGACGAACCCGTGCTTGCCGAAGAACCGCGTCTCGAACGTGAGCACGAAGATCCGCGCGAGCTCCAGCTCCTTGGCCGTCGCGATGAGCTGCGCCACGATGCGGTGGCCCACGCCACGGCCGAGCGCCATGGGGGAGACGGCCACCGAGCGGATCTCGGCCAGGTCTTCCCACATCACGTGCAGGGCGCCGCAGCCGAGCAGCTCGCCGTTCTCCTCGGCCACCCAGAACTCCTGGACCGCCTCGTACAGCGTGACCAGCGGTTTGGTCAGCAGGACCTTGCCCGCGTACCCGTCGATCAACGCCTTCATGGCGCGCACATCGCTGGTGCGGGCGCGCCGCACGACTATCCCACTGGTCACAACTGTCAAGTATGAGCTTCGCTCCCGACCTGGTGCTCGGCGGTGTACTTTCCTGTGAGGTTGCCTCCAGTGGAAGCTACAGGCTGTTCTGTGCGGTTTACTTGCACGAGATGGCCTGAAGATGTGCGGCGGAGGTGGTTCGGGTGCTCAGAAGCTTCCGGCTGGAGAATCATCGCTCGTTCCGCGACGAGCACGAGTTGTTGCTCATGCCCGCGTACGCCAAGGATCGTGAGGCTCTGCCGGTTGCGGCGATCTACGGGGCCAACGCCTCCGGAAAGTCGAACCTGCTCGACGGCCTCAAGTTCATGGCGGAGGCCGTGCGGGACTCGTTCGCGCGCTGGGGTCCGGATGCCGGTGTCGTCGGCCGCTGCCCGTTCAAGCTCGACGCCGGTAAGTCCACGGAGCCGTCCGTGTACGTGGCCGAGCTGATCCAGGATGGCGTGCGGTACACCTACGGATTCGAGGTCGACAGCACTTCCGTCCTGGGCGAGTGGCTGTACAGCTACCCGGAGAAGCGAAAGCGCATGCTGTTCGAGCGAGCCGGCTCGGACATCAAGTTCGGTAGCACCCTCGACGGGTCGAAAGCGGCGCTGGCAGTACTGGAGTCGATGCTCCGGCCGAACTCGTTGTTGCTCAGCCTTGCCGCTCAGCTCCAGGTTTCCTGGGTGCTGCCCGTGTACCGCTGGTTCGCGGATTCCGTGCGGTTTCGCGTGCCCTCGGAAGGGCGAGCTCTGGAGCACGAGATCGCAGACTTCCTGCAGGTCCGGCCAGAGCTCAAAGGCGAGCTGGTCGAGCTGGTTCGGGCCGCGGACGTCGGGATCGACGACATCGTGGTCGGTGGCGCGCTCGAAGAGCTGTTCATGAAGCTTGAAGCCGGTCAGTCGGTTCGAATTGGCGACATCACGGGGAAGCTGGCGGATACCGGTGATACGGGACGCGGGGTCAAGATGGCGCATTTCAAGTGGCCTGACGGTTTCGCTGTAATTCCGTATTCGGAATTACTTGGCGAAGCTGAGTCCTCGGTGTTTTCAAGGTCGAATGCCATGCAGTTCATAGGTGAACAATTCGATGTGGTGATGCCTCACAAGTCGAGCGTTCGTGTTGTTCATCGTGGTGGCGCAGATCCGTTTCGGTTGGACGAGG
This sequence comes from Lentzea indica, assembly GCF_012184385.1. GTDB lineage: Bacteria > Actinomycetota > Actinomycetes > Mycobacteriales > Pseudonocardiaceae > Lentzea > Lentzea indica. The sequence goes on from NZ_VSRL01000086.1 coordinate 10,561, forward strand.
AGTCAGCGGGAACACGGTCCTGGCTGAGTGTTCTCCCCGCTGTGCTGTCTGTCCTGCGGGACGGCGGTTGTCTCGTCATCGATGAGATCGACGCGAGCCTTCATCCGCTGCTCACGATGCGCCTGATCGCGCTCTTCAACAACGAGGGCGCGAACACCGCGCGCGGACAGCTCATCTTCACGACACACGACGCCACGCTCCTCCACGCGCCATTCGACGAAGAGGTGCTCGGGCGGGACGAGGTCTGGTTCGTCGAGAAGGACAAGGCGAGCGGGGCCAGCACGCTGTACCCGTTGACGGACTTCAAGCCGCGCAGTGAAGACAACCTTGAGCGCCGCTACCTCGCAGGACGTTATGGGGCGGTGCCGGAGCTGTTCGAAGACAGGTTCACGGAAGTCGTCCGGGGTGGTCGTGGCGAAGCGTGACCGAAAACGGGAGAACACGCAGTCGCGACGTGGGCGAACTCGCGAACTGCGTCCCGGCCACGTTCTCGTGGTGACCGGGGGCGAGCGCACCGAGCCTGCCTACATCAACGGGCTGGCTCGGGCACGTGGAGCCCGTGTCAAGGTGAGGTCGAGGACCGACTCGCCGGAAAATCTGGTGAGGTATGCCAAACGTATTTTCACCACCGATGAGTACGACAGTGTCTGGTGTGTTGTCGACGTGGACGAGTTCGACGTGGAGGCAGCTCACGCCGAAGCTGAACGTCTGGGCGTCGAACTCGTCGTGTCCAACCCCTGTTTCGAGATCTGGCTGATCCTTCATTTCGCAGATCACCGCGCTCACGTCGACAACGGCAAGGCGTGCTGCAGGCTGTTGACCAAGCACGTTCCTGGCTACGACAAGTCGAAGGTCGACTATGCGGTGTTCGACGAGGGAGTCGAGGTTGCGATCAAGCGCGCCAAGGAGTTGGGCCCGGAGAACCCGTCCACGGACATGTGGCGCCTCGTCGAAGTGTTGTTGAAGTACTGAATGCAAGGTCCTGCACCTCGGCCGGTTACCCTGAGCACCGTGCCTTCTCCCACCACTCCGCGACGCGTGTCGCTGCTGACCCTGGGCTGTGCCCGCAACGAGGTCGACTCCGAAGAGCTCGCCGGGCGCCTCGGCGAGGGCGGCTGGGAGCTGGTGGACGAGGACGCGGACGTCGTCGTCGTCAACACGTGCGGGTTCGTCGAGCAGGCCAAGAAGGACTCGGTCGACACGCTGCTCGCCGCGTCCGACACCGGCGCGAAGGTCGTCGCGGTCGGGTGCATGGCCGAGCGGTACGGCAAGGAGCTCGCGGACAGCCTCCCCGAGGCGGCCGCGGTCCTGGGCTTCGACCAGTACAACGACCTGGCAGAGCGCCTCAACGACGTGCTGCACGGCAAGCAGGTCGAGTCGCACGTGCCGGTGGACCGCCGCACGCTGCTGCCGATCACGCCGGTGAAGCGCCAGGAGGCGGCGGCCGGTGTGCAGGTGCCCGGCCACGGCTGGGGTCCCACCAAGGTCCAGCGGCGCAGGCTCGACGACGCCCCCGTGGCGCCGCTGAAGATCGCGTCCGGTTGTGACCGCAGGTGCAGCTTCTGTGCGATCCCGAGCTTCCGCGGCGCGTTCGTGTCGCGGCACCCGGACGAGGTCGTGTCCGAGGCGATGTGGCTGGCCGAGAACGGCGTGAAGGAGCTGTTCCTCGTCAGCGAGAACTCGACGAGCTACGGCAAGGACCTGCCGCGCGAGCAGGGCGCCCTCGAGCAGCTCCTCCCGCGCCTGGCGAGCATTCCCGGTGTCGAGCGGGTGCGGATCAGCTACCTGCAGCCGGCCGAGACCAAGCCGTCGCTGGTGGCGGCCATCGCGAAGACCGAGAAGGTCGCGAACTACTTCGACATGTCGTTCCAGCACTCCAGCGAGAACGTGCTGCGGCGCATGCGCCGGTTCGGTGACACCGACAGCTTCCTGAAGCTCGTGTGGCAGATCCGCGAGCACGCCCCCGAGGCCGGCATCCGCAGCAACTTCATCGTGGGCTTTCCCGGCGAGACCGAGGAGGACCTGCAGGAGCTCGAGCGGTTCCTCACGGAAGCGCGGCTCGACGCGGTCGGCATCTTCGGTTACTCGGACGAGGACGGCACGGAGGCCGAGAACCTCGACGGCAAGCACGATGCCGACACCATCGCGGAACGCGTTCAGCGCATCGGCAACCTCGTCGAGGAGCTGACCAGCCAGCGCGCCGAGGACCGGGTCGGGTCCGAGGTCCTCGTGCTGATCGAGCACGAGGAGGACGACGAGAGCGACTGCGTCGGCCGGGCCGAGCACCAGGCTCCCGAGGTCGACGGCGAGTGCATCGTGCTCGACGGCGAGGACCTCAAGCGTGGTGACCTCGTGCGGTGCCGCGTGGTCGACTCCGAGGGCGTCGACCTGGTCGTAGAGGTGCTGGAGACATGACAGAGGCCAGGAAGGTCCCGCTGCTCAACGTCGCCAACATCCTCACGATGGCGCGGATGGCACTGGTTCCGGTCTTCCTGCTCTCACTGTTCGCGGCGGGCGGCTTCGACACCACGTGGCGGCTCATCGCGTTCGGGATCTTCGCCGTCGCGAGTTTCACCGACCACATCGACGGCACCCTCGCCCGCAAGCACGGGCTGATCACCGACTTCGGCAAGATCGCCGACCCGATCGCGGACAAGGCGCTGACCGGGTCCGCGCTGGTGGGTCTGAGCATTCTCGACGTGCTGCCGTGGTGGATCACGATCGTCATCGCCGTGCGCGAGGTCGGCGTGACGCTGCTGCGGTTCTGGGTGATCCGCTACGGCGTGATCCCCGCCAGCCGCGGCGGCAAGGCCAAGACGTTGCTGCAGGTCATCGCGATCGGGCTGTTCCTGCTGCCGCAGAACGACGTCATCGCGATCATCGCGTGGGTGATCATGGCCGCCGCGCTGATCCTCACGATCGTCACGGGAATCGATTACGTCATCCGCGCGTTCAAGTTGAAGGCAAGGGCAGGTCGCGCCGTCGCATGACCAACGTCGTCGAGCTGCTCAAAGCGAGGAAGCAAACCGTCGCCACGGCCGAGTCGCTGACCGCGGGCCTGCTGTGCGCGACGATCGTCGACACGCCGGGGGCGAGTGCCGTGGTCCGCGGTGGGTTGATCGTCTATGCCACCGAGCTCAAGCACGAGCTCGCGGGTGTGGACCAGCAGTTGCTCGACGAGCACGGCGCCGTGCACCCCGAAGTTGCGATCCAACTGGCCGAGGGAGCGCGGAACCGGTGCAAATCGGACTGGGGGATCGGACTGACCGGGGTCGCAGGCCCCGATCCGCAGGACGGAGTTGCTCCAGGCACGGTCCACATCGGCTTGAGCGGGCCTGGAGTGTCCACAGTGCGGACAATCACGGTGAGTGGCGACCGGAAAGCGGTGCGTTTCACAGCCGTGGAAAAAGCGCTGGTCCTGCTGTCGGATCACCTGCTGGTGGCCGAGGACGGGAACAAACGTTGACTCCGCGTTCGTTCGCCCTTGGCGGACGTGTTCTGAAGTCAGTGCCCGTTGTCGGTGTCGATCGGTAACGTAGGGACACGGCCGGCCGGAAGGAGGCGCGCGATGACCGTGCTGCTACGCGAGGCGATCGGTGATCGGCTTCGCCATGCCCGCACCAACCAACGCCGCACGCTGCGCGAGGTCTCTCGGACCGCCCGCGTGAGCCTGGGGTACCTGTCCGAGGTGGAGCGCGGCCGCAAAGAGGCGTCCAGCGAGCTCCTCGCGGCCATCTGTGATGCGTTAGAACTGCCGTTGTCCGAACTGTTGCACCACGTCGCCTCCGACATCGGCGCCGTTCAGCAGACGCCGGACACGGTGCCGACCACCGTTCCCGATGGTCGGCCGGAGCCGGCGCGCGGCAAGCTGGAGGGTGGCCGTGTGCTGCCGTCCACGCTCTCGGACGACCTGTCCGACCTGCGCCTGCAGCCGATGCTCAGTCACAGGCTCACCAGCAAGATCGGCGAGGCACCGAAGGCCGTCGTCGCAGCTTGATCTCTGTCGTTCTCGACCCCGTTCGCTCTCAACGGCGAACGGGGTCGTTGGCATTCGGGTGTTCTGAGAAGGGCTGTGGTCCCCGCCACGTGACGCACTGCAACAAGAACGGCCCTTCGGACGTTGACCCTGCAACGACGCCAGCACGCTGAACGGCAGGCAACGGCTTGGCCACAGCACGTTGGGTCACCGCGTCCCGGGACGCGGGTGCGGGCAGGATTGGGCGCCGTCAGGCGTTTCATTCCAAAGTCCCGGGGTGGGTCGGGGTCTTCCCGGATATCTCCCCAGGTTGGTGGAACCGCCGACGCACAATTGAGACGATGGACCCAACACCGGCACCGAGAAGGCAGGCGTAGGAGATGGCCAGTCCGTTCGTGAAGTTCTGGAAGTACCTCATGGCGGCGTTCTCGTCCAAGATCGACGAGCACGCTGACCCGAAGGTGCAGATCCAGCAGGCCATCGAGGAGGCGCAGCGTCAGCACCAGGCGCTCTCTCAGCAGGCCGCGGCCGTGATCGGCAACCAGCGGCAGCTGGAGATGAAGCTGAACCGGCAGCTCGGCGACGTCGAGAAGCTGCAGGCCTCCGCTCGTCAGGCGCTCGTGCTCGCGGACGAGGCGCGTTCGAAGGGCGACGAGCAGAAGGCGGCGCAGTTCGAGAACGCCGCGCAGGGCTTCGCCACCCAGCTCGTCACCGCTGAGCAGGGCATCGAGGACCTCAAGACGCTGCACGACCAGTCGCTGCAGGCCGCCGCACAGGCCAAGCAGGCGGTCGAGCGCAACTCGATGATGCTGCAGCAGAAGCTGGCAGAGCGCACCAAGCTCCTCAGCCAGCTCGAGCAGGCCAAGATGCAGGAGCAGGTCTCCGCGTCGCTGACCCAGATGAGCGAGCTCGCCGCGCCGGGCAACGTGCCGTCGCTGGAAGAGGTTCGCGACAAGATCGAGAAGCGCTATGCGACCGCGATCGGATCGGCCGAGCTCGCCCAGAACTCGGTGCAGGGCCGCATGCTCGAGGTGCAGGCCTCGACCACGCAGCTCGCGGGTTCCTCGCGACTCGAGCAGATCCGCGCGTCCATGCACGGCGGTCAGGCCAGCACACCGCCGCAGGTCACCGCCGGCAACAGCGCCGCCGCGCAGATCCAGGCCGAGATCGCCCAGCGCGTTCAGCAGGACCAGAAGACCACGCAGCAGCAGGTGCCGCCAGCCCAGAACTGATGGGCTGAGGGCGGCACAGGAGGAGCAGCAGGTGATCATGGAGCCCTGGAGAAACCGTCCCAACAACGAGATCGTCCGCAAGGTCGTCAACGAGTTGGGTGCGTCGCTCCAGGGCCACCCGCTGGCCGAGCAGGCGCGCTACCGGTTGCAGAAGTGGAACGACCCGCGCGCGAAGCTGGAACGCAAGCGCAAGCGCACCAACGCGGTGCTGACGTTCTGGCTGGCGCTGATCACGATCTTCGGCACGCTGGCCGTGTTCGGCTTCACCGGCGTGCTCGGAACGTGGGCCGCGGTCACCGGCACGATCGGCGCGGCTGTGCCCGGCTTGCTCGCCATCCGCAGCGGGTTCAAGCTGCGTGAGCTGGGTGCCGCCAGGCAGCGCCTGGAGCTGGCCCCGCCGCCACCGCCTCGTCCGCCGCTGCCCGCGCACATCTCCTCCGCGCGCGTGCCGATGGAGAAGCTGCACAGCGCGGAGGACGCGATGAACCAGCTGCTTGTTCAGCTCGACTCGCCCGACCTCACGTCGATGCCGGCCGAGTCCGTTCAGCACGCCCGTCAGACCGCCCAGGAGGCCTCCTCGGCCATCCGTGCCGTGTCCGCGCAGCTTCAGGCCGTGGAGCGCGCTCGGGACACGGCACCGCCGCTGGAGCGCGCGTCGTTGGTCGACGGCGTGCGGGTGCTCAGAATCCAACTGGCGGACGGCGTGGACCGCTACTGTGCGTTGGTCGCCGCCGCCGGCCAGGCGCTGGCGGCGAGCACGACGTTCCAGGATCCGCGTTCGGTGCTGGACGACGCCACGGACCACATGGCAGGCCTCGCGTCCGCGATGCGAGACGTGTCAGGCTATTCAGCGCACTGAAGGTAACGCTCTGTAATCGCATGCGCCTAATCGGCGGTTGTCTCTGGGATCTTTACGGCAATCGTGTGATTATCAGACCGTTATCTAGCCGTAGCCACTACATGGCGTGGCAGGATTCCGGGGCCGGACAGCGGGAAGTCCGGCTGAATTGCCGGGAGGCAGTGCGTTGGCGTTGTGGACCGTGCACGGGGACGGTCGGATCACCGACAGTGAAACCGTCGCACCGCAGGAGCGGGTGAGCTGGCCGCTGACCATCGGGTTCGGAGTGCAGCACCTGGTCGCCATGTTCGGCGCGACGGTGCTCGTTCCCACCGCCACCGGCCTCCCCGTCGCCACCACGCTGCTGTTCTCCGGCCTGGGCACGCTGCTGTTCCTCGTGATCACCAAGAACCGCGTCCCGAGCTACCTGGGCTCCTCCTTCGCCTTCGTGGCGCCTCTCGTGGCCGCCCGCGAGCAGGGTATCGCCGCCCAGCTGGGTGGGGTCGTCGCCGCGGGCCTGCTGGTGATCGTCGTCGGCATCGCGGTCAAGGCGCTCGGCGTGCGCCTGCTGGAGTCGGTCATGCCGCCGGTCGTGACCGGTGCCGTCGTGATCATCATCGGCCTGAACCTCTCGCACCAGGCCACCTCGGACTTCGCCAGGCAGCCGCTGCTGGCGGCACTGACGACCGTGGTGATCCTGGTGGCCGGCGTGCTCGGCCGCGGCCTGGTGTTCCGGTTCTCGATCCTGCTGGGCTTCGTCGCCGTGTGGATGGGCGGCCTGGCGTTCGGCGCCGTGTCCTCCGACCGGATCGCCGCTCTGCGCGACGCGGCGTGGGTGGGCCTGCCACAGATGCACCAGCCGGAGCTGCGGCCGTCCGTGGTGCTGCTGATGCTGCCGGTGGTGATCGTGCTGGTGGCAGAGGTCGTCGGGCACGTGAAGGCGGTCGCGGCGCTGACCGGCCGCAACCTCGACGGCAGCGCGGGTGACGCGATCATCGCGAACGGGCTGTCGACCGCCCTGTCCGGCCTGGGCGGAGGCGTCGGGACGACGACGTACTCCGAGAACATCGGCGTGATGGCCGTGACCCGCGTCTACACCACCGCGGCCTTCGCGTTCGCCGGTGTGTTCGCCGCGGTGCTGGCGTTCTCCCCGAAGGCCATCGCGCTGTTCGGCACGATCCCGCCGGGTGTGCTCGGCGGCAGCACGTTGGTGCTCTACGGCCTGATCGTGCTGATCGGCGTGCGCATCTGGATGGACCGCGGTGTCGACCTGGCGAACCCGGTGAACGCGATGGTCGGCGGCGCGGCGCTGGTGGCGGGCGTCGGTGACCTGACCATCGAGGTCGGCGACCTGGAGATGGGCGGCATGGTGTGGGGCTCGCTGCTCGTCGTGATCCTGCACCCCGTGATGCGCTGGCTCCGGGCTGCGCGCAGTTAGCGCCGCGACCCGTAATCTTGGCGGCCATTTCACGCTCAGCAGGACACCTCGCGGCACCGCCCCCACGCCCCCATACGACTCCGGCATGAGGACGTGGGGGCGGCATCGCGATGCGTCCGTCTGACCGCGAAGTGGCCGGCAAGATTACGCGCCGCGGCGCTATCACCACACCTTTGTGTGTTTTCGTCCCTCCACTTCGGACCGATCCTGCTTCCGGTCCACGGAGGGAGTTTCGTCATGGTCGCCGCGTACTACGTGGTGCTGTTCCTGGCCTGCGCGATCATCGCGGGCAGTCTCGTCGCGTCCCGCATCCGACTGCTGCGCTACCGCCGATGACGTCGCTGGCGTGGTTGATGGTGCCGCTGGCGATGATCGGCATCGTGCGCGTGTGCGTCGTTCTGGTGGCGGCTGACCTTTACGACCTGTCTTTGCACCGCTCGCGCCCGCTGCCTTACGAGCCATCGGTGTGGGTCGTCATTCCGGCGTACAACGAGGAGTTGTGCGTCGCTCGGGCCGTTCGATCTGTTTTGGACAGTTCGTACCTGGACGTGTCCGTGATCGTGGTCGACGACGGTTCCACGGACGGCACGGTGGCTTGCCTGCAGGGCTTCGGTTCGCGCGTTCGTGTTGTCTCGCAACCGAACTCGGGCAAAGCGGCGGCGATCAACACGGGCATGCGCCTGGTGGGCGACGGTCTGGTGATGGTGCTGGACGCCGACTCGTCGTTGTCCCGTTCCGCTGTCTCACGGATGGTCGCGCACTTCGCTGACCCGATCGTGCTCGCCGCGGCGGCGAACGTGAAGATCGCGGGCCCGCGCGGGGTGCTGGGGTGGGTGCAGCGCCTGGAGTACGCGGTGGTGCACCGGCTGAAGCAGGGCTACACGGTGTTCAACTGCGAGTACGTCATCGGCGGTGTCGGATCGATGTTTCGCACCTCGGTCGTGCGCGCGTGCGGCTCCTTCGACACCGACACGATGACCGAGGACATCGACTTCTCGATGAAGATCCTGACCCTGCGCGGCAACTACGACTGGCGCATCATCTTCGCGGCCGACGCGATCGCCTACACCCAGGCCGTGCCGTCACTGCACGGCCTGCTACGGCAACGGTCCCGGTGGAAGTTCGGCCGCTTGCAGGCGTTCTACAAGCACCGCTCGCTCTTCTTCGGCACGACCTGCTCGCGTCTTCTCTCGTGGGTGCACCTGCCGTACACGGCCGCGGGTGAGGTGCTCGTGCTGTTCGAGCCTCTCTTCGTGTACGTCGTCGTCAGCGCGACGTTTCAGACGGGTTGGTTCACCGGCATTCTGCTGCTGTGCGCGGTCTACACGGGCGTGGCGGTGTTCACGGTCGTTGGCGATCTCACCGAACCGTGGCGCGCCAAGGTGCAGTTGCTGGCTTTGGCGCCGTTGGCCTACCCGCTGCTGATGGTGATCGTGTTCGTGGATCTTGTGGCGGTGCTGCGTTCGTTGCTGACCGTTCTGCGCGGCTATCGTCCGGTCGGCCGCTGGGAACACGTCGAGCGCACGCTCACCTCAGTGCCCGGTTGATCCTCGACACGAGCCCAGGCCCTTCGTAGATGAACCCGGTGTAGATCTGCACCAGGCTCGCGCCCGCGTCGACCATCCGCTTGGCGTCGTCCGCGGTCGCGATGCCGCCGACGCCGATGACCGGCAGCTCGCTGTTCTTGGTGATGAACCGGACCACGTCGTTCGCCCGCTGGGTGAGCGGCTTGCCGCTGAGGCCGCCGGTCTCGCTCTGGTGAGCGCTCTTGAGGCCCTCACGGCTGAGTGTGGTGTTCGTGGCGATGAGGCCCTTGATGCCGTTGTCGACGCACACCTGGATGACCTCTTCGATGGCATCGTCGGTGAGGTCCGGCGCGATCTTGACCAGCATCGGCTTGTCCGTGGTCCGCGTCAGCGCCTGAACGAGCTCGGTGAGCGCGCCCTTGTCCTGCAGGCTGCGCAGACCGGGCGTGTTCGGCGAGCTGACGTTGATCGCGTAGTAGTCGCCGTGGTTCTTCAGGGCGTTCAGCGAGTTCAGGTAGTCCTGCACGGCGTCCTCGACCGGCGTGATCTTGGACTTGCCGAGGCTGATGCCCAGCGGCGCCTTGAGGGTGGTCTTGTCGAGCTTCGCCGCGAGGGCCTGCGCACCCGCGTTGTTGAAGCCCATCCGGTTGATGATCGCCTCGTCCTCGCGGAGCCGGAACAGCCGCGGCTTCGGGTTGCCAGGCTGCGCGTGCCACGTGACGGTGCCGACCTCGACGAACCCGAACCCCAGCGCGGCCCACGCCGGCAGCGCCCGCCCGTCCTTGTCCAGCCCGGCCGCCAGGCCCACCGGGTTGGGGAACCTGACGCCGAAGACGGTGCGCGGGTTGTTCTGGTTGCGCGCGAACCTCGCCAGCGGGCTCAAGCGAGCCATGACGGTGAGCGTGGTCTCGTGGACCCGCTCCGCGTCGCCGCCGTGCATCCCGAACAACGCCCTGCGAACCACCTGCTTGTAGACCACGTGCTCACCCTATAACGGCAGCTCAGGACGGGCGCACGACCGGTGTCGTCAGAGCGGCTTGGGCACCTTGATCGTCGCCTGCTCGTCCAGCGGCATGGTCGGCTTGGTCCGGAACGTCACCGGCAGCGCCCGCAGGCCCCTGCTGCCCAGCGACACCCGCCAGCCCAGCGGCTGTGTGGTGTCGAGCGCCAGTCCGGAGCAGCGGTCCAGCAGCGTCCGGAACGCGACCTCGCCTTCCAGCCGGGCCAGCGGCGCGCCCAGGCAGAAGTGAATGCCGTGCCCGAACGCCAGGTGCTGCCGGTCCGCCCGCTCGATGTTGAGCTGGTCGGCCCGCGGGTAGCGCGCGCTGTCGTGCTCGGCGGAGGCCAGTGACAGCAGCACGACGTCGCCGGCCGGGATCTGCACGCCGCCGATCGTCACCGGCTGCGCGGCGAACCGCAGCAGGTGCGAGGTCGGCCCGTCGAACCGCAGGAACTCCTCGATGGCGCCGGGCAGCAGCGACGACGAGCGCTGCAGCAGTTCGAGCTGCTCGGGGTGGCGCAGCAACGCCAGCGTGCCGTTGCCGACCAGGTCGACAGCGGCCGTGTAGCCGGCCACCAGCAGCAGGAACGACAGCGAGGCGAGCTCCCGATCGGTCAGCGCGGCCTCTCCTGTGGCCCTGGCCAGCCCGCCGATCAGGTCGTCGTCGCCGGACGTCCGCTTGTGCGCGACCAGGTCGCGCAGGTAGCCGGAAGCCTCTTCACGGGCGGAGGACGCGTCGCCGTCGGCCAGGCCGGTGACCACGTCGGCCCAGTACCGGAAGTTCTCCTGGTCGACGGTGGGAACGCCGAGCAGCTCCATGATCACGGTGATCGGCAGCGGCGCCGCGAAGTCCGCGATCAGGTCGCAACGCCCCGAGTCGGCGAAAGCGGTCGCCAGGGAGGCAGCGAGCTGCTCGATGCGCGGACGCAGCGAGGCGATCCGGCGCGGGGTGAGCTCGCTCGACACCGCGCGTCGCAGACGGGTGTGGTCGGGGGCGTCGCTGTTCATCATGTGGTCCGACAGGTCGCCGAACCACCAGGACGCGAAGTGCGGATGCCCGCGCAGGGGTTCGGCGAGCGCGGAGCCGTGTGAGGACAGCTGAGGATTGTCCAGCGCGGCGCGCACGTCGGGGTAGCGCGTCACGAGCCACATCGGCACGCCGAAGGTCTCGACCCGGTGCACGGGGCCTGCGTCGCGCAGGCTCTTCAGCACGGCGTACGGGTCGTCGGTGAAGCCGGGGCGCAGGGCATCCAGATTTACCGCCATGTCGGAGGACACGTGCAGGAGACCGCCGCGGTTCAACCGGACTGGCATTTTGGGCAGAAGTACACAAATCTGCCGTCGATCTCGTCCGATCGGACTCTTGTGCCGCAACGCAAACAAGGTTTGCCGGTGCGCTCGAAAACGTAGTGCTGCACGCGCCGGTCACCCGTCGTGATCTGTTCGGGCCGCCACTGGTTCGCCTGCAACAGCTTGCGTGACAACGCAACCGCCCGAGCGGCATCCACAGATGACACCGGTGCGGTCGGCAGAACGCGCAGTAGGAAACACACTTCCGCGCGGTAGAGATTCCCGACGCCGGCCATGATCCGTTGGTCCAACAATGCGATCCCGACGGGTCGCGACGGATCGGCGGTCAACCGCCGAACGGCCTCAGCGGCGTCGAACTCCTCCGAAAGGAGGTCGGGCCCGAGATGCGAGATGAGTTCATTTTCGCGGGAAGTCGGAATGAACTCCATGTCGTGCAGCGCGAATCCGATGGCCTGCCGGTCGTCCACCTCGAACACCGCGCGGGCCTGGTGCGCGGGGCGGCGCCAGCGCTCGCCCGGCCGGTAGAGGTGCCACGCGCCGTCCATCCTGAAGTGGCTGCGCAGGCTGTTGTGGTCGGAGAACCGGGTGAACATGTGCTTGCCGTACGTCCGCACGCCGAGCACGTCCAGACCGGTCAGGTCCAGCGTGGCCAACCGAGGGTGGCGCAGTTCCCCGCGCCGCAGCGTCTTCCCGGCCAGCGCCTCGTGCATGCGCCTGCCCGCCAGGAAGACGGTGTCACCCTCAGGCATCCACCGCCTCTTGGATCTCGTCGTCGTCGAAGTCGTGGTGCACCGCGCGCCGCCGGCTGCGGGAAATGCGCTGGATGCGGGCGAGCAGCAGGTTGAACGCCAGCGCCACCTCGCGCGCGCCCGGCGTGCCCCACTCGTGGATCGGCATGCACGCGCCCTGCGCCTGCTGCACCGCGAGACGGTCCGGCAGCGCCACCGGCATCACCAGCGGGCCGAAGATGTCGCGCAGCTCCTCGATGCGGAACTGGTGCTCGTGCGAACGCGGGCGGACCCGGTTCACCACGACGCCCAACGGCTGGAGATCGGCGTTGTTGCTCTCGCGTTCGTTCTGCACCGCCTCGAACGCCCGCTGCACGCCGGCCACCGCGAACATCGTCGGTTCGGTGACCAGCAGCGCGCGGTCGGCCGCCACCAGCGCCGACCGGGTCAGCTGGCCCAGCGACGGCGGGCAGTCGAGCAGCACGAGGTGATAGGGGAACTCGTCGTACATGTCCCGCAACGTCCGCAACGCGTCTTTCAGACGGTGCAGCCGCGACTCGTTCGGATCCGGGTGGTTGAGCAGCTCGGCGTCCTCGGACCCGGACAGCACGTCGATGCCGTCACCCCACCTGCTCGGGCGGATCGCCTGTTCCAGGTTCTCCTCGGACGGGTCCTGCAGGACGTCGTAGATGCTCGCCTTGGACTCCTCGGGTTCCAGCGTCGACGTGGCGTTGCACTGCGGGTCTAGGTCGATCACCAGCGTGCGAACGCCGCGACGGAGAGCGGCCGAGGCGAGGCCGAGGACCACCGTCGTCTTGCCGACGCCTCCCTTGAGGCTGAGCACGGACACCGTATGCACAGACCTACTCTAGGGTCTCCTACTCTGTGTGCCATGCGACCGGACGCCGTACACAGGGTGCTCGACGCCGAATTGGCCGCCGCACGCGCGCGCAGAGGTGGAGAACCGCCGCGCGTGCTCGACGTTGGCGGTGGCAGCGGTGTCTGGGCCGTGCCTCTCGCCGCGGCGGGGTGCGCGGTCACGGTCGTGGAGCCGTCGCCGAACGCACTGGCCACGCTGCACACCCGTGCTCGCGAGGCCGGCGTGACGATCAACGCGGTCCAGGGCGACACCGACTCGTTGGGTGTTCCCGCTGGTGAGGCGGATCTGGTGCTGGCGCACGGTCTGCTGGAGGTCGTCGACGACGCCCCTGCGGCGCTGTCCGCGCTGGCTGCCGCCGTCACGCCTGGTGGTGCGGTTTCGGTGCTGGTCGCGAACAGGTTCGCGGCGATCCTGCACCGCGCGATCGCCGGCCGTATCGTCGACGCACGGAGGTTGCTGGACGACGACGCCGGTCAGCTGGCGGGCACGCGTGACCCGTTGCAGCGCCGGTTCGACGTCCCAGGTCTTGAGAAGCTGGTTCTCGAGGCGGGGCTTTCCGTCGAGCTCCTGCAAGGTCATGGCATCGTTTCCGATCTCGTGCCCGGCGTCGTGCTGGACTCGAATCCGGGTGCCGCCGACGCGCTCGCCGAGCTGGAACTGGCCGCTGCCACCCGGTCTCCGCTGCGCGACGTGGCCGCCCGGCTGCACGTGCTCGCCCGTCGTACCGCCTGAAGCGTTTGCACCAGGGACTTTCGGTCCTGATAAGTGGTCCCAAACGACTTCGCGGCGAGAGATAGTGTGTCTGCAGCCGACGTAGGGGACCGACGCCATGGAGAGCTCCGACCTGCTGGCCTCGTTGGTGAACGAGGCTGTCGCGGGTGATCGGTGTGCCGTCGAACGGCTGCTCGCGTCCGTTCGCCCGCTCGTGTCGCGGTACTGCCGCGCGCGCGTCGGTCGCAATGAACGGGCGTACGCGTCGGCGGACGACGTGGCGCAGGAGGTCTGCCTGGCCGTGCTGACGGCATTGCCTTCCTACCGTGAGCAGGGACGACCGTTCCTGGCGTTCGTGTACGGCATCGCCGCGCACAAGGTCGCGGACGCGCACCGCGTGTCGGCGCGCAACCGTTCCGAGCCGGTCGCCGAGGTGCCGGACGGACCGTCGCAGGCCGTCGATCCTGAGGAAAATGCGCTGCTCGGATCGCTGTCGGTGCGGCTGGGCCAGTTGCTCGGGGTGCTGCCGGACAAGCAGCGGGAGATCTTGCTGCTGAGGGTCGTGGTCGGCTTGTCGGCGGAGGAGACGGCCGAGGCGATCGGCTCGACGCCGGGTGCCGTGCGGGTGGCTCAGCACCGCGCGCTGGCGAAGCTGCGGTCGTCCGTGGGGGTCGAGGAGCTGATTTGACCGGCGCCTTCTACGACGGGCTCGCCGGGACGTACGACCTGATGTTCCCGGACTGGGACGCGTCGATGGCCCGGCAGGCCGCGCAGCTCTCCGAGTTCATTCCCCCTGGCGCGCGCGTTCTGGACTGCGCTTGTGGCATCGGTACGCAGGCGATCGGACTGGCCATGCGCGGCTATGAGGTCGTGGGTGCCGATCTGAGCCCTGTGGCGGTCTCTCGGGCCGTTGTGGAGGCCTCTGCACGTGGTGTCTCTTTGCCCGCTGCGGCGGCGGACATGCGTTCGTTGCCGTTCGCTGATGCTTCGTTCGACGTGGTTCTGGCTGCCGACAACGCGCTGCCTCACCTGCTGACCTCTGATGATGTGCTTTCGGCGTTGCGTGAGATGCGTCGTGTGCTGCGTCCTGGCGGCCGGCTCATCATCTCGACGCGCGACTACGACGAGATTCGGCGCGAACGGCCGTTGTCGACGGCGCCGTCGGTCGGTCCGGGTCGCGTCGTGTGGTTCCAGCTGTGGCACTGGGACGGCGATCAGTACGAGCTGGAGATGTTCCAGCTGCACGAAGCCGACTCGTGGCGCGTCGTGGTGGGCAAGGCACGATATTGGGCGATTACCCGTCATGAAATCACCGAATTGGCGGAACGCGCCGGTTTCGGTTACGTGGAGTGGTTGCTCCATGCCTATTACCAACCGCTGATGGTTGCTGCAAACGGGTGACGTTTGAAGTTTCTCCCTACTTTCCGCATAAGGAGTGACGTGTCGCACGTCTCCTCTCCGGGACGTCGACGAGGGGACACTTCGAATGGAGCGTTCGGCTTTATCCGCGGAACTGGTCAGCCTGGCCGTGCGTGGCGATCACAGGGCCACTGACCAGCTACTTCGCTACCTGCGACCGCTGGTGGTGAAGTACTGTCGCGCACGTGTTGGGCGTTCCGCGACAACCGCGGACGACGTCGCACAGGACGTCTGTCTGGCTGTGCTGACGGCGCTGCCGAACTACCGGGAGCAGGGCAGGCCCTTCCTGGCGTTCGTCTACGGCATCGCGGCGCACAAAGTCGCCGACGCGCATCGGGCGCTGGCTCGTAACCGTGCGGAGCCGATGGCCGACGTGCCCGATCAGCCCGTGCGAGGCGCCGGGCCCGAGGACTTCGCCCTCCAGGTCGAACTGAACGGCAGCTTGGGCGATCTGCTGCGCCTCCTGCCGGAGAAGCAGCGCGAGATTCTCGTGCTGCGCGTGGTGGTGGGTCTGTCGGCGGAGGAAACGGCGGAGGCCGTTGGCTCGACGCCGGGTGCCGTTCGGGTCGCTCAGCACCGCGCGCTCGGGCGCCTGCGGAAGGAAATTGCCGCTCTGAGTGTCCCGATCGGGTGACATTCGTTTGCATTTGTTATTAGTCGGGCTAGGTGTGTGGGGTCGACGCACCCAAACGACATACCTAGAGGCAGGAAGACTCCGACATAGGGACCAGGGGGCATGGGAAGTTCGGACTCAGCGCTTGCCGCCGAGCGGCTGCGCATCGACGGAGTGCTCGTGCAGCACTTCCGCGAGTCAGGGCTCACCGGGCCGCGCTGGGACCAGTTCCACCGTCAGCTTCTCGGACACGGCCTCACGATCGTTACGAAGCTCGTGCGGTCCGGCGCGGTGTTCTCCCGCTGTGGGCGGCACGGCCGCTACCTGCACCAGCAGGACATCTCGCCGCAGGAGGCCGAGGAGCTGGCGAGCGACGCGGTGTTCGAGGGATTCGTCTACTTCCGTGACCGGGGGTTGCTCGGCAGGCAGTGGTCGGTCGAGCACGGGCAGCCGTTGACCGAGTACTTCGTCAACGCCTGCGTGCTGGCGTTCCCGAACGTCTACCGGCGCTGGCAGACGCGGGCGGGCGGCTGGCAGGACGTGCAGCTGGTGGACACCTTCGCCTCGCTCGAGCACGTCGTGACCGAGGGGACTCCCGAGGACGCGGTCATCGAGCAGCAGGCGGCCAACGCCGCGTTCGCGACGTTGAGCGAGGACAGCAAGCGGTTGCTCTTCCTTCACGACCAGGGCTATTCGCACGCGGAGATCGCTGAGCTGTTGCGACTCACCCCGCGCGCGGTCGAGGGACGGATCCGGCGGGCGCGGCTCGCCATGCGCCGGCGTCCAGACGAGGAACGGTGATCTGCGTGGAGTTCTCACCCGGCCTGCATCGCAAGGTTCCCGCTGAAGCCGTTCAGCGCTCGTCCGTCGGTGGCCCGGTCTCGGCTTCAGCGGGCACCATTGACGCGCTGGTGGAGCGGACCGCGAGCGATCAGGGGCCGGTCGACCCGCCTGCACCCGCGTACTACTCGAAGCGCCCTGAGGCGGCCGAGGACCACGTAGCGCGTGCTGTGGCCGGTGATCGAGCCGCCATCGAACGGCTCCTCGGCACCATCCGGCCGTTGGTCGTTCGGTACTGCCGTGCGCGCGTTGGGTCGTACGCGTCGGCAGACGACGTGGCGCAGGACGTCTGTCTGGCCGTGCTGACGGCGCTGCCGAACTACCGGGAGCAGGGCAGGCCCTTCCTGGCCTTCGTCTACGGGATCGCCGCGCACAAGGTCGCTGACTCCTTCCGGAGCCATTCCAGGAACCGCGCGGAGGCCGTGTCCGAGCTGCCGGAGTCGATGGACACCGCAGCCGGGCCCGAGCAACGGGCGATGCAGGGGGAGCTGTCCGACCAGATGGCGGCGCTTCTGCGCGTGCTGCCCGACAAGCAGCGAGAGATCGTGGTGCTGCGTGTGGTGGTGGGCTTGTCGGCGGAGGAGACGGCGGAAGCCGTGGGCTCGACGCCCGGCGCGGTGCGGGTGGCTCAGCACCGGGCGTTGGCACGGCTGCGCAAGGAGATCAGTGGCGCCAGCGGGTGACGTTGGCGATTCCCTGCGGGCTCGCGTCCTTGTACCGCTCCATTTCACCGCGCCGGACGTCGGCGATCGTGCCCGCCAGCTCGTTGCCGAACGCCTCGGTGAGCACCGTGTCCTTCTCGAACTCCTCGACGGCCTCCTTGAGGGACGTGGGCAGGCGCGGGATGCCGTCCAGCAGCGCCGGGTCCACGTTGAGGCCCTCCGGCAGGGATGCCTGGGTGGCGATGCCGTCCAGACCGGCCGCGATGACGCCCGCGACGACGAGGTACGGGTTCGCGGTCAGATCGAAGCACTTGATCTCCAGGTTGTCCTGGATCAGGCGCAGTGAAGTTTCGCGGTTCTCCTCACCCCACGCCACGAACGGTGCTGACCACGTGTGCGGCACGAGCCTGAGGTAGCTCGCGAGAGAGGGACAGCCGATGGCGCACAACGCCCGGATGTGATTGAGCACGCCCGCGGTGAACTGCTTCGCCTCGTCCTGGAAGCCGGCGAAGAGGTTCGTGCCGTCGCGCCAGACGCTGAGGTGCAGGTGGCCGCCGTTGCCCACGCCGCCGTTGATCACCTTGGGCGAGAACGACGGGCGCATGCCGTGCCGCATCGTGACGGCGCGGATGGTCTCCCTCACGAGTACAGCGGTGTCTGCCGCCGCGAGCGGGTCTTCAGGCGCGGTGGAGACCTCGAACTGGCCGGCGGCGTACTCGGGGTGGAACTGGAGCACCTCGACGTTCTGCTGGTCCAGGGCGTTGAGGAGGTCGACGCAGTAGTCGGACAGCTCGACCTGGCGTGCGTGCCCGTAGGCGGCGCCGCTCGTCGCCGGAACCCAGTCGTCGGTGCCGGTCTTGCCGACGCACCACTCGATCTCGAAGCCGGCCTTGGCGGTGAGGCCACGGTCGGCGAGGTTCTGCCGTGCCTTGCGGGCCTGGAGGCGCTGGTCCATCGGGTACGGGACGCCGCTCTGGAAGTGGCGGTCGGCGGGCGCCCACGCCCAGCCCGGCTGGCCGGCGAGCACCGTGAGGCGGTCGAGGTCGGGGTGCAACCTCAGGTCGCCGACAGGGCCGCCGGCGAACCGGCCCTGGATGATCCAGTCGTCGAACAGGAACACGTCGAAGACCGGTGACGCGCCCACGCCGTGTGCTGCCGCGTGTGCCAGTCTGCGCAGAGGCACCGATTTGGTGCGCGTGATGCCGCTGTTGTCGACCCAGGTGAGGGCCACGACGCTCACTTCCCTGGCGTTGAGCCCGTCGAAGAGTTCCGTCGCCCGGTCGAACCGCTGGTCCCGTTCCGCAGAGTCCACGATCCTAAGGTTATGGGCATCTTGCCGTTCGTCGCCGAACTCGGGCTGATAGATCACCACTGCCACGGCGTGCTGCGCACCGACAGCACGCGTGAAGAGTTCGAGTCGCTGTTGCTGGAGGCTGACGCTGTCTCGCCGTTGGGCGGGTCTTTCTTCGACTCGGCGCTCGGCTTCGCGGTGCGGCGGTGGTGTGCCCCGCTGTTGGACCTGCCCCGGCACGCTTCGGCCGAGGCGTACCTCGAACGGCGGAATTCGCTGCACATCACCGAGGTGTCGCGGACGTTCCTGATGGCGTCCGGGATCCACACCTTCCTGGTGGACGGCGGGTTCCAGCCTGATCGGCTGCTGTCGGCCCCAGAGCTTGCGTCGCTGGCCGGGGCTGAGGCGCGCGAGATCGTGCGGCTGGAGCACCTCGCGGAGGAACTGTCCACGGCCGCCACGACCAACGAGTTCCTCTACCAGCTGCGGCTGCGTCTGCGGTCTCCGTCCGTGGTGGGGGCGAAGTCCGTTGCGGCGTACCGGATGGGGCTGGCGATCAGCGGCGAGCGGCCGACTGAGGACGAGGCGTTGCGAGCGATGTACGTCTGGCAGACGTGGAACCCCGGGCCGTTGAAGGACCCGGTGGTGATCTCGTGGTTGGCGTGGGAGGCGATGGACGCCGGGCTGCCGTTGCAGTTCCACGTGGGCTACGGCGACTCGGACATCGATCTGCACCGTTGCGATCCGTCGTTGTTGACGCCGTTCCTGCGCGCGACTTCGGGGCTGGGCGTGCCGGTGATGTTGTTGCACAACTACCCGTTCCACCGGCAGGCCGGGTATCTCGCGCAGGTGTTCCCACACGTGTTCTGCGATCTCGGCCTGGCCACCCACGGGCTGGGGCATCAGGCGTCGAGGGTGTTGGGTGAGGCGCTCGAGATCGTGCCCTACGGCAAGTTCTTGTTCTCGTCCGACGCGTTCGGTCTGCCCGAGTTGTACTACCTCGGCGCGTTGCTGTTCCGTCGCGCGTTGTCGGACTTCCTGGCCGACGGGCTGCGGCGCGATGCGTTTCTCGAGGAGGACGCGCATCGGATCGCACGACTCATCGCGTCGGAGAACGCGTCGCGTGTGTACAAACTGTAGGATTTTGCTCGAACTGACGTTCGAGAGGGGTGTTCATGGGTCGCAGTGCGAACCTGCCACGCGGCCTGCGCGACCGGTTCCGTGCTCGTGACGGCGTCTGGCCTGATGACACGGGCTGCCGCATGCTGCACGTCGACATGGACGCCTTCTACGCGTCGGTGGAGATCCGCGAACGTCCCGAGCTCGCCTCCGTGCCCGTCGTCGTCGGCGGTGTCGGTGGGCGTGGCGTCGTGTGTTCCGCGAACTACCTCGCGCGTGAGTACGGTGTGCGTTCCGCGATGCCGACCGCTCACGCGCGGCGGTTGATCCCAAATGCCGTGTACCTGTCACCGCAGTTCGACCTCTACCAGGAGGTCTCACGCGGGGTCATGGCGATCTTCCGCGACATCACGCCGCTGGTGGAGCCGTTGTCGTTGGACGAGGCGTTCCTGGACGTCGGCGGGGCTCTTCGCCGATTGGGTCTGACACCGGGTGGCGTGGGGGAGTTGATCAGGTCTCAGGTGTTCGCTGATCACGGTGTGTCCTGTTCTGTCGGCGTGGCATCGACCAAGTTCCTCGCGAAGCTCGCCTCTGGCATGTGCAAGCCCGACGGCATGATGGTCGTGCCGGCTTCGGCCACTTTGGAGTTCCTGCATCCGCTTCCGGTGTCCGCGTTGTGGGGTGTGGGCGCGAAAACCGCTGCGCGCCTTGAACAACTGGGCTTGGAGACCGTCGGCGACGTCGCCGCCACGCCTCTTCCTCGTTTGCGTCGCATGATCGGTGTTGCGCTGGCGGAGCACTTGTTCGCTTTGGCTGCCGGCGTCGACGATCGTGCGGTGGTGCCCACGTCGCGGGAGAAGTCGATCGGCGCGGAGGAGACCTTCGAGGTCGACCACTACGACCGCGATCTGTTGCGCCGCGAGCTGTTGAGGTTGTCCGAGCGCTCAGTGGGTTCGTTGCGCGCGAAGGGATTGCGCGGCCGAACGGTGTCGATCAAGGTCCGCTTCTCGGACTTCACGACGATCACCCGATCGCGGACGCTGCCCGTCTCGACCGACGTGACCCAGGAGGTCTACCGCACCGCCGTCGAGCTGCTCGACACCCAGGTCCCACCCGGCGCGGTCCGTCTGATCGGCGTCCGAATAGAGGGTCTTGACAACGCCGACTCCGCCCGGCAACTGATCTTCGACGCCCCAGAACGCGGCTGGCGCGAAGCCGAGCAAGCCGCTGACCAGGCCCGTTCCCGCTTCGGCTCGCTAGCCGTCCGCCCGGCGTCGCTGCTGAGCGACAGTCCAGAAAGGACAGCCGAGTTCGAACCGAAGCCTGAGTGATCGCGAGTTGTCCACAACCCGAGAGTTGTCCACAACTTCCCAGTTGACCCAACCTTCCCCCGGCCTCCCCGGCGCACCATGAACCCATGCGCCACCCCATCGACCTCGAAGCTCTGGGCACCCTCTTCGTCCACCGCGTAGCCCCCGTGGCAGCCCTGATCCACATAGGACTGTCCTCGGCCCTGATCGACCAACGATCCCGCCCAGGCGGCCCGTGGCAACGCCTGTTCCCCGGCGTCTTCCTGCTGTCCCGGGCCGGCCCCTCCCGGGAACAACTGGTGCAGGCGGCCCTCCTCTACGCAGGCGAGCGCTCCATGCTCACCGCCTTCGACGCCCTGTACCTGCACGGCATGAGATCCGTTCTCCCCTCAGCGGACGCGATCCACGTGCTGGCCCCACGCCACTCCCGAGCCTGGGGCCACGCCACCCTGCGCCTGGAACGCACAGACCGCCTCCCCAAACCGGCGATCCGCCGAGGCTTCCACGTAGCACCCCTGGAACGCGCGGCCGTGGACGCGATCCGCCGCACCCGCTCCATCGCCGACACCAAGGCCATCATCGAGGAGGTGTGCCACTTCGTAGGCGTACAAGTCCTACGCGCCGAACTGGCCCTCGCCCCGCGCAAGGGCACGACCCTGGCCCGCAAACTCCTGGGCGAATCCCCGGCCCGCCAATTGGAACTGGCCGTGATGGACCGCCCGCCAGTGGTCCCTCAGACCCGCGTCCCGCTGGCGATCAGCTAGACGAGTAAGTCCTAAGTCCGGGCGGTGGCTGCAGACGGACGAAGGGTGTTCAAGATCAGTTTGTGACGACCGACCTGAACACCCTTCTCACCGCA
>NZ_VSRL01000087.1 GCF_012184385.1 Lentzea indica
AGCGTCCGGTCCGCGCCGCCGCCGCCACGTCGACGATGGCCGTCTCGTTCTTCTACCTGCTGGCCCAGATGGCCGGTGCCGGTGGTCTCGTCGCCCTGCCCCCGGTGCCGGTGGACGGCGAACTGCCGTACTCCGAAGGAACCGCGATCGGTTACCGCGGCGCGGTCGATCCGCTGTTCTGGTTCGGCCACGGCCTCGGCTACACGACGTGGGAGTACGGCACGGCCTCTCTGTCCATTGTGGATGGGCAGGTGAGCGCCGTGACGGTGGAGCTCGCCAACACCGGCGAACGGTCGGGGCGCGAGGTCGTGCAGGTCTACCTGCAGCCATCCGGCGAACCGGTGCGCCTGATCGGCTGGGCGCTCGCGGACGCGCCGCCGGCGAGACAGAGCAGGTCGAGGTGCCGTGCTCGGCGCGGGTGCAGCGGGTGTGGAACGACGGCTGGCAGCCGTTGCGGGGCGGCGAGGTGCTGATCGCCCGTGGGCTCGGCGACGTCCGGGTTACCCTGCGCGCTGATCAGGAGTGAGGTGAGCCGTGTCGTTCCCGCCCCGGTACCGGGCCAAGTCGCGGGTGGACCTCTCCGGTGAGGAGTCCAGGGCGAAGGCGGTGGCCGCCGCGACCGAACTGTTCGCGACAGCGGGCTTCAAGGGAACCTCGGTGGCCGCCGTGGCGGCGAAGACCGGGCTCTCGCAGTCCGGTCTGCTGCACCACTTCCCGAGCAAGGCGGCCCTGCTCGGCGCGGTGCTGGAGGAACGCGACCGGCAGGACAGCGACTTCCTGTCAGGTGACACCGGCCCGCCACTGGGTTGGGCGGCTTTCGACGCGTTGACCGCACTGGTGGCGCGCAACTCGACGCGGCCGCACCTGGTCGGGCTGTTCGTGCGGCTCGCGGCGGAGGCCGTCGAACCGTCACATCCGGCACACACGTGGGTGCAGGAGCACTACGCGAGCATCCGGAAGTGGCTGACCGAGGCCGTCCGCATCGGTAAGGAACGCGGTGAGTTCCTCGCCGACGCGCCCGTGGACACGATCGTGCGCACGACGATCGCGGTGATCGACGGGTTGCAGCAGCAGTGGTTGCTGCAACCGGACGAGGTGTCGATGACGGCCGAGTTCGAGGCCTTCACCGAGACGGTGCGTGCTCGCTGGGGTTCCGGCGGGTGTGGTTGAACAGCAGGTTGAGCACGAAGGCGGTCAGCGCCGCGCTGGTGATGGCGCTGCCCCCGATCACCTGTGCCCACGTGGGAAACGAGTGGTAGATCCTCGGCGCCACGACCGGCAGCAGCCCGACGCCGATGGTGACCGCGATGATCAGCAGGTTCCCGGTGTTCTCGAAGTCGACCCTGCGCAGGATCCCGATGCCGACGGCCGCGACCGTGGCGAACATGACCAGGCCCGCCGCACCGACCACCGGACCTGGCAGGGCCGCGACGATCTCGCCGAGCTTCGGGATCAGGCCCAGCAGCACCAGGATTGCGCCGGCGACCGCGGCGACGTAGCGGCTGCGGACCTTCGTGATGCCGACGAGGCCGACGTTCTGGCCGAAAACGGTGTCCAGGAACCCGTTCAGCACACCGCCCAGCACGCCGGAGACGCCCTCGGCCGCCAAGCCGCGGGCGAGATCGCGTGAGGTGACGGGACGGCCGGTCATCTCGCCGACCGCGAGCATGTCGGCGGTCGACTCGGTGAAGGTCACCAGCATGACCACGCACATCGAGATGACCGCGGCGAGCGGGAACTGCGGCGGGCCGAAGTGGAACGGCTGGGCGATGCCGAGCCAGGCGGCGCCACCCACGGCCGAGAAGTCCGTCATGCCCAGGAACACCGCCGCGATCGTGCCGCCGACCAGGCCGACCAGCACTCCCAGCTGACCGAGCAGGCCGCGCGCGAACCGTCCGACGAGCACGATCACCAGCACGATGCCGAACGCCAGCGCCAGCTTCCGAGGAGACGCGTAGTCAGCCGCCGTCGCGTCCTGGCCGGTGATCAG
This sequence comes from Lentzea indica, assembly GCF_012184385.1. Lineage (GTDB taxonomy): Bacteria > Actinomycetota > Actinomycetes > Mycobacteriales > Pseudonocardiaceae > Lentzea > Lentzea indica. Next base: position 1,991 of record NZ_VSRL01000087.1, read on the forward strand.
TCCCGCCGCGACCCCGATCAGCGACAACCCGATCACCGTGATCACCGAGCCGGTGACGACGGGCGGGAAGAAGCGGACGGCGCGGGCGAACGGCACCGCGATCAGGATTCCGAAGACACCGGCCGCGAGCATCGACCCGTAGACGGCCTGCACGCCGTACTGGCCGGCGATCAGGATCATCGGTGTCACGGCGGTGAACGTCGCGCCGGCCACGACCGGCAGCCGGATGCCCAGGACGTTGCCGATGCCGAGCGCCTGCAGCACCGTGATCAGGCCGGCGACCAGCAGGTCCGCGTTGACGAGCAGGCCGATGGTGTGGGTGTCGAGTCCGGCGGCGGCACCGAACACGAGCGGCACCGTGACGCAGCCGGTGTACATCGCGAGGACGTGCTGCAAACCGAGCAGTCCGAGCCGGGCAGGTGGCAGCACCTGGTCGACCGGATGCTTGAGGGCGGTCTCCATGCACTTCTTCTAGTGCCTGGACGTTGCGGCGTCGTCACGCCGGGGAGAACTCGCCCGCTCAGCGGTCCAAGGGTGGTGGCCCGGTTCAGTCTGGGGGACCTGCCGGGCCACCGGTCTTGTGAAGGTGGCCGACGTGCGCGGTGACTTTCACACGCCGGCCGGGTTCTTGGGGGAACCAGATCCGGTAACTGCGCCGACCCCCTGTCCCAGGTCTTCTCGGGCCCGGCGGCGCAGGTACCGGATCTGGGTACAAAGGTGCCAGGAGGTCCGCACAGATTTCGCCCAGGCCGTGCACAGGCGGTCGGGAAGTGCGCGAGGATGGCTGTACCCGACGTTCGAGATCATCGAGGAGAACTACACCTGTGGAGTTCCTGCTGCTCGGTTCGCTGGCGGTACGGCGGACGGGCACTTTGCTGGAGCTGGGCGGACCCCGGCAGCGCGCGGTGCTCACGATGCTGTTGCTGCACGCCAACGAGGCAGTCAGCGTCGCACAACTGACCGAGGCGGTCTGGGACTCACCGCCGGTTTCCCCCGAGTCGAACCTGCGCACGTACGTCGCAGGGTTGCGCAAGGTCCTCGGTGAGCGGCTGATCACCAGGCCCGGTCACGGCTACCAGCTCGTCGTCGAGCCCGGTGAGCTCGACCTGGACGCGTTCGACCAGCTCGTCCGTGCCGGTGAGGAAGCGCTTGCGGACAACGACACCGAGGCCGCGGCGGAGAAGTTCGCCCAGGCGCTGGCCAAGTGGCACGGCGTCCCGACCGCGGAGCTCAACGCGGGACCGTTGCTGCGCGCCGAGCTCACCCGGCTGCAGGAACGCAGGCTGACCGCCGTCGAGCGGTACGCGAAGGCCGCGCTGGAGCTCGGCCGGTTCGACGACGTGATCAACCGGCTGCGACGGGAGTCGGCGCTGCACCCGTTGCGCGAGGAGCTGTGGGCACAGCTGATGCTCGCGCTGGACCGCTCCGGCCGTCGTGGCGAGGCGCTGGAGGCGTACGCGACCGCCCGCAAGCACGTGATCGAGCAGGTCGGGGTCGAGCCGGGCGCGCGACTTCGCCAGCTGCAGCAGGTGATCCTCGAAAGCCGGGTGCCCTCGCCGGCCGCGTTGAGCGCGCACCGGCAGTTGCCGATGGACATCGCCGAGTTCACCGGCCGTGAGTCCGAGCTGCGGCGGCTGTGCGAGCCGGGGCCGCATTCCACGGTCGTGATCTCCGCGATCGAGGGCATGGCCGGAGTCGGCAAGACGAAGCTCGCCGTGAGGGCGGCACACCAGCTCGTGCAGCGCTATCCGGACGTGCAGCTGTGGGCCGACCTGCACGGGTTCGACGCCGACGAGCTGCCCGCGGACCCGTCCGCCGTGCTGGAGAGCTTTCTGCGCCTGCTGGGCGTGCCCGGCGGGCAGATCCCCGAGTCGCTGGAGGAACGGGCCGCGCTGTACCGCGACCGGCTCTCGGGCAAGCGCGCGTTGGTGCTGCTGGACAACGCCGCGGGCGAGGATCAGGTCCTGCCGCTGCTGCCCGGCAGTGCCACCTGCATGGTGCTGATCACCAGCCGTCGCACGCTGCTCAGGCTCGACGGCGTGAAGTCGCTCTTCCTCGACGTCTTCACGCCGGGCGAGGCCGTGGCGTTGCTCTCCCGGATCGCCGGTGAGGATCGCGTGCACGCCGACCGCGAGGCGGCCGAACGGATCGCGGAACTGTGCGGGCACCTGCCCATCGCCGTGGCGCTGGCCGCGAAACGACTCGCTCGTCGTCCACAGTGGACGATGCTGGACATGGTGGCACAGCTGGAACGAGGGGGTGGTGCCGGCGCGCGAGGCGTGTTCGACCTCTCGTACCAGGCCTTGCCCGACAACCAGAGGCGATTATTTCGACTCCTCGGAATCCACCCGGGAGAGGACCTCACGGCCGAGTCAGCCGCCGCCCTCGCCGGACTGACCGCGTACGAGGCCGGTGACCTGCTGGAGACATTGCTCGACGAGCACCTGCTGCAACAGCACACACCCGGCCGTTACGGACTGCACGACCTGTTGCGCGCGTACGCCGTCGAGCAGGTCACGGCCGCTGAGCCGCCGCCGGCACGAGCTGTGGCGCGGCGGCGGGTGCTGGACTGGTACGTGCACACGTCGTGGAACGCGGCGCAGCAGCTGAACCCGCAGCGCAAGCTGGAGATCGGCACCGCGGACCCGGCCGTGCACCCGCGCGCGTTCGCCGACCGCGACGCCGCTTTGCTGTGGTGCGACACCGAACGGGCGAACCTGGTGGCCGCGATCCGCGACGCCGCCGAGCACGACCTTCCCGAGCACTCCTGGGCCCTGGCCCAATGCCTGTGGGACTTCTTCAACCTGCGCAAGCACTGGGCAGACTGGATCGACACGCACGGCGTCGCACTGGCCGCCGCCCGTTCGGTGGGTGACCGCAGCGCAGAGGGGCGGATGCTGATCACGCTCGGCATCGCACTGCGCGAGGTCCGGCGGCACGGCGAGGCCATCGACTGCTACCAGCAGGCTTTGTCCATCTTCCGCGCGATCGGCGACAAGTCGCGGCAGGAACCGACTTTGAACAACCTCGGCATCGTCTACATGGTGCAGGGACGGGTCGACGACGCGTTGTCCTGCTACGAGCAGGCCGCCGAACTCGCCCGTGAGCTCGGCAACCTGCACTCGGAAGCCGTGACGCTGAACAACATCGGCCTGCTGCACGCCGACGCCGGCCGGTTCGACGTCGCCCTGGCGCGCTACCTGCGGGCGTTGGAGATCCGGCAGGAGATCAAGGACCCGTACAGCGAGGCCATCCTGCTCAACAACATCGGCGAGGTGTACCGGGGGCTGCTCGACTTTCCCGAGGCCGTGTCGTACGTCGACAGGGCGCTGGAGACGTTCCGCGCGATCGGTGATCTCTACGGGCAGGCCGAGTCCCTGGACAACCTCGGGCTCGCGCTGGACGGTCTCGGTGACCGCCGTGGTGCCGAGAAGTGCTGGCTGGAGTCCGTGACGCTGTTCGAAGAGCTGGGTGAACCGAAGGCCGACGAGGTGCGCGGACGGCTCTAGCCTCAGAGGACACCGACGAGGTTGCCGATCGTGATCACCCCAACGAGCACGGCCAGCAGCGACAGCAGGGCGCCGATCACCGCGGGCGCCTTGCCCCTGCGGTGTCCAAGCAGCCCGAGGATCGCGACCACGAACCCCGGCAACCCGAACGCCCATGCGACGTACGGGCGCACGCCGTCCAAGTTCATCGGGAGAAAGGTCGCCACGACCCCGGCCAGCCCCAGAACCAGTGCCACCAACCCCAGCACGGGTCCCTTGGGAGGCGGGGCCTGCGATCCGACGGGCTGACTCGACTGCTGCTCGGGCGGTCCGTAGGACATGTCCGCGACCCTAAACCAACCAATCTTTAGATCTCCAGTGAATCCAACAACGCATCAACCGTCGGCTCGATCGCCGCGGCGGCCCGCGCGTCACGGAACCTGCGCTCGATCCCCAGATCCCGGCGAAACGCCGCGTCCCCGCACACCTTCATCGCCAGGTCGGTCACCGCAACGGCGGCTTCGGTCGCGGTGACCGCCAGCAGCCGCACCCGGTCGTCCGACCGTTCCGGATGCCACGTCACCGCGGACAGGGTGTCGTTGTAGAGCACCCGGACCGAGTCGGTCCGCAGCCGCATCCTGGCCAGGTCGGCCCGTGTGCGCGGATCACCGCCACCGAGATGCCCCAGCGCCGCCGCCAGCGCACCCTCCATCAGGCCCAGCGACACCGAGGCCCCGAGCACCAGGAACCACGGAAACGCCGGCTCTTCCGACCACAGCCGGTTGGACGCCGGCACCCGCACGGGATCCGCCTCCACACACGTGGCGACGGTTCCCCGCAAGCCCATCCCGGCGTGGTCGGCCGGCACCAGCAGCCCCGGAGCCTGAGCCGGCACCAGCCACAACGCCGACCCGCAGGACCAGACGTAGCTGTCCGCCTCGCCGGCCGCGATCACCCAGCTCTTGCGCGCCCGCATCTGCACCACGTCGCCGTGCGCGGACACCTCACCCGACGAGCCGAAGGCCGCCAGCGTCGCCAGGTGCCGGCCTGCCGCGATCTCCGCACGCAACCAGTGCGGACCCGAGCGGTCCAGCACGGCGGCCGCGGAGTAGTGCGAGCGCAGGACGGAAGCCGTTGCGCCACAAACGCGAGCGACGTGCTCGACCACCCGTCCTGCCGACCGCAGGTCCTGTCCTCCCCCGCCGACCGTCCGCGAGATCGTCATCCCCAGAATGCCGCGCGCGCCCAAGGCGTTGAGGGCAGCGCGGGGAAATCTGGCGTGTTGGTCGACGTCGGCGGCCGAAGGCGCCACCACGTTCTGCACGATGCGGAGCAAGTCCGCCCGGTACGTCACGTTGGTGGGTAAAGCGAGTAGGACGGGAAGTTGCCGTACGGCCGTTCATCGGGCGGGCCCTCTGTGACGGCGTGCACGAGCAACGAGCCACCTACGAACGCACCGCGCCAGGAGGCTCCGCGGCCGCCGAACACCTCGTCCCGGTCGCCCCGCGACCGCGGTTTGTTGATCCCGACCTTGAACGCCTGGACGTCCTCGCTCAACCGCCGCGCGGTCGCCTCGTCATCGCAGGCCAGAGAGGCGACCAGTGCGCCGTTCGAGGCGTTCATCGCGGCCAGCAGCTCGGCCTCGGTGTCCACCAGCACGATCGTGTCGACCGGCCCGAACGGCTCGGCGTGGTGCAGCACGGACGACCGCGGCGGGTCGAGGATCGCGACCGGTGCAAGGTAGGCGGCGGTCTGCTGCCCCGGCAGGAACCGGCCGGAGTCCGGCGATCCCCGGTACAGCGGCACGCCGCCGGCACGGATCGCCTCGTCCACGACGTCACCGAGCTCCTTGGCCTTCGCGTCGTTGATCAACGGCCCGAAGTCCAGCGCCGGCAGCTCGTCGCCGGGCGAACCGACGGCGAGCGGGTGGCCGAACTTCACGTCTCGCACCGCGGGCAGGTAGACGTCCAGGAACTTGTCGAACAACGACCGCTGCACCACATAACGCGGGTAGGCCGTGCAACGCTGCTTGCCGTAGTCGAAGGCCTTGCGGATCTGCGTGCCGAGCATGTCCCAGGAGTCCGTTTCCCAGACACCCCAGCAGTTCAGGCCTTCCTGCTCCAGCACGTGCCGCCGGTTCGAGTCGACCAGCCGCGCCGCGATCGCGCTGCCGACGTCACGTCCGCCCACAAAGGACACACAGCCCAGGAACGACGACCCGACCAGCACCGGCGCCAGCTCGGCCCCGCTCCCTGAGACCAGCGTCAACGGCAGGCCCGACCGCACGGCCAAAGCCGTGGCCAGCGTCAGGCAGCTCACGCCACCGTCGGTCGGTGCCTTGGCGATGACGGCGTTGCCCGCCAACGCCTGCACCAGCATCGCGTGCATCAGCACGCTCATCGGGTAGTTCCACGACGCGATGTTGCTCACCGGGCCGGACAACGGTGTCCGGCCGGCCAGCATCGCGTCGATTTCCTCGACGTACCAGCGCACGCCCTCGATGCAGCGGTCGACGTCAGCCGTCGCGAGGCGCCACGGCTTGCCGATCTCCCACACCAGCAGCAACGACAGCAGGTCGCGGTGCTCGGTGAGGGCGTCCAACGCGGACGACACACGCGCCTTGCGTTCAGCCAAAGGCACGTTGCGCCACTCGATGTGCTGGTCGACGGCGGCGACCACCGCGCGGCCCGCGACGTCGAAGTCGAGGAACGGCGGGCCCGCGATGGTGGAGCCGTCGACCGGGGTGGTGGCGGGCATCGGTTCGCCGGAACGGCTCCACCCGCCGCCGAAGTGGTTGAGCAGCCGATCGTCGTGAAACGCTTCGGGTGCGACCTTGACGCACTGCGAGTAGACCTCGTTCCACGAGGTACCGGGCTTGAGGATCAACGACATCGGAGCGCCCTCCCTGCCGAACGATGTGACCGCGATCGATCAGCGGTTTTGCACGTGCTGCCAGCCGAACCGTCCCTTGATGCACAGGTTTCCGTGCGTCACAGTGCTGTCGTGCGGGGACGTGACCTTTACGATCTCGTTGTCCTGCACGTGCAGGGTGAGGTTGCACCCGACACCGCAGAACGTGCAGATGGTCGTGGTCTGGGTCTGGGACTCCTCATCCCAGGTGCCGTCTTCCCGCTTGTCGTGCTCGCGCTTGAAGCTCAACGCACCGGTCGGACAGACCTCGATGCAGTTGCCGCAGTAGACACAAGCGCTGTCGGGCAAGGGCGTGGCGAACTCCGTGGAGATCCGCGCGTCGAACCCACGTCCCGCCACGGAGATGGCGAAGCTGTTCTGCCATTGGTCGCCGCACGCGTCGACGCACTTGTAGCACATGATGCACTTGCCGTAGTCGCGGACGTACAGCGGATTGTCCACTTTGGTCGGTTGCCGGACGGTCGCGGCGACAGAGCCGTCGATCTCCTCGTGCTCGCCGGGCTGGCGATCGTCGCGGTCCGCCGCGGGCGGAGCGGACGGCCCGAACCGTGAGGGGTCGGCGCCGCACGCGGACATCCACTCGTCCACGTGCGGCGTGGTGGACAGGTCCGTCGCGGACCCCAGAAGTTCCAGCACCAGCTTGCGGCTGTGTTGCGTCCGCTCGGAGTCCGTGCGCACGACCATGCCCGGCTCGACCTTGCGCGAGCACGACGGCACGAGCGTGCGCGAACCCTCGACCTCGACCATGCAGACGCGGCAGGCGTTGGCGGGCTTCAACGTGTCGCCGTAGCACAGCGTCGGGATCGACTTCCCGGACGCGGTGCAGGCGTCCAGGATCGTCGCCCCCTCGGGCACCCGGACGGCCTCACCGTCCAAAGTCAGCTCGACCAGCCGCTTCGGCAGCCCGATCTCCACGATGGTCATGACGCCGCCTCCTCCGCGTAACCCAGTCGATCGAGGGCTGATTCGATGGCGTTCCAGGCTGTTTGCCCCAGACCGCAGATGGACGAGCCGCGCATCACCTGCCCGACTTCCCGCAGCAGCTGAAGGTCTTGCGCGCTCGTGCTCAACGGACGCTTGCCCACCAACCGATGCAGCGCTTCTTCCTGCCGCACCGTGCCGATCCGGCACGGCACGCACTGCCCGCACGACTCGTCGCGGAAGAACGCGGCGATGCGCAACAGGAAGCTGCCCAGGTCCGCGGTGTCGTCCAGCACCAGCACGACACCGGAGCCGAGCGTGGTGCCGGCGGCGCGCGCGTCCTCCAGGGTGAGCGGCAGATCGAGCTCGTCCGGGCGAACGAACCCGCCTGCCGCCCCGCCGAGCAGTACCGCTCGCAGCTCCCGGCCTGGCGGCACGCCACCCGCCAGATCGAGGAGTTCCCCGAGCGTGGTGCCGAACGGCACCTCGTACACGCCCGGACGACTCACGTTTCCCGACAGGCAGAAGAGCTTCGACCCCGTCGACCCCTCGGTGCCGATGCGGGTGTAGGCCTCGCACCCCTCCGTGAGGATCACCGGCACGTTGACCAGTGTCTCCACGTTGTTGACCACGGTCGGCTTGCCGAAGAGCCCCTGCTCCACCGGGAAGGGCGGCTTCGACCGCGGTTCACCGCGGAAGCCCTCGATGGAGTTGAAGATCGCTGTTTCCTCGCCGCAGATGTACGCGCCCGCGCCGCGGCGGATCTCGATGTCGAACGAGAAACCCTCGTGGCCCATGATGTTCTCGCCGAGGAAGTTCCGTTCGCGCGCCTTCGAGATCGCGTTGCGCAGCAGGTGCAGCGCCCGCGGGTACTCGCCGCGCAGGTAGAGATAGCCGCGTGAACACCCGGCCGCGAACCCGGCGATCGTCATCGACTCGATCACCGCGAACGGGTCGCCCTCCATCAGCAGCCTGTCCTTGAACGTGCCGGGCTCGCTCTCGTCCGCGTTGCACACCAGGTAGTGCGGCCGGACGGGCTGGCGGGCGGTCGCGTCCCACTTGCGTCCCGTCGGGAACGCCGCGCCGCCGCGGCCGGTCAGCTTCGCGTCGGTGACCTCGCGGATCACCCCGGACGGGCCCAGGAGGAGTGCCGTCCGCAACGCCGCGTATCCACCGGTGGCTCGGTAGTCATCGAGACTTTCCGGGTCCACCACGCCAACTCGCTTGAGCAGCCGCAGGCCGGGGACACCGGCCTGCGGCACCTCCGCGCGCTCACCGTCCACGTGGGAGGGACCAGCGGCCGCCACCGCGATCACCTCGCCGGCGTGGGTGGGCGCCAGGAGCTGCTCCTTCGCCACCTCCCCCGCCTCGAACGCCAGCGCGGCCGGAGCCTTCTCGCACACCCCGAGACAGGGGCTGCGCAGCCATCCGCTCTTCGCCCCCGCCGGACCGAGCTCGTCGGTCAGCCTGTCGCACAACGACTTCGCGCCGTTGACCTGACAGGCCAGGTCGACGCAGACGTGCACGACCTTCGCCGGCCGTTCGGTCAGCGAGAACAGCGAGTAGAAGCTCGCCACGCCGTACGCCTCGGCCGGCGGGATATGCAGGACGCGGCAGATGTGGTTCAGCGCGCCCTGGCTGATCCAGCCGACCCTGTCGTTGACCGCGTGCAGGGCGGGCAGCAACTGGTCCCTGCCCATGCCCGTGAACAGGTCGACGACAACGCGTTCCGCCTCCGTGGGCTCGATGTCGAGCAGCTTGAGGTCCACTCAGCCCACCTTCCCGGAAACAGCAGGCACCGGGAGCTTCTCGATCCGGATGGCCGCGGCCTTGTACTCGGCCGTGCCCGCGATCGGGCAGGTCGCTTCGATCGTGATCACGTTGACGTCGATCTCGTCGGGGAAGTGGAACGTCATGAACACCAGACCGGGCTTGAGGCCGTCGTCGATCCGCACGGGCGCCTGGATCTGGCCGCGCCGGGACGTGATCTGGACTTCCTCACCGTCGGCGACCCCGAGCATCGCGGCGTCCTGCGGGCACAGGTCGAGCGTCTCGCCCTTGCGCAGCGGAGACTCGAACCCGCTCGACTGCACACCGGTGTTGTAGGAGTCGAGCCGGCGTCCGGTGGTGAGCCGGAACGGGAAGTCCTCGGTCAGCTCGTCGACCGGCGGACTGTGCAGCACCGGCGAGAACGTGGCGGGCATGCCGCGCTTGACCGGGTCCTCCTCCCACAGCCTGGCGTGCAGGAAGCTGGGTTCGAGGGAGTCCTCGCTGGGACACGGCCACTGGATGCCGCCGAGCTCTTCCAACCGCTGATAGGACATGCCGGTGTGCAACGGGGACAGGCTGCGCAGCTCGTCCCACACGTCCTCGCCGGTCTTGTGCTGCCAGTCGGCGCCGAGCCGGTGCGCGATCTCGCTCATGATCTCGATGTCGTCGCGCGCGCCCTCTGGCGGGTTCAGCGCCTTCCTGACCCGCTGGACGCGGCGCTCGCTGTTCGTGAACGTACCGTCGGTCTCGCACCAAGCCGCCGCTGCGGGCAACACGACGTGCGCGAGCTGCGCGGTCTTGGTGAGGAAGATGTCCTGCACCACCACGTGGTCCAAGTTGGACAGTCGCTTGATGGTGTGCTCGCAGTCGGCCTCGGACTGCACCGGGTTCTCGCCGATGATGTAGACGGTGGTCATGTCACCGCGTTCCATCGCCTCGAGCATCTGGGTGAGGTTCCAGCCCTTCTGCGCCTTGATGTTCGAGCCCCAAGCAGCGTTGAACTTCGCCGTGACGCCGGGATCCGTGACGTCCTGGAAGCCCGGCAGCCGGTCCGGGATGGCGCCCATGTCGCCGCCGCCCTGGACGTTGTTCTGGCCGCGCAACGGGTTCAGCCCCGCGCCGTAACGGCCGACCTGGCCGGTCAGCAGCGCCAGGTTGATGAGGCTCAGCACGTTGTCCGTGCCGTTGTGGTGCTCGGTGATGCCGAGCGTCCAGCTGAGCTGTCCGCGGTCCGCCTTGGCGTAGGCGTGCGCGAGCTCGCGGATCAGCTCGGCCGGCACACCGGTCTCCAGTTCGGCGACCGGCAGCGTCCACGGCTCGACGGCCTTCACGAACTCCTCGAAGCCCTCGGTGGCGCGCTCGACGAACGACTGGTTGACCAGCCCGGACGCGATGATCTCGCGCGCGATCGCGTGGGCCAGCGGGATGTCCGTGCCGACGTTGAGCCGCAACCACCTGTGCGCCCACTTGCCGGTGCTCGTCAGCCGCGGGTCGACCACGTACAGCTTCGCGCCCTTGTTGACCGCCTTCAGCACGTGCTGAAAGAAGATCGGGTGCGCCTCCCGAGCGTTCGAGCCCCACAGGATGATCAGGTCGGCGTCCTCGATCTCCTGGTAGGAGGAGGTGCCACCACCGCTGCCGAACACCTTGGCGAGGCCGGCCACACTCGGGGCGTGACACGTGCGGTTGCACGAGTCGACGTTGTTCGTCCCGATCACCGCACGCGTGAACTTCTGGGCCATGTAGTTCATCTCATTGGTGGCCCTGGCGCAGGAGAACATGCCGAACGCGTCCGGTCCACCCCTCGCCACGTTCCTGCGGAAACCCTCTGCGGCGCGGTCCAGTGCCTCGTCCCAGGTGGCCGGGCGCAGGATGCCTGAGTCGCGCACCAGCGGCTGGGTCAGCCGGACGTAGGGCTCGGTCTTCTTCCGCCTGCTCATCACGACACCTCCTGCGTCCATACTGTATGCAATCTTCGGTATGCGCTAGCCCCAGTTGAGGATTCGTCCCGCGGTCATCCCCGGACGGCGTACGAGTGCGCGCCGGTGCCGGCCAGCTTGCCGCCGTCGACGATCAGGTACTCGTCGCGGATCGGTGTACCCGCGAAGAACGACTCCAGGATCTCCCTGGTACCAGCGGCATACCGGGCCTGCGCGGACAGCGAACTGCCCGAGATGTGCGGTGTCATGCCGTGGTTCGGCATCGTCCGCCACGGGTGGTCGGACGGCGCGGGCTGCGGGAACCACACATCGCCCGCGTACCCGGCCAACCGGCCGCTCTGCAACGCCCTGACCACCGCGTCCCGGTCCGCGATCCGGGCCCGCGCGGTGTTGATGAGGTACGCACCGCGCTTCATCGTCGCGATCAGCTCGTCGTCGAACAGTCCCTCGGTCTCGGGGTGCAACGGCGCGTTGATGGTAACGACGTCGCAGTGCGGCACCATGTCGGCGGCCGAGGCGTGGAACGTGAGCCCGAGCTCCTCTTCAACGGAGGCGGGCAACCGGTGCCGGTCCGTGTAGTGCAGGTGCACGTCGAACGGAGCGAGCCTGCGAAGCACCGCCAGGCCGATGCGGCCGGCCGCGACCGTGCCGACGTGCATGCCTTCGACGTCGTAGGACCGGGCCACGCAGTCGGCGATGTTCCAGCCACCGTTCAGGACGGTCTGGTGCGACGGCACGAAGTTGCGGACCAGGTTGAGGATCGACATCACCACGTGCTCGGCGACGCTGATGCTGTTGCAGTACGTCACCTCGGCGACGGTGACGCCGTGCTGGATCGCCGCGTCCAGGTCGACGTGGTCGGAGCCGATGCCCGCGGTCAGGGCGAGCTTCAGACGAGGTGCGCGGGCGAAGCGTTCGGCGGTCAGGTAGGCGGGCCAGAACGGCTGGGAGATCACGACGTCCGCGTCGGCGAGCTCGCGATCGAAGACCGAGTCCGGGCCGTCCTTGTCCGAGGTCACCACCAGCTCGTGGCCGAGGCCCTCGAGAAACGTTCGCAGGCCCAGCTCACCGGACACGCTGCCGAGCAGGTGACCTGGTGTGAAGTCCACTGAGGACGGAGTGGGCAGCGTCTGGCCGCCGGGGTAGCCGTTCAACGACGGCAGATCGTCACGGGCGTAGGTGGCCGGGTAGCCGGTCACCGGGTCGTCGTAGAGAACGCAGAGAATCTTCATGCCTTCCAGCATCGAAGCCGGAGGCCCCTGGCGTCCAAGCGAAAGTTCCTATGCCGTCATAGTTCGCGTCTATCAAGATGCTTGTGCAGCATGCGATCCAGCTCTCCGCGCACGTCCAGGCCCCGTGTGAGGCCCAGCATCGCCCTCGCCAGCATGGAGACCTGCTCGCCCGTGACCAACCCGATTTGCGGCACACGGCGAGGGTCCTCGATCCGCACGACGCGCATCCCCTCTGGTGTGCCGAACATCTGCAGCCAGGCGTGGGCGATGACGCTCGACCACTTCCGTGTCGCCACGTGGGCGTACAACGTCGCCACGGTGTCGGCCTCGATCACCGGCACCGGTTGCACGCCGGCGTCCGCGAAGATCCCGTCCAGTATTCGGCGGTTGCGCATCTTCGACGTCAGCAAGCACAACGGCAGCGCGGCCACGTCAGCCCACCGCGCCACCGGACGGGAGGCGATCTCCTCGTCGGCGGGCGTCAGCAGCACGTAGCGCTCCTCGTACAACGGCATGGCGCGGACCGAGCCGTCGACGTAGGTCATCGCGATGTCGAGCTCGAACTCGTCGAGCCGCCGCTCGATCTCCCTTGACGACAACGACTCCAGCGTCACTCTGACGTGCGGATGGCGCTCGCAGAACGGTGCCGTCAGAAGAGGAGCCGCCGGCAAGGCGGTCGGAATGGCACCGATCCTCAGAACGCCCGAGAGCGACTCGCGCATGCGTGACAGATCCTGCTGCAGGGCATCGCGGTCCGCGAGCATGCGATGCGCCCACAGCAGGACCCGTTCCCCTTCCGGCGTCAGCGACTCGAACCGGCGGCTGCGGGACACGATCGGCACCCCGAGCTCGCGTTCGAGCTTGCTGATCGCCGCCGACAACGACGGCTGGGAGACGTGGCAGGCCTCCGCCGCGCGGGCGAAGTGGCGTTCGCGCGCCAGAGCGACCAGGTACTCCAGCTGACGCAGCAACAACTACGACACCAACGACGTGCGCGACAGCAGGTCGATCGCCGCGTAGACGTGCCGCAGCGTCGGTGCCGGCACGCGGGTGAGCTCGGCGATCTCCACCACCGCGGCGATGATCGCGTCGATCTCCAGCCGCTTGCCCGCCTCCAGGTCCTGCAGCATCGACGTCTTGTGGTGCCCGACGCGGCGGGCGCCGTCGATGCGCTTGTCGATGGAGATCTGCGGGTCACAGCCGGCGGCACGCGCGATCGTGAGGGTCTCGGCCATCATCTGGGCCACGAGATCGCGGCTGTCCGAGTGGTCGCAGATCTCCACCATCGTCGCGCGGGTCAGCGCGCTCAACGGGTTGAACGCCACGTTGCCCATGAGCTTGATCCAGATGTCCTCGCGGACGTCCTTCTCCACCGGGCACTTCAGCCCACCCGCGATCATCGCCTCGCTCAACGCGACACAGCGCGGCGAGATCGACCTGTCAGGCTCGCCGATCGAGAACCGCGTGCCCTCCAGGTGCCGGATCACACCCGGTGCCTCGATCTCGGTCGAGCAGTAGACGACGCATCCGATCGCCCGTTCCATGGGCAGCACGGCCGTGACCGAGCCACCGGGGTCCACGGCCTCGATCCGCTGCCCCTCCAGGGGATGCCCGGTCATGCCGTGGAAGTACCACCACGGGATCCCGTTCTGCGCCGCGATCACAGCGGTGTCGGGACCCATCAACGGTGCCAGCAGATCGCCTGCCGACGCGTACGAGTACGCCTTCAGGCCGAGGAAGACGTAGTCGACCTCACCCACTTCGGCGGGATCATCGGTCGCATGTGGATGCGCGGTGAAGTCACCACGAGGACTCAGCACGCGCACGCCGTGCTCCCGCATGGCGGCGAGGTGGGCTCCACGCGCGATCAGGTGGACGTCCACGCCCGCACGATGCAAGGCAGCACCGACGTAGGCACCGATCGCTCCGGCTCCGAGAACAGCGATCTTCATGTCACGCCCCGCTCTGCCACTATTCTGGCAAGATTGCATACAGTATACGGACAACACGACCAAAGCTCTAGAAGTGCTTTTTGCATACCAAAAGCTGTATTCTGTCGCGCATGACCTCTTTGCCCAGTGGCCGCCGGGCCGCCCGCGGCCCACTCAGCGCCGCAGCAAGCCGCCGGGTCGAACGGCCGGCGCCGCTGCGTCAAGCCGTCTACGACGCCTTGCTCGAGCTCATCGTGAACCGCACCCTCGCGCCAGGCCAGCACCTGGTCGAGGCCGAGCTCGCCGAGTACCTGGGCGTGAGCAGCAGCCGGTGCGCGAGGCCCTGCAGCGACTCCAGACCGACGGCTGGGTCGATCTGCGCCCCGCCCAGGGCGCCTTCGTGCACACCCCGACCGAGGAGGAGGCCGACCAGCTGCTCGCCGTGCGCAGCGTGCTGGAGACCTACTCCGCCAAGCTCGCCGCCGAACACGCCACCGCCTCCGACGTGAAGATGCTCAGGAAGCTGCAGAAGGCCGGCGAGGAGGCCCTGGTAACCGCGAACGTCGAGCGCCTGGTCAAGGCGAACGCCGACCTGCACGCGGCCGTCGCGGCGATCGGCCGCAACAAGGTCCTGTCCGAGATGATCGGACTGGTCGACCGCCGGGTGCGCTGGTACTACACGCCGATCGCCCGGCCGCGCAGCCGGGACTCGTGGAACGAGCACGCCGAGCTGGTCACGGCCATCGCCGATGGTGACGTGGAGCGAGCGGGCGAGGTCATGCACCGTCACGCGGAGCAGACCCGGCAGACCTATCACGACCGGAAGACCACCGAAGGTTCTACGCAGAGCGACTGAGACATCACGTTCAGATCACCCCAATTCGGTCATTTGGTGCCATATGGGTGATCCGCGACACGATGGTCGTGGATTGCATACAAAACGCAGTATGCTGAATTTCGGCAGGGATGGGGTCAACGAGGATCCCGAACGGGTATCCCGTGGACGAGACCCCAGCCGCAACCCTGCTCCTCCCGTGCGACAGTGCCTGTTGAGCTTCTGCGCGCCCTGGGAGCGACCATCGACAGGAGGAAGACCATGTCCCGCTTGAAGAACTTCGCGCGCGCCCTCACCGAACCGCGCCAGGGTTTCTCCGCCGACGGCCGCACGCTCGGCCTCGGACTGGCCACCGCGCTGAACGAGCAGCGCAAGGACGCCGAGGCCGTCGCGGCCGTGGCCGAGACGCTCCGTAAGGACGCCGAGGGCCACACGATTCACGGCTGATTGTCCTTCACCGGAGCGTCCTCGCTCCTTTGTGCACTTTCGGCTCCCTCCACGGCGGACCGGGCGGCCCGCCGGGAGGTGTGAAGGCTCCACACCGTGGTGATGACGAGCGTCACCACGATCACCCCGAGAGACACCACGATCGGGATCTCCGGAGCCCACGAGACACCGTGGTGGTGCATCGCCTCGAAGATGAGCTTGAGCCCGATGAACGCGAGCACCACCGCGAGGCCCTTGCTCAGGTGCACCAGGCGATCCAGAAGGCCGCCCACCAGGAAGAAGAGCTGGCGCAGGCCCATCAACGCGAACGCGTTGGCGGTCAGCACCAGATAAGGCTCCTTGGTGAGCCCGAAGATCGCCGGGATCGAGTCCACCGCGAACAGCAGGTCCGTGGTGCCGACCGCGACCATGACGATCAGCATCGGCGTGACCACGCGCCTGCCGTCGATGCGCGTCGTCAACGCGGCACCGTGGTAGGTCGTCGTCGCCGGCACGACCTTCTTCACCGCGCGCAACGCGGCGTTCTCGGAGAACTCGGCTTCCTCGGTTTCCTCCTGCCGCAACAACTTCCACGCGGTGTAGATCAGGAAGGCACCGAAGAAGTAGAACAGCCAGTCGAACCGCGCGATCGCCTGTGCGCCCAAGGCGATGAAGACGGCACGGAGCAGCAACGCCAGGATGATGCCGACGATGAGCACCTTTTGCCGGTACTCCCGCGGCACCGCGAACCTGGCCATGATGAGCACGAACACGAACAGGTTGTCGACGCTCAGCGAGTACTCGGTGATCCAGCCGGCGAAGAACTCACCGCCGTGCCCCGGCCCGGCGAACAACGTGACGCCGAGTCCGAACAGGACGGCCAGGCCGACGTAGAACATCACCCAGTACAACGACTCGCGGAACGACGGTTCGTGCGGTTTGCGTGCCACCAGGTAGAAGTCGAACGCGATCACGGCGGCGATGCCGCCCATGGTCGCGATCCACACCCAGACGGGTAGGTCCAGCATCCTTGGCTCCTTCGGCGGAAGGGAAGGTCAGCGGGCAGCGGTGGCACCCGAACCCAAACGACGCTGCCGCAAGCGCAGCGCGATGCGTTCGTGCAGCCACAGGAATCCGATGGCCCAGCCGAGGCTCACGATCCCTTGGTAGGCGAGGAAGCCGGCCAGGTCCGAGGGCAGCCGTACCTGGCCGGTGAGCACCAGGCTCACGGAGATCTCGTGCACCAGCCTGGCGAGCGGGAACCCCACGAGCCAGTAGAGCGCCACGGGAGCGAACCGCCTGCCGGGAGCCGGCCTGCCGCCACCAGCAGGCCGAAACCGCCGCCGAGCGCTCCCAGCGGCAGGCCGAGCGCGACCATCGTCACGAGCGCCCACCCGAGCGGCTGGCCGACGAGCGCGGCCAGCCCTCCCGCGATGAGCCCGGCCGCAAGACCGACGAACGCACCGGGAATTGCTTCGCGGATCTGCATCTCAGCCCACCACCACGCCGAACTTCACGAGACTGAAGAGCAGCATGCCCAGGTAGAACACCGCGCCGAAGCCCACGATGATGTTCGTGATCAGCTTGGGCCTGATGGGTTTGGGCAGCATCCTGTTGTTCACCAGCAGGAGCACCACGCAGTAGGCGCCCATGGCGAACGTCGACAGGAACGCGAGCACGTCGAGGATCGCTCCCGGTCCGTCCGCCGGTCCGAACAGCAGGATCAGGATGCCGAAGGTGATGACGCCCCACAGGAATCCCGCGTAGATGTGCGACATGCGGAACCGCTTCGCGCCGCGCACGAAGTGGTAGGTCATGTCCGCCTGGCCGCGGGAGAACGAGTCGAACAGGCCCAGCGTGGCGTTCAGGCCGATCAACGCGATGAACCCGAGGAACACGCCACCGAGCACCGGTCCGCCCGCTGACGCGAAGGCGTCCGACATCGCGTTGAGTGCCGCCTCGCGCTCACCGGACTCGATCAGCGCCTTGACGTCCGGGGAGGTCCGGCTGGCCGACTGCGCGAGAACCGTGAAAGAGACCGTGACGAGCATCGTGATGCCCCAGAACAACAGCAGGGCGTCGAAGGTGACCCAGCGCCGCCAGCCCTTCCACTTGGCCAGCTCCGCCTTGTCCTCGGTGTCGAACATGTAGCCGCGGGACGGCATCTGCTCTTCCTCGCCCGCGTGCCGCAACCCGCGCAGCTTCGGGATGTGCGCACCCATGCCGGCGCCGCTGTCGCGCAGGTGCAGCGTGTACCACATCTGTTGCATGCCGGACGGGCCCGCGAACGCGATCGAGCCGACGATGATCGGAAACCACTCGGGAGACATGGCCTGCGCCGGGAAGTACCCGAACTGGAACATGCCGGTCACGGTGCTGGTCAGGTCGCCCCACGTGCCGACCAGCGCGGCCACCACGGCCGTGCTGACAACGAGCAGTCCGATGAGGATGGACAGCAGGTTCTCGAGCAGGTTGTAGATGACCTTGGCGAGGCTGAACAGCACCCCGACCAGGATCAGGCCGACACAGGCCGACACCGTCCAGGGTATGCCGGTGATCTTTTCCAGGGCCGCCGCCCCTGCGGAGAGATGCCCCGGCCAGATGTAGACGAGTATCGCGACTACGAAGAAGAACCACATGATCGGTTTGAACACGCGTGCGGCGCCGAAGAAGATGCTCTCCCCCGTCGCCATCGCGTACCTCGCCATCTCGAGCATGACGACGGCCTGCAGTGTCACGCCGATCAGGAAGAGCCACCTGATGTCCGGTCCGAAGACCAGCACCAGGCGCGGCCACATGTAGGACTCGCCCATTCCCACGCCAAGAGCCACCAGGAACACCGTGGGACCGAGCAGGTGGATCGACGGTGGCGCGTCGGGCAGTTTCCTGATGGGCATCGCTTCCAGCCTGCCCGCGGGCCAGACACGCTCCTTCTCAGGTGGCGTGGTCACGTCCGTTCGGGCGACCAGATTTGGATCATCCACGGTTAACAACCTCCAGAGGACCGGCTGTCTTCGTTGACCTCCCTGGCGGGTTCGCGACCGTGGGCGTGTCACGGTCGCGGACGGGCCATCTCTCCCTTGCAGGCCGCGAGTGGCCGTGGCCGTCTGCACGACCACGACCACTCACGACTACCTATAGCAAGCCGGCAGCACGGGCCCACCGGTACTTCGCGCCCAGTACTGCGACAGGTTTCTCCGTTGTGTACGGATACGCAACCACCCCGTTCCGGTACAGGTACTCGCTGGCTTCCTCGACCTGAACGTCACCGGCGAGCGAGGCGACGACGGGCTTGTGGATTCCGTTCGCCCGGTACTCCTCCACGACGTCGACCACGAGCTTCGCGAACACCATCGGTGGCGTGACGATGGTGTGCCAGTAGCCCAGGATCAACGAGTGGATGCGGTCGTCCGCGAGACCGAGCGCGATCGTGTTCCGGTACGTCGAGGGCGGTTCGCCGCCGGTGATGTCGACGGGGTTGCCCGCCGCGCCGAACGGGGGGATGAACTTCCTGAACGCCGCGTCCAGATCGTCCGGAATGGTCATCAGGCTCAACCCGTTGTCCACACAGGCGTCCGAGAGCAGCACGCCCGAGCCGCCCGCGCCGGTGATGATGACGACGTTCTCGCCCTTCGGCGTGGCCAGCAGCGGAATGCCGCGCGCGTACTCCAGCAGGTCGTTCAGGCCGGGTGCGCGGATCACGCCGCTCTGCCTGAGGATGTCGTCGTAGACCCGGTCGTTGCCCGCCAGTGCGCCGGTGTGCGAGCTGGCTGCTTTGGCGCCCTGGTCGGTTCGTCCCGCCTTGAGCACCACGACCGGTTTCTTTTCCGAGACGCGCTTCGCCGTCTCCGCGAAGGAACGGCCGTCCTTCAGGTCTTCCAGGTGCATCGCGACGAGCTGGGTGTTCGGGTCCTGCTCGAAGAACGTCAGCAGGTCGTCCTCGTCGATGTCGGCCTTGTTGCCCACGCCCACGATCGCGGAGACGCCCATGCCGGCGGAACGGCTGAATCCGAGGATCGCCATGCCGATTCCGCCGCTCTGCGACGAGAGCGCGACGCCGCCCTTGACGTCGTACGGCGTGCAGAACGTCGCCGAGAGGTTCTCCGGCGTGTAGTAGTAGCCGTAGATGTTCGGGCCGAGGATGCGCACACCGTGCTTGCGCGCGATCGTGACGATCTCGTCCTGCAGCTCCTGGTTGCCCGTCTCACCGAAGCCGGAGGGGATCATGATCGCTCCGGCCGCGCCCTTCTTGCCGACCTCTTCCAGCGCTGCCGGTACGAACTTGGCCGGGATCGCGAACACCGCGACGTCGACGTCTCCTGGAACGTCGGCGATGCTCGCGAACGCCTTCCTGTCCAGGATTTCGTCGGCTTTGGGGTTGATCGGGTAGATCTCGCCCTGGAAGCCGCCGTTGACGAGGTTCTTCATCACCGAGTTGCCGATCTTGCCCTCTTCGTTGGAGGCACCGATCACGGCGACGGCGGCGGGCTTCATGATCCGGTTCATCGAGGCGAGGATCTCGTCCTGCGTGAACCGGTGCGGTTCCTTGGCTGCGTTCTCGTCCACCAGGATCCGCACGTCGACGGCGGTCGCCCCAGAAGGCATGGCGAGCACGGGGTTGAGGTCGACCTCGGCGAGCTGCGGGAAGTCCGTGACCAGATCCGAGACGCGGTGGATCAGGTCCGCGAGCTTGTGCGTGTCAACGCCTTCCGCGCCACGCACCCCTCGCAGGATCTCCGCGGCGGCGATGCCGTTGACCATCGACAGCGCCTCGGAGTTGCTCGTGGGTGCCAGCCGGAACGTGACGTCCTTGAGCACCTCGACCAGGATCCCGCCGAGGCCGAACGCGACGATCTTGCCGAACGTCTCGTCGGTGGTGGCGCCCACGATGACCTCGTGGACCTCGTTCCCCGTCAGCAGCTGCTGCTGGACCTGGACGCCGGTGATCTCGGCGTCCGCCTTGTAGTTCTTGGCGTTGTGGATGATCGTGCGGTAGCCTCGGCGACCTCGTTCGCGTTGCGAAGGCCCACCAGCACGCCGCCGGCCTCGGTCTTGTGCAGGATGTCCGGTGAGACGATCTTGAGCACGACCGGGTAGCCGATCTCCTCGGCGAACGCGACGGCGCCCTCCGACGACTTCGCCAGCGCCTCGGCCGGGGTCGCGATCCCGTAGGCGTCACAGACCCGCTTGCCCTCCGGTGCGGTGAGCGACGACCGTCCCTCCGCCCGCACCTTCGCGAGTACGTTCTCGACCGCGGCGCGGTCGTAGCCGTTGTCCGGCATGAGATCTCGTCTCCCTAACGGATTAGATGACGCCGGCGGTGCGGAGTTCGGCCAGTCGTTCGGTGCTGTAGCCCAGAGCGCCGAGCACCTCGTCGTTGTGCTCACCGAGCAGCGGCGGGCGCTGCACCTCGACGACCGAGTCGGAGAGCTTGAGCGGGTTGCCGACCGTCTTGAACGTGCCGCGCTCGGGGTGGTCGACCTCGACGACGGTGCCCAGCTCGGCGAGCGTCGCGTCCTCGATGATCTCCTTTGTGGACAGGATGGGTCCGCACGGGATGTTGTGGGCGTTGAGCTTGTCCATCACCTCCCACTTGGTGTGCTTCTCCGTCCACTCCTCGATCAGCGCGAACGCCTTGTCCAGCTTGGAGAGCCGGACCTCGGGCGTGGCCCAGGCCGGGTCCTCGGCGAGCTCCGGTTTGCCGATCAGCTCGGTCAGCGGCTTCCACCCGACCGGCTGGATGATCACGTAGATGTAGTCGTTGGGGCCGCCGGGGGCACAGCGCACCGCCCAGCCGGGCTGGCCACCACCGGATGCGTTGCCGGAGCGGGGCACCTCGTTCCCGAACTGCTCGTTCGGGTACTCCCCCAGCGGCCCGTGGGCGAGTCGCTGCTGATCGCGCAGCTTCACCCGGCACAGGTTGAGGACGGCGTCCTGCATCGCGACCTGGACCCGCTGCCCGCGCCCGGTGTTGGTCCGCTGGTACAGCGCGGCCAGGATCGCGGCCACCAGGTGGATTCCGGTGCCGGAGTCGCCGATCTGCGCGCCGGTGGCGAGGGGTGGACCGTCCTCGAACCCGGTGGTGCTCATCGAGCCGCCCATGGCCTGCGCGATCACCTCGTACGCCTTGAAGTCGGCGTAGCGGCCCGGCCCGAAGCCCTTGATCGACGCGTAGATCAGCTTCGGGTTGAGCTCCTGCAGCTTCTCCCACGGGTAGCCGAACCGTTCCACGACACCGGGGCCGAAGTTCTCGACGAGGACGTCCACCTCACCGACGAGCTTCTCGAAGACCTCCTTGCCCTCAGGGGCCTTCATGTTCAGCGTGATGCTCCGCTTGTTGCAGTTGAGCATCGTGAAGTAGAGACTGTCCACATCGGGCAGATCCCGCAGCTGGCCGCGGGTGATGTCACCGCGTCCCGGCGTCTCCAGCTTGATGACGTCCGCACCCAGCCAGGCGAGCAGCTGGGTCGACGACGGTCCGGACTGCACGTGCGTCATGTCGAGGACTTTGACGCCCTCCAAGGCTTTACCCACTGAATTTCCCATTGGGCAGCTCCACCTACTTGTACATCGTCTGGTTCATGGTTCCGGGCGCGTACACGTCGGGGTCGATCCACACGTTGATCAACGAGGGCTTGCCCGACTCGCGTGCGCGCTGCAACGCCGGGCCGATGTCCTTGGGATCGCGTACTTCCTCGCCGTAGCCGCCGAGCATCTTGGCGAACTGGTCGTAACGCACGTCGCCGAGCGTGTTGCCGACGCGTTCGCGCTCGAGGCCGTACTTGGCGGCCTGGCCGTAGCGGATCTGGTTCATGGACGAGTTGTTGCCGACGATGCCGACGAACGGCAGGTTGTAGCGGACGAGCGTCTCGAAGTCCCAGCCGGTGAGGCTGAACGCGCCGTCACCGAAGAGCGCCACGACCTCCTTGTCCGGCCTGGCGAGCTTGGCCGCCAGCACGAACGGGATGCCGACGCCGAGCGTCCCGAGTGGACCCGGGTCCATCCAGTGGCCCGGCGACTTGGGCTGCACGACCTGGCCGGAGAACGTGACGACGTCGCCACCGTCGCCGATGTAGATGGAGTCCTCGGTGAGGAAGTCGTTGATCTCGCTCACCAGGCGGTACGGGTGGATCGGCATGTCGTCGGAGCGCAGGTGCTCCGAACGCTTCTGCCTGGCCTTCTCCTCGACCGCCTGCAGCTCCTCCAGCCACACCTTGCGGCCCATCGCGCCGTTGTCCTCACGGCCGGAGGCGGCCTGCGTGACGCTGGACAGCACCAGGTCCGCGTCACCGACGATGCCGAGGTCGACGTCGCGGTTCTTGCCGACCGTGCGGTAGTCGAGATCGATCTGGACGACCGTCGCGTTCGCGGAAAGCCTGCGGCCGTACCCCATCCGGAAGTCGAACGGGGTACCGACGATCACGATCACGTCGGCGTTGTCGAAGGCGTAGCGGCGCGAGAGCTGGAAGTGGTGAGGGTCGCCGGGAGGCAGGGTGCCGCGGCCAGCCCCGTTCATGTAGGCGGGGATGTTGAGGGTGCGGACGAGCTCGATCGCGGAGTCCGTGGCGCGCGTCGTCCACACCTGGCTGCCCAGCAGGATCGCCGGCTTCTTGGCGTGCACCAGCAGGTCCGCGAGCTTCTCGACGTCCGCGGGGTCGCCGACGCTGCGCGTGGACGCCCGGTAGTGACCCGCCTGCGGAACACGCGCCTGCGACACGGGCACCTTGGCGTCGAGCACGTCGCGCGGGATCTCCAAGAACGACGGGCCTGGCGCGCCGGCGTTGGCCTCGCGGAACGCCATCGACACCATGTCCGCGATGCGGGCGGTGTGCGGGACGTTCGCCGCGAACTTGGTGATCGGCGTCATCATGTCGACGTGCGGGAGGTCCTGCAGTGAGCCCATCTTGTGCTGGCTCAACGCGCCCTGGCCGCCGATCAGCAGCATCGGGCTCTCCGCGCGGAACGCGTTCGCGACGCCGGTGACGGCGTCAGTGGTTCCCGGCCCCGCGGTGACCACGGCGCAACCGGGCTTGCCGGTGATGCGTGCGTAGCCGTCCGCGGCGTGCGCGGCTACTTGTTCGTGTCGTACGTCGACGACGGCGATGCCCTCGTCCACGCAGCCGTCGTAGATGTCGATGATGTGGCCGCCGCACAGGGTGAAGATCGTGTCCACGCCCTCGGCCTTGAGCGCTTTGGCGACCAGATGTCCTCCAGAGATCGACCCAGAATCCGGCCCGGAATCTGGCACTGCCTCCGCGGAACTCGTCATCGGCGATCAGCCCCTTAGCGCTCGACTGTAGATTGCATACCGTATGAGGTAGGCATATCGTTACTCCGCTACCAACCGGATGTCCATAGATGGCCGCAAGTTTTCGGCGAGAGGACGTAGACGGTGGATCTTTTCGAACACGAGGCGCGGGACCTCTTCGAGCGGTACGGGGTGCCCGTTCCGCGTGGTTTCGTCGCGGACACTCCTGAATCCGCGCGCGAGGCCGCCGCGAAGCTGGGCGGGACCGTTGTCGTGAAGGCTCAGGTGAAGACCGGCGGGCGCGGCAAGGCCGGCGGCATCAAGCTCGCTTCGTCGCCCGGCGAAGCGGCGTCAGCGGCCTCCGCCATCCTCGGGATGGACATCAAAGGCCACACCGTGCACAAGGTGCTGGTCACCGAGGCGAGTGAGATCGCGGAGGAGTACTACCTGTCGTTCCTTCTTGATCGTGCCAACAGGACGTTCATCGGCATGGCCTCGGCCACCGGCGGCATGGAGATCGAGGAGATGGCGGACTCCATCACTCGAATGCCAGCTTCGGCTTTCGACGCATCTGCGGTGTTTTCACCGGACGTTGCCGAGGAAGTGAACGCCGTCGCTTCCGCTTTGTGGAAGGTCTTCGTTTCCGAGGACGCGACCCTCGTCGAAGTGAACCCGTTGGCGCGCACCAAGTCCGGCCGGATCGTCGCGCTGGACGGCAAGGTGACGCTGGACGGCAACGCGTCCTTCCGGCACTCTCGCCCGGATTCGGGCTCCGAGGGCGATCCCCTGGAGGTGCGGGCGGCCGAGAAGGGCCTCAACTACGTCAAGCTCGACGGCACGGTCGGCGTCATCGGCAACGGCGCGGGCCTGGTCATGTCCACTTTGGACGTCGTGGCGCTGGCCGGTGCCGCGCCCGCGAACTTCCTCGACATCGGCGGTGGCGCCTCGGCCCAGGTGATGGCCGACGGCCTCGACGTCATCCTCTCCGACCCGTCGGTGCGCAGCGTGTTCGTGAACGTCTTCGGCGGCATCACCGCGTGCGACGCGGTGGCCAACGGAATCGTGCAAGCACTCGGCCTGCTGGGCGACCGCGCCGACAAGCCGCTGGTGGTGCGCCTGGACGGCAACAACGCCGAGGCCGGCCACCGCATCCTCGACGAAGCACGACACCCGCTGATCACCGTGGCGCACACGATGGACGACGCGGCCGGCCGTGCCGCCGCCCTCGCCGGCGCCGGTAAGGAGTCCTGATGGCGATCTTCCTCGACGAGAACAGCCGCGTGGTCGTGCAGGGCATGACCGGATCCGAGGGCTCCAAGCACACCCGCCGCATGCTCGCGGCAGGCACTCAGGTCGTCGGCGGGGTGAACGCCCGCAAGGCCGGGACGTCTGTGGGGTTCGACGACGTCACGCTCCCGGTGTTCGGCACGGTGGCCGAGGCGATGGAGCAGACCGGCGCGGACGTGTCGGTGCTGTTCGTGCCGCCTGCTTTCACCGGCGACGCCGTGATCGAGGCGGTGGACGCGGGGATCGGCCTGGCCGTGGTGATCACAGAGGGCGTCCCGGTCCACGACACGGCCCGGTTCTGGGCGCACGCCAAGGACTCGAACACACGGATCATCGGGCCGAACTGTCCCGGCATCATCAGTCCCGGCAAGTCGAACGCGGGCATCATCCCCGCCGACATCACCAAGCCCGGTTCCATCGGCCTGGTGTCGAAGTCCGGCACGCTGACCTACCAGCTGATGCACGAGCTGAAGGACTTCGGCTTCACGACGTGCGTCGGCATCGGCGGCGACCCGATCGTCGGCACCACGCACATCGACGCGATCGCGGCGTTCGAGGCGGATCCCGAGACCGAGCTGATCGTGATGATCGGCGAGATCGGCGGTGACGCGGAGGAACGGGCGGCGGAGTTCGTGCGGGACAACGTGTCCAAGCCCGTGGTGGGGTACGTCGCCGGCTTCACCGCGCCCGAGGGCAAGACGATGGGCCACGCGGGCGCCATCGTCTCGGGATCCTCGGGCACGGCGGAAGCCAAGAAGCAGGTCATGGAGGCGGTCGGCATCAGGGTCGGCAAGACGCCGTCGGAGACCGCCGCGCTCGCACGGGCCTTCCTGACTAGTTAGTGCAGAGAGCCTTGTCCGCCACGTCGAACGAGGACGGCTTCGAGTCCATCCGGTTCGTGTTGGTCACCACCGACGCGAACCGGCCGTCCTCGGTGACCAGCGTGAACGAGTGGTGGCCGGTGGGCAGGGCGCCGTTGTGGCCCCACGCTACGCCGCCACACGTCAACGGCAGCTTGACCAGGGCGAGCCCGTAGGTGCCGGACTGCCCCCAGGTCTGCTTCATCTCGGCCAGTGCCGCGGGTGAGACGACCTGGCCGTTGATCAGTGCGCGGTAGAAGCGCTGCAGGTCGTCCAATGTGGACGACATCGCGCCGGCGGTGCTCCAGAACGACAGCTCGATCGCGGTGGTCACCTCGGTCCAGAAGAAGATCGGGCCGAGGCGTCCGCCGAGGTAGCCGGGCAGGAACGGTGCGGGCAGTGCCCGGTTGCCGGGCGCGGGGAACTTCGTCCGCGTGAGACCGAGCGGGCTGATGATCCGTTCGGTGATCGCGTCACCGGCCTGCTTGCCGGTGAGACGTTCGATCAGCATGCCCAGCACCAGGAAGCCGACGTTGGAGTAGTGCTGCGCGGCACCGGGTGCGGACTGGGCAGGCTCGTCCATGGCCGAGCGGACCAGTTCGGCGAGGGTGTACGTGCCGTCGGGGTTCGCCCGCGCGTCACGGACGTAGTTCACCATGCCGCTGGTGTGCTGGAGCAGCTGGCGGACGGTGATGACGTCGCCGTTGTAGTTGCCGGTGACCACACCGGGCAGGTACCGGGAGATCGGCGCGTCCAGTTCGACGCGCCCCTCGTCGACGAGCTGCAGGACCACGACGGCGGTGAACGTCTTGGTCTGGCTGCCGATCCGGAAGTGGTCGAGGCTGCTGAGCGCGCGCTGTTCGTGGATCTTCGCGGTGCCTGCCGACAGCGTGCCCGCGCGGTAGTGCACGGCGACGCCCGGTCCTGCCTGCGCCAGGTACTGGTCGAGCACTGTCCGCACCGCGTCGTCGGCCTTCGCCGGTGCGGCGCTGAAGAGCATGATCGCGCAGACGACCACGGCGAGGCGCTTCACGCGGTCACCTTCTTCGCGGTCGGAAGCTCGGCTGTGCCCTGGGCCTGCTCGCCGATGACCGACAACGCCTGCTTCACGATCTTCAGCACGGCCTGCGCACCCTCGACCAGCTTGATCAGGTTCTCGCCGCTGGCCAGCAGCTCGGCGAGCTTGGCCGCGATCTGCACACCGCAGTCGACGGCGATCTGCACGCATTGCGGGATCGCCACGGCGATGCTCTGCCCGAACGTCGCCGGAGCCGCCGCGATCGCCTCCGTCATGATCGGCACGATCTTGCCGATCGCCTCGGTGATCAGGCGCGTGACCTCGGCGACGACCTGGGCGACCACCTCCCCCGCCTTGATCAGCGCGGTCGCGTTGGTCAGCGCGGTCTCGGCGACGGACAGCACGCCGTCGGCGAGTTCTTTGCCGGTCTTGGCGTAGTCCGTCGCGCTCTGGCCGGACCAGCCGCTGGTCTCGCTGCCCGCCTTCGAGCTGTACTCCTCGGCCAGCGCGGCCGCCGCCTTGCTGGCGTTCTGGAACTCGCCCGCGCCCTGCTGGACTCCGTCGGGGTTGCCGCGCAGCTGGTTCAGCGGCTCCTCGAGGAACGAGATCATCGGCGTGAGAAAGCCGACGCCCGCGCTGTCCAAGGCCTGCAACGGTTTCCCGTCCGAGCCCAGTTGACTGATCTCGGCCTTGGGCGTGGCGGCCAGGTCCGACGACAGCCACTCGTCGCCGGCGATGGCGTTCGTGGCGGTGCGGAGTTCGTTGAGCAGCGCGGCGATCGTGTCCGTGTCCGTCGCGGTGGCGGTCATCGGGCGGCCCCGGTGATGTCCTCGACGTTGCGGTCGTCGGTGCGCTGATAGGTGTCGGCGGTCTGCCGCATGCCGGTACCGACCTTGTCCATTGTGGACGCGACGTGCGCGAAGGCGCCCATGGTCTCCCCCATCGCGCCGCTGAGACCCGTGGTCATGAACTGGGCGAACGAACCGAGCGACTCCTGACAGAGCTGGTCGGGCAACCGCCCGCCCGTCGCGGAAAGCTGATCGGCGTACCCGGCGAGCGTCGCGGCATGACCGCGCAACTGCTCGTGATCGACGGTGAAGCTCATCGCACGGCCTCCGGCAGGTGCGAGGTGATCTGGTGCAGCGCGTCGCTCTCGCCGAGGTAACTCGCCATCACCTCGGTCATGCGCGCACCCGCCAGCCGTTGCGCCTCCCGCGCGGTGCTGACGATCAGCGCGAGCGTGTCGACGTCGAGCTTGCGCGCCGCCGGCGTCAGCGCGACGTCGCCGAGCACGCCACCGGCGTTCACCGTCACGGTGACCTCACCGCGGGGCGAGGTCGCGCTCGCCCCGACCTCGGCCAGGCTCGCACTCGCCGACCGCGCGCTGTACGCCACTCGTTCCAGGCGTTCCTGATAGTCCGCCAGCCACTGTGCTGGATCCACTTTTCTCCCCCTCTTCTAGGCTCGCGCAACCGCGGCGAGCTCACCTATCGCGCGGACCAGGTCGTTGTGCCGCATCGGGTTCACACTTACCCAGCCGTCGTCGCCCACATCCACCCTGACCCGGCCGGTCGCACTGTCCAACCAGGACACCTCCTGCCGCTGCCCTCCCCTGATCACGCCCGCCTGGCCCTGCCCGGTGACCTCCAGGTCAAGCCCGGCACCGGGTGGCAGGGTGATCGGCATGAGCTGCGCGGGCCGCAGTTCCGGCACCAGCGCCACGAGCTCGTCGCCCAGCGTCTCTGCCTCGACGTGCGTCACCCGGACCGTGCTCTCGGACTGCGTGCACACGAGTGCGTCGTCGCCGTAGACCATCGCGACCGCACCCGTCCCCGGCACCACGAGGTCCACCACGGCTCGGTGCTCGTGCAGCGCCGTCACCAGTTCCGCGGCCATGCCAACAGGTCCGTGCGCCTCGGCCAGACCGCGAACCTGAAGTCCTCTGCCCGCGTCGGCGAGGAGCGCGGCCCGTTCGTCGGCGAGCTTGCCGAACGACGGCACCCGCAACGGGAACGGCCAGCGCACCCCGGCGTGGGTGGCGAGCAGGTCCATCTCCACGAGGTCGAAGGCGATCATCGTGCCGCCTTGCGCGCCTGCTCGGCGTCGGTCTCGGTGTAGGCGGTCTTGATCTCCGCGAGCATCTGCTGGAACGCCCGCACCTCGCGTTCGGCCGCGCTCACCTCGCCCGCCATCCCCGAGCCCGCCTCCTTGAGCCTGCGCGCCAGGTCCTGGGCGGGCGGCGCGGTGCCGAGCAACGGCTGCCGCTCGGCGAGCCTGCTCGCGGTCGCCACCAGATCACCGGTCAGCTCGGCCAGCCGGGTCAAGGTCCTGATCCGGTCCTGCAGCTGGTCCGGTGCCACCTCGTAGCCGGTCACGACTCCTCCCCGATCACTGCCGGCGACACCCGCTCGTTCACCGCGAACAGGTCGTGGTCGAGCGTCGGCATCTGGTTCTCGTGCCGCTGGTCGTCGTCCTTGCGCGCACCACCCGGTGGTGGTGACGCCATCGCGTTGTTCTGGGCGGCCGCTCGTGCGTCAGCGGCGAGCGAGCCGGTCGCGGCCATCGCGCCGTGCTGGCCGAACATCACTCCGGTGCGCAGCCCTGGGCTCAACTGCTGGCTCACCGGGGCGGCGGCTCCGATCACCGGTCCCCTGGTCGTTGCCATCGAACCGCCGCCACCGACGAGGCGTTGCCACGGGACACCGCCCGAGCTGGGCGTTTTCACCGCCGACGGCCCTGCGGTGCGGGCCGGTGCCGAGGCGGCCTGCGGGATGTTGCCGCGGGCGTCGTCGATGAGGCGGCCGCTGCCGTTGAGGCTGGACTCGTAGGTCTGCATCGCACGGACGGCCTGTTGCTTCTGCTGGTCCGCCGAGGCAGCACCGAAGTAGAAGTAGAAGCCCGACGTGGCCCCCGCCGGCATCGTGGGAGCGCTCGGCAAGGCCATCGGAGCGGGCGCAGTCGGCAGCGCGAACGGTGCCGGTGCGCTCGGTAGCGCGAACGGCGCCGAGGGCTTCGGCTCGACCGGTGCCTCGCCTTCGGTGATCTCCGGCCGGGTGTCGTACGCGCTCGGGCTTGAAGGTCCGTCGGTGTCGATCGACACCG
>NZ_VSRL01000088.1 GCF_012184385.1 Lentzea indica
GTGGCCGGCGCCGTCGCGACGGCGCCGTTGCTGGGCGGGGTGGCCACGGCGCTGGCCGGTGGCGCGGACGCGTTGTTCAAGGCGGGGAAGTTCGAGGAGGCCGGCCGCGCGTACGAGGAGATCCTGAGAACAGACCCCACGAACCTGCACGCGGCCCGCCAGCGCGGCTATGTCGGGCTGTTGGCCAACAAGTTCGCCGACGCCGAGAAATACCTCAAGATGGCCATCGAGCTGGCGCCCGCCGACAAGGCTGCCCACAAGTTCCTGGCCGACTGCTACATCCGGCAGGACAAACTCACCCTCTCCGTACCGCACTGGCGAGCAATCGGCGAGGAATCCATCGCCAAATGGTTCACAGCGGTCGGCGACGAGCCGTATCAGATCCACGGCGACATCGGCCGGGCGCAGTTTCTGAAGATGGACCCGATGCCGCAGGTGGAGGCCTCGGTCAACGGCGGACCGCCTAAGCGCTTCACGTTCTACACCGGCGCCCCGAGCCTGAGCCTGACCTCGACGGTGGCCAAGGAAGCCGGGCTGAAGCCCGTCGCCAGCCAGAAGATCGACTACATGGGAGGCAGCGTCTGGGCGCACTACGGGGTCCTGGACTCCTTCAAGCTGGGCGGCCTCGAACTGCGCAACGTCCCTGTGGGCTGGTCGACGACGGAGTCGGGCGAGGATGTCGACACCGACAACGACGGCATGATCGGCACCTGGGTCTTCTACCACCTGCTGACCACTTTCGACTACGCGGGCCGATCGCTGATCCTGCGCCGCCCGACCCCCGAAACGGTCAGGAAGGTACGCGCCGACGCCATCCGTGCGGGCGCCAGGCCCCAGCCGCTGTGGCTGGCCCGTGACCACTACCTGCACAGCACGGGCAGCATCGCCGGCTCCGGAACACGGGTGGTGGGCACGAACTTCGGCGGCCGCAGCGAGATGGCCGCGGTCATCTTCGGGGACACGGCCGAGCAGCTGCGGATCCGCACCGACTACGGCCGCCCGCTCGAGACGTTCGGCCACAGCTCCCCGGCGGTCGTCTACCCCTGCTACCCGAAGGAGATCCGCGTGGGCAGCGCCATCGCCAAGGAGTTCTACTGCGGATCCCACCCGACCGCCAAGGTCGGAGAGCTCGGGTTCGACGTGCCGGCCGCCTTGTTCCAGTGCTTCTGGAAGCCCTACACCGTCACGCTCGACTTCACTGGCATGAACCTCTACGTCGCCCCCGGCGTCAGCGCTTGATCAGACGCAGGAACCGCGTCCACTGGTGGGCCGTGAGCGGGAGCGCAACGGACGGGGCCTTGCTGTCCCGGATGCCGAGGCCACGGCCCACTTCCACGCAGTTGCCATCACTGGCGCTGTAGCTGCTCTTCCGCCACCTGGTCATGACGAGACTCCTCACCGATGATTTCGGTGATCAGCTTCCTCGTTTGCGACTCGTCCAACGCCGTCCGACCGAGTGACGTCACCACAGTGTCGTAGAGACCGACAGAAGGCTGATCTTCGAGAAACACGTTAGCCCCCTCGTTCTCCACGTAGACGATCGACGGGATCTTCTTGCACTTCAGCAGGTCGAAGTCCCCGGCCAGTCCGGCGTGAGGGCCGAAGGCGGTGGGAATCAGCCGAATCGTGAGGTAGGGCCGGACCGACAGGCGCGGCAGGTGGTGCAGCTGCTCCGCCATGACCCGTTCGTCTCCGACTGGAAGCCGCAGTGCCTGCTCGCGCATGAAGATCGTGACGGTTCGATAGCCGTCGAGAACCGCTTTCTGACGAGCGGTCCGGTTCTGGACGAGCTCGTGCGCCTCTTCCAGGGGCAATGGCTTGGCGAGCGCGAGGTGCCGTGTGTAGTCGGGCACCTGCAACATGCCGTGCACGACGTTCATCGACCAGCCGGTGATGCTGGACGCGATCTTTTCGTGCTCGCGCAGTGTGCGCGTCGATCTGTCATGCCGGACTTGGTGGGCTGCAACCAATCCCGGACGTTCGTGTCGTGGTGCAGGGCCATCAGGTGGTCGAACTCGTCCGGCGGCGTGCGCAGCAGACCCAGCAGCTTGGCCAGCTCGACGTCGGTCACGCCTTCCTTGCCGTTGACGAGCTCCGAGACCTTGGCCTCCTGCCAGCCCAGCAACTCGGCGGCGGCGCGGTTGGTCAGGTCGGCCGCCCGCAGCAGCGCCCGTATCGCGTCGCCGAACTCGCGGCCGCGCACCGTTGATCTCCGCAAAGGCATGCAGGGACGGTAGATCCGCCCGTCCGTTTGGCTCCACCCATCCGCCGCAGATCAACCTGAAAGCATGCTGTTTGGCGGTCTTCCAAACTCACGGACGACGGACGCGAGGCAACTTGGCGATCTTCGCCGCCGCTTGATCCTCGTCGATCATGCCCTGGCGCGCCCGCCGCTTCAGGGCGAACCCGACGTGCTCGGCGAGCGGGGTGTCGGGCCACTTGCGCCACCAGTGCTGTGGGCGTTCGCGCTTCAGCTCGGTCTCGATGTCGTCCGGCTCGGTCTGCACCAGCACGAGGTGCGCCCCGCGACGGTGCGCGCGCTCGCGAAGGCGCTTCGACTTGGGGATGTTCTTGCGGGACGCCTTGTCGTTCTCCCCGTAGTTGTTGCGACGGTCCCTGGCGTAGCTGAGCGCCTTCTTCTCCTGTGGCGACTTCCTCTTCACGAGCAGCACGGTAGCCAGACGGCGGGTGGGTCCGCACGCGATTTTGCTCCAGCGTGCTAACTTTTGCTCATGCGAGCAAAGACCGTGACCGAGCAGGCCCGCCGAGCGCAGATCGTGACGGCGGCCATCGCCACGATCGCCGAGCTGGACTACGCCGAGACGTCGTTCAAGGCGATCGCGGCGCGGGCGGGCCTGAGCAGCACGGGGCTGATCTCGTACCACTTCAGGAACAAGCAGGAACTCGTCGACGTGGTGTTCGCGGACGTCCTGGAGCGCTTCCAGGCGTTCGTCAGCGCGCGCATGGGCCAGGACAGCGCTCGGGCCGAGCTGCGGGCGTTTCTCCAAGCCAACATCGCGTTCATCCGCGAGCACCGCGCCGACATGCTGGCGTTCCTGCGGATCAGGGCACACGCGGCGGTGACCGACGGGGGCATCGCCGACTCCGATCACGTGGCGCTCGCCGAACTCCTCCGGCAGGGGCAGGAGGCCGGCGAGTTCCGCGCGTTCGACCCGGACGTGATGGCGGTGTTCGTCCTCGCGATGCGCAACGGCGTCGTGCTGCGGTCCGGGGCACTCGATCTCGACGTCTGCGAACGCGAGCTGGTCGCGGCCGTCGAGCTGGCAACAGGAGGTTAGTCATCTTGCGTCGGGGGACGTTGTTGGCCGCACTGCTCCTGGTGAGCGCGTGCGGGAAGGGGGTATCGGTGACTTCGGACGTCGTTGCGACCGACACCGGCCAGGTCAGGGGCGATCAACGCGACGGGCACCTGGTGTTCCAGGGGATCCCGTACGCGGCCAAGCCGGAGCGGTGGAAGCCGCCGGTGAAACCTCAGGCGTGGAGCGGGGTCCGGGACGCCCTCCAGCCCGGCAGCCCGTGTCCACAGGTCGGTTCCAGTTACGCGGCAACGAAAAACACGGACGAGGACTGTCTGTTCGCCAACGTCACGACGCCTTCCACCACGGGCCGCAAGCCGGTGCTGGTGTGGATCCACGGTGACGGAGCGGTCGGCGCGGGGCATTACTTCAACGCCGAACGTCTTGCGCGGCAAGGGGATGTCGTCGTGGTGACGTTCAACTACCGGATGGGGGTGTTCGGCGGGTTCGGTCTGCCAGGGCTGCCGCACTCCGGCGAGTTCGGGCTGCTGGACCAGCGGGCCGCGCTGGAGTGGGTGCAGCGCAACATCTCGGCTTTCGGCGGCGATCCCGGCAACGTGACGCTGTTCGGGGTGTCGTTCGGCGCGACGGCCGTGAGCGCTCACCTCATCGGCCAGAAACCGTTGTTCCACAAGGCGATCATGCACAGCTCGTTCACGCTGGTGGACGTGCCGAAGGGTGCCTGGTACGCAGATCTGGAGGCGTTGCCGTCGCTGGCGTGGCGGCCGGTGCCCGAGATCCAGGAGATCGGCGCGATGATCACCCGCGAACTGGGCTGCGCGGACGTCGAGTGCCTGCGGCGGCTGCCGGTGGAGAAGCTGCTCGAGTACGAGCAGATCATGAACATCTTCCAGCCCGTCGGCTATGGCGGGGAGCTGCTGCCGAAGCTGCCGGCGGAGTCGTTGGAGGCCGGTGAGTTCGCCGGGATCCCGATCCTCGCCGGGGCGACGCGCGACGAGCACAACAGCTTCGTCGGGCTGTTCCGGCAGGAGCCGATGTCTGGGAGGACTACTCGCGACTGTTGCGCGAGGCGTTCCCGGAGAAGGCCGCCGCGGTCGAGCGCGAGTACCCGGTCAGCGCCTACGCGTCACCGAAGCAGGCGTTGGCGGCGGTGCTGACGGATCGCGTGTGGGCGCGGGCCACGTTCCGGCAGAACACGTTGTACGCGCAGAAGGCGCCGGTGTACGCGTTCGAGTTCGCCGACCGCAACGCCGCGACGAACCCGGAGTTCCCGGCGGAGCTGCACGGCGCCAACCACTCGTCCGACATCGACTACCTGTTCCCGGACGGCGACTTCGCCAAGGACCGCGGGCTGTCCGACCACATGATCAAGGCGTGGACGGACTTCGCCCGCACCGGAACGCCGGGGTGGCCGACGTTCTCCGAGGGGCAGTACGTGCAGTCACTGGCTCCTGGCGCGATCGGGCGAGTCGACTACGCGGCCACCCACAAGCTGCCGTTCTGGAACAGCTGACAGGGGCTTCACCGGGACCTGATCCCGATCATCGCTACCCTGGGGAACGTGCCCGGCACCCGCAGCTCGCGAACCCGCGCGTATCTCGCGCGGGTTTTCGCCGTGCTCGCGCTGGTCGCCGGCGTCGCGATGATGCAGGGAACCCCGTGTGAGACGGAGTTCGCCTGGACCGCGCAGTGCCCGACGTCGAGCACCCACGTGGCCGCCCACCCCGATCAGGCCGACCACGCCGGGTTGATCGAGGGCATTCTCATCGCGGGTGCCTGCCTCGTGGTGGCGCTCGCGGTTCTGATCGGTTTCGCCGTGCTGCGGCGGTCCGGCTCGTTCCAGGTGCTCTCGGTGCGCCTGCCCGCGGTCTTGTCCCCTCCTTCACGTCGGCTGGAAGTACGGCTGGCGCAGCTCTGCGTGCTGCGCGCCTAGACCGAACCCGTTCTTCGGTCTCTTTTCCCAGCCCTCGTGGAGGTAGTTCGTCATGTCCAAGAACGCTCGGCTGTCCCTGATCATCGTCGCCGTCGTGGCGGTGGTGATCGCGGGCTTCGTCTTCTTCAGCCGCAACAACAACACGACCGCCGCACCGCAGTCCGCCGGCGGCAAGGTGACCGTCGTCGAGTACCTCGACCTCGAATGCCCGTCCTGCCGCGCCGCCCACCCCGGCGTGGAGAAGCTCAAGACCGAGTACGGCGACCGCGTGACGTTCGACGTGCGGCACTTCCCCATTCCCAGCCACCGCAACGCCGAGCTGGCCGCCGTCGCGGTCGAGGCGGCGGGTGCGCAGGGCAAGCGGGACGAGATGTTCAAGCTCATGTTCTCCGCGCAGCAGGAGTGGGGCGGGCAGCAGACGTCCCAGCGCACCGTGTTCGCCGGGTTCGCCCAGCAGCTCGGGCTCGATGGCGCCGCGTTCGAGGCGGCGCTGGAAGACCCGGCGCTGCGGGAGCGGGTGCTGCAGCAGCGGGCGGAGGGCAGCAAGGCCGGGGTGCAGGGCACGCCGACGTTCTTCATCAACGGCACCAAGTTCACCGGCGCGCCAACGTATGACGCCCTGAAGTCCGCGATCGACCGGGAGCTTTCGTCATGAACTCGTCCCTGAAGGAACGAGCTTGCCAGCCGCCGCGAGCGGCGGTTTCCAGGCTTGCTGCTGCCGTCCTAGCTGGCTGCCAGGATGGGCGCTGCGTCTGGGCGCATGACTTCGCCCCAGCACACGACACCGCGAGCCGCGATGTTGTGTGCTGCGTTGTGATCGACGTGCCCAACGAAGTCGCACCGGCCGCACTGGAACACCGCCTGACTGCGGCGGTTGCGTTTGTCGACGTGCCCGCAGGCGTGGCAGGTCTGCGAGGTGTAGGCCGGATCGACCTGCACCACCGCCACACCAGCCTGCTGGGCCTTGTAGGTCAGGAACTGGCCGAGTTGGGCGAACGCCCAGGAGTGCAGCGTGGCCCGTTGGGGCTTGCGAAGCCGTACCCGGGCGCGGATTCCTGTCAGTTCCTCGACGGCGATCCCGCGTCCGGTGCGTTCAGCCTCGGCCACGATGTTCTTGCTGATCCGGTGGTTCACGTCGGCCGCGAACCGTGCCTCCTTGCGGCGGCGTTTCTTGAGCAGCCGTCTCGCGGAGGATGTCTTGGCCTGCAACCGTTTCCGGATTCGGTTCTGGCGTTCGCGGTAGCGGTTCAAGCGCGACCCGCAGAACCGGTCACTGTCAGAGGTGGTCGCGATGTTGACGATGCCCAGGTCGACCCCGAGGAACCCGTTCGCCGGTTCCTGCCGGGCGGCCTCGGGACTGTCGACGACGGCGTGCAGCAGCCACACCCCGTCCCGGTGCAGCAGATCGGTTTCCCCGATCGCCGGTCGGGAGCGCAGCAGGGCGAGATGCCCGGGGTTTCCGACGATCCGCACGGCGCGGAGCCGACCGGCGACCGTCCAGATCGACACTGTCCCGTCGCGGCCCGTGTCACCGAGTTGCCAGGACAGGCAGCGGGCGTCGAACGGCTGCCCCGCTTGCGGACGGAACCTGATCGGGGTGTCCTCGACCTTTCGGCGCCGGTCCGACCCGGGCGGCCCGTAGTTGCCTGCCTTGAGGCCGGCCCGCAGTGTCGTGTAGGCGTCCACGGTCTTGCCGATGACCCGGATCGCCGGTTGGGCGGCCAGCCCGAACCGTTCCCGCAGTTCGGTGTAGAGGCGTTTCTGCACGTCGAACTTCCGGAACGCCTGGTCGGTGTGCATCCGCTCAGACAGCCAGGAAGCTGCCGCATTGCAGGCGCGCAGGGTATCGCCCAGCGCCGACGCCTGCTCGGGCGTCGGCAGCAACCGCACCTGCACAACCTGCTTCACGTTGATCATCATAGCATTGGTCTATGTCACCACGATGGGAACCCGACCCCAGCGTACGCAGGGGACGCAGTGTCATCTACAACCTCCACGTCCACCTGGTCTTCGTCACAAAGTACCGGCGTGGCGCGTTCACCGATCAGATCCTGCGCCGCTGCGAGGAGATCATGCGGGACGTGTGCGCCGGCCTGGGCGCGGAGCTGCGCGAGTTCAACGGCGAGACCGACCACGTGCATCTGCTCGTGCACTATCCGCCCAGTCTGGCCCTGTCCACGCTGGTCAACAGCCTCAAAGGCGTCTCCTCTCGGCGCCTGCGGCAGGAATTCTCCGCGCACATCCGCCGATACCTGTGGGGACAGCACTTCTGGTCGCCCTCGTACTTCGCCGGGTCGTGCGGAGGTGCGCCCTTGTCAATCATCAAGGAGTACATCGACCAGCAGAAGCGTCCCGACTGACGGCCCGCTGCGCGGGCCGGGCAAGCCGGGATCGACTCCTCCTGGCTGTGAACGACCAGGCTTCCGCCGATTGGAGTTCAGGTGAACCGGTTGGTCGCGTGGGTGCTCGCCATCGGCGGGTTCGCCGGCCTGGTCGCCTCCTTCGTGCTGACGATCGAGAAGATCGCCCTGCTCAAGGACCCGTTCTACGTGCCGACGTGCAGCATCAACCCGGTGCTGAGCTGCGGCTCGATCATGAAGACCTCGCAGGCGGAGGTGTTCGGGTTCCCCAACCCGTTGCTCGGCATCGCGGGGTTCACAGTGGTCACGACGCTCGGTGTCTTGCTGGTGGCAGGCGTGTCATTGCCTCGGTGGATCTGGATCGGGCTGCAGGCCGGCACGACGTTCGGAGTGCTGTTCGTGCACTGGCTGATCGTCCAGTCGCTGTACGAGATCGGGGCGCTGTGCCCGTACTGCATGGTCGTGTGGGCGGTGACGATCCCGATCTTCTGGTACACGACGCTGCGCAACATCAAGCCGGACTTCCAGTACCACAGCGTCGTGCTGATCCTGTGGTACCTGCTGATCGCCGCGGGTGTGTTGCAGGCGTTCTGGTTCTACTGGTCGTCGCTGGTGTAGTCACAGCTGGGGCACCGTGCACGGGCGCGTGCCCTAGCCGGAAGTCGCGGGTGTCGATCGGTCGCGGCAGTAGCCGATCCGGTGGTCCGCGCTGCGAACGGCCCACACGACGACGACCAGCGCGACGGCCCACAGCGGGTAGTTCATCGCAATCTTCGAGACCGTCAGCCAGCCGACCTCGTTGTGCTCGTAGAGCGTTCGCATCACGACGAACCGGGCCGCGAACACGGCCGCGAGCACAGCGGTGGCGATGTCGTAGCGCCGCAGCGACGGGCGGTCGTGGCGCCACCACATGCCGACCCCCTGCACGGCGCTCCAGACCACGCCGACCATCGGACGTCGGAGCAGAATCGAGACGGTCAGGACGGTGGACGCCGCGAAGTACCACCAGATGTCGGCCAGGAAGAAGTCCCTGGCCTCACCGCTTCGTGCGGCGAAGAACCCGGCCACCGCGACGCCGACGAACCCGCCGAACGCCGGCCGCAGGGGCTGTCGGCGCACCGCACGCACCAGCATGACCACCACGCCCGTGCCGACGGCGGCGGCTATCGCCGGGTACACACCCCACCACGAGTTGGCGATCACCAGCACCGTGGCGGGCAGGGACGACTGGACCAGCCCGGTCAGGCCGCCGGTGCGCTCCCACAACGTTGCCCCCTCGCCGGGGCGTTCTCTGTCTGTGCCGTCGGACCCCATTGGATTCTCCGTTCAGGATGGATCGGCGGCGGCCGCGGCCCGGTTCCCCTGTTCGATCGATCGCCTGGCGCGAGCAGGGTCGTCGCCGTAGCCAACCAGCAGCCGAAAGGTCATGTCATCGAGGACGAACCGCACCTGTTCGTGCGGCAGGAGCTGGGCAACCGTCATGACGACCAGTCCGTGTCGCATGCTCCACAACTGTGCCGCCCAGACCGGGACCTGGAACTCCTGTGCGGCCGGGAAGCGGCCGGCGGCGATGCATCGGCGTACCAGCGCAACCAGCCGGTCGAACGTTCCCGCGCCGAGGTTGTCGTCCTCAGGAGGAGGGTCGAGGAACATCGCCCGGTACAGATGCGGGTTCGCCACGCCGCTCGCGAAGAACACCGCGCTGGCCGCCGCGAGATCGGCGACCGGGTCGTCCGAGGCCGGCAAAGCGTCGAGCCGCGCGTCAAGGCGGACGAAACCCTCCTGCCGGACCGCCCTGCGGATCTCCGCCATGTTCTGGAACCGGCTGAACACGGCCATCGTCGAGGAGCCGACCTCGGCGGCCAACCGCCGGCTGGTCAGCGCGGCCGGACCCTCTTCGGCCAGTACGCGCGCGGCCGTCTCGATCAGCGTTGTCCGCAGCCTGGGGTCAGCGGTCCGAGGGCTCACACGTGGAGCATACCAGCGTTATGTATCAGTGGTACAGAACGCATGTCAGAGCAGCACTGACCGCAAAGTCTCGATGCTCGTGAAGTGGTGGCCGCGCATGCCGACGCGTTCTGCGGCCTGCACGTTCTCCAGCCTGTCGTCCACGAACAGGATCTCGCCGCCGCCCAACGCGTCCCGGCACCACCGGAAAGCCGCGGCCTCCGGTTTCGCGGCACCGATGCGGCACGAGAACCCGCGCACCTCGAACAGGTCCAGCCACGCGTAGGTGCGCTCGAAGTACCGCGCGTGGTCCTCGGGAATGTTGGACAGCAGGGCGATGCGCCGACCGGCGCGGTGCAGCTCGTGCAGAAGCGCGACCATCTTGTAGTCGACCCGGCTCCAGCTCGCGACGTCCTTCTCGACGAGCGGAGGGTGGCCGACCTGCGCCCAGTACTCCTCCGCCGTCACGTCACCGCGGTCGTAGGCGGGACGGTGCGCCCAGTACGCCTCCCAGAACGAGGGCGACGTGCTCATCGAAGCCATGACCTCGGCCGACTGATCGCGGGCGATCACCCCGAACATGTCGAACAGCACGATCATGCCGTCACCACCGTCACGCCCGCGGCCGTCAGTCCCTCGTCGCCGTCCGCGTCGGTCACCACAGCGTCCAAAGAGGACACCGGCGCCACGAACGCCAGCGCGGTGCGGGTCAGTTTCGACGCGTCGACGGCGGCGATCACACGCCTGGCCGAGGCGATGGCGGCTCGTTTCACCGAGGCGTCCTCCAGATCGAACGCGGTCATGCCCTGCTCGGCCGACAGGCCACAGCAGCCGATCACCGCGGTGTCGAAGCGCAAGGACTCCAGGGAGGCCAGCGTCAGAGGGCCGGTCAGAGCCAGCTCGCCAGGACGGGGACGACCACCGGGAACCAGCAGCGTCAAAGACGAAGACGACGACAGCGCGTTCACGGCGTGCAGCGACAACGGCATGACGGTCAGCCGTCGGTCGTGCAGCAGGCGGGCGACTTCGAGGCAGGTGGTGCCGCTGTCCAGCACGACCGACTCGCCGTCCGCGAGCAGGCCGGCGACGGCGGTGGCGATGCGGCGCTTCGCGGCTGTGTTGTCGTCCGAGCGCAGCGCGAACGGGGGTTCGGAGCCGCGCAGGAGCAGGCTGCGGGCGCCGCCGCGGAAGCGTTCCAGGACGCCCTGGGCGGCGAGAACTTCCAGGTCGCGGCGGATGGTCATCTCGGAGGCGCCGGTCAGCGAGGCCAGGTCCGCCACGCCGAGGGAGCCGGCGTCGCGGACCGCCTCGGTGATCTGCTTCAGTCGGGACACGGCCGTGATTGAACACGAGTTGTGTTCGTTACTCAAGCTTTCAAACACTGGATTTGTTCGTTAGCGTGAAGCATGTGAACGCTCTCAAGGCCGCGCGGGTGGCCACCTTCACGTACTTCGCGCTCAACGGGTTCCTGCTCGGGCTGTGGCTCGTGCACATCCCGACGGTCGAGCAGCGCACGGGCATCGACCACGCCGAGCTCGGCCGCCTGCTGCTGTTGCTCGGGCTGGGTGCGTTCGTGGGCATGCGGATCGGCGGCAAGGTCACCGACCGCGTGGGTGTGAAGCTGGTCGTGCCGGTCGGGGGCGTGCTGTGCAGTCTGTCGGCGTTGCTGCCCGGTCTGGCGGTCGGGCAGTGGACGCTCGGTGCGGCGCTTCTCATCTTCGGCCTCGGCAACGGGCTGATGGACGTCAGCATGAACGCGCACGCCGTGGTGGTGGAACGGCACTACAAGCGTCCGGTGATGTCGGCGTTCCACGCGACGTGGTCGCTCGGTGGTGTCGCGGCGGCGTTGACCGGCGCACGCACGTTGAGCTGGGAGCTCTCCCCCGCCACGACACTCGGCGCGGCGGCCGTGCTCGGCGTCGTCGTCAGCATCGTCGCGGCGAAGGCCCTGCTCAACGAGAAGGACAAGCAGCACGTCCAGGTGACCGGCAAGCGCAAGGTGCCGCGCCGGATCTGGGTGATGGCGGTGCTGGCGGGCTTGGTGATGCTGAGCGAGGGCGCGGCGAACGACTGGAGCGTGCTGCACCTTCAGGACATCCTCGACGCCTCGCCGGAGATCGCCGCACTGGCCTATGGCGCGTTCGCGACGACGATGACGATCGGACGGCTGCTCGCCGACCGGATCACCGCGAAGGCCGGATCGGTGGCGGTGCTGCGCTGGGGCTCGGCGATCGGCGCGGCAGGCATCGCGACCGCGGCGCTCTCACCGTGGATCTGGCTGGCGCTGGTGGGCTGGGCGATCGCCGGTGCCGGGTTGTCGGGCACGGTGCCGCAGCTGTTCAGCGCGGCCGGGCACGCGGAACCCGGTGCGGCCGCCGCCAACGTGTCACGCGTGGCGGGGCTGGGCTACCTCGGTGTGCTGGCCGGACCCGGGGTGATCGGCTGGATGACGCACGTCGTGCCGCTCAACATCGCGTTCCTGCTGCCGGTGGCGTTCTGCGTGGTCGCGGCGTTCTCGGCCGGCGTGTTGCGGACCGACCCCGCCGAGGAGCGCGTTGCGGCGTAAGACTGTGCGCATGGATCTCCCCACAACAGATCTTGCCAAGACAGATCTCGCTGAGCTGGATCTCACCACCGCGCACCTGGCCGACGCCTGCATCCGGGCGAACATCCCGGTCCGCACGGCCACGTTGACGCCGGTCGTCCCCGGCACCAAGGTGTCCGGTCGCGTCCTGCCCGCACGGCACGCGGGCAGCGTTGACATCTTCCTGGAGGCCATCGAACGCAGCGAGCCCGGCGACGTGCTCGTCGTCGACAACGACGGCCGCACGGACGAGGCCTGCGTGGGCGACCTGATCGTGCTCGAAGCCCGTCAGGCCGGTCTGGCCGGCGTGGTGATCTGGGGTCTGCACCGCGACACCCAGGACATCCGGGCGATC
This sequence comes from Lentzea indica, assembly GCF_012184385.1. Classification (GTDB taxonomy): domain Bacteria; phylum Actinomycetota; class Actinomycetes; order Mycobacteriales; family Pseudonocardiaceae; genus Lentzea; species Lentzea indica. The sequence goes on from NZ_VSRL01000088.1 coordinate 12,458, forward strand.
GGGTTGCCGGTGTTCAGCCTCGGCGCCAACCCGACCGGCCCGTTGAGCCTGCGCGATCGTGCGCCCGAGGCTCTCTCGACGGCCGAGGTCGGCCAGTGGACCGTCACGTCCGATGACGTCGTGTTCGGTGACGACGACGGCGTGCTGTTCGTGCCGGCGTCGGAGGTGGACGCCGTCCTCGCCAAGGCCGCGGGCATCCGTGACGTCGAACGCGCGCAAGCCGAGCGGGTGCGGCAGGGTGAGTCCCTGCGCAGCCAGCTGCGGTTCGGCGAGTACCTGGCGAGCGGGCTCACGTTCCGCGAGCATCTGCGCAAGATCGGCGGCGCAGTCGAGGAGTGAGGCCATGATCGCGGACAGATACCGGGCCCGTGCGGATGCGTTCGAGGCGAAGATCGCCCAGGTACGCGAGGACCAGTGGGACAACCCGTCGCCGTGTGCCAAGTGGACCGCCCGTGGGGTGGTGGACCACATCATCGACATGCACGGCGTGATGCTCGGCCGGCAGATCCCCCGCACCGATAGCCCGTTGGCGGACTTCCGCGAGGCCCGGCGCCAGGTCGAAGCGGCGCTCGGGTCGGACCGGGCGAAGAGCGAGGTCTCCACACCGGGCGGCCCGATGACGCTGGAGGACCACATCGACCAGGTGGTCAGCGACGACCTGGTGCTGCACGGCTGGGACCTCGCCCGCGCCACCGGCCAGGACGAGACCATCCCCGCCGCCGACGTGGAACGCCTCTGGGCCGCCGCGACGTCCGTGCCGCCGGAGCTGATGGAACGCTTCCGCACACCCGGCGCGTTCGGTCCCGGCATCGAGGTCTACGGCGCCGAGGTTCCGGTGCCCGAGGACGCTCCGCTGCAGGACAGGCTGCTCGGGTATGTGGGCCGAGACCCCTTGTCGAAAACCGTCTGAGCACTTCGACGGGTCCGTGCAGGCAGCCGCTGAGAGGAACACAGGACATGGACTGGACTCTGGAAGTCATCGTGGTGCCGGTGTCGGACCTGGACCGGGCGAAGCACTTCTACGCCGAGCAGCTCGGTTTCAAGGTCGACCACGACACGACGTTCAACGAGGACACCCGCATCATGCAGCTCACGCCGCCCGGCTCCGCGTGCTCGATCGTGATGGGCAAGGGCATCGTGAAAGGCGAGCCGGGCGCGTTGAAGGGCGTGCAGCTGGTCGTCTCCGACCTGGAGAAGGCCCGCGCGCAGCTGATCGAGCGCGGCGTCGAGGTCGGCGAGATCGTGCGCATGAACGAACAGGACGGCGGGTCGTTCATCTTCTTCGACGACCCGGACGGCAACAGCTGGGCCGTGCAGGAGATCAAGGCCCGCGCGACCGGTGGGGAGTGGAAGTGAAGTACATGCTGGTCAGCTACGGCGGCAGCCAGGAGGACTGGGAAGGTCTCGCCGCGTGGTCGGACGAGGACATGCACCGCATGATCGCCTACATGCGCGACCTGGACGCCGAGCTGCGCGCGTCCGGTGAGTCCTGCAGTCCGAGGGCCTGAGCAGACCGGCGCGGGCGTTCGTGGTGCGCGGGTCCGACGACGCCGACGGCCCGCCGATCGTCGTCGACGGGCCGTTCGCGGAGTCCAAGGAGGTCATCGCCGGGTACTGGGTGGTGGACGTCGAGAGCCACGAACGGCTGCTCGAGGTCGCTCGCAAGTGCTCGGCGTGCCCCGGTCCCGGCGGGAAGATCCTCAACCAGCCGATCGAGGTCCACCCGGTCATGGGTGCGCCCGACGTGGACCCCGAAACTCTGGCTCCGTACCAGAAGTAGCGGTGAGGGGCCGGGAACCCCGGCCCCTCACGCCGTCACTTGAGGTCGTACGCGCGGATGATGGTCTGCTGGACCTCACCGCCCGCGTCCGCCGCCCGTGCCTTGAACGACACGTTCTTGGCGCCGTGCGGATGGATCAGCGTGACCTGCCAGCCACCGCGGGTCTTGCGCAGCGGCACCGGCTTCCACGTCTTGCCCTCGTCGTAGGACACCTGCACCGCGGGGTCCTTGATGTCGGTGACCTTGCCCGTTCCGTTGCGCTCCACCGTGATCGGCACGGTGACGACCTTGCCGGCCCGGTTGTGCTCGTCGAGCCGGGGCGAGAACCGGACCGCGAGCAGCGGCACCGGCTTGTACTCCTCACCCGCGACGAACTCGGACGTGAACGACCAGTCCGCGGTGACCTGCGACGACTGCGTGTCGCGGGTCGTCTCGGTGTGCACCTGGTAGCGCTTCTTCTCCGCCGGCATGTTCGGCAGGTTGGCGTAGCCGGAGGCGGGCTGGTCGGAGATCACCTTGCCGTCGAGGGTCACGACGGTTCGGCCGGTCTTCTCTGCACTGCCGCCGAACATGCCTTCCGCGCTGTACAACGGCATGTCCACGCGCAGCTGGTTGCCCACGCGTCCGGCGAACCGCACGTACCGCGGGTCGTTCGGCACGCCGGGGCCGTAGACGGCGCTGTTCCAGTGCTCGGTGGTGGTGCGGCCGAGCTTGAAGACGCGTGGCACGGCCGAGTACTGGTAGCCGAGGCTCGGGTACTCGCCGAGCTTCGTGAACTCGGTCAGTGAGCCGGACCACTCCACACCGGGCGTGTAGAACTCCTTGAGCCGCAACGGCAACGGGCCAGAGGCGCCGTTGTCGCGCTGGCCGACCGAGCCCGGCACGCGGGCGTGCGTGACCGAGTCGACCTTGGCCAGCTCGCAGTCCTTCACCGCCCGCTGGACGTTCTCCGGCACGCGGGTCTTCTCGGAGATCCGCACGTGGTACTGGTACAGGCTGCCGTCGAAGCGGCCGTTGCCGTCCGGCTTGGCCATCACCGACTGCGCGTAGAACTGGAACTTCGGCCACGACGTCTTCGACGGGCGGACGAGGAATCCCTCGAAGTTGTTCAGGATCCAGGTGCCGCCGGTCTGACCCCAGTTGGCCCGCATGTCGAACCCGAGCTCGGAGGTCGCCGGCGCGGCGTCCTTCTGCTCGACCGCGATGGACGGCTGATTGGCCTGCCGCGCGTCGAACACGATGTCGGTGTTGCCGGTGATCTCGATCGCCGGTTCGGTCAGCGCGGTCATCGTGCCGCGCTTCGTCGGATCGGCATCGCGCGTGTAGATGGACCCGTCCAGGAAGAACGTCCCCTTCGGCAGACGTTGCACGAGCGTGCCCGACGGGTCGAACCGGAAGTGCGCCTTCGGCTGGTTCACGTCGACGAACCGGTACTGGTAGTCAGGCGTCGGCTTGCCGTTGCGGTCGAGGAACGTGAGCTTCACGTCGTAGCTCTCGACCTCCTTCACGACACCGACCGGCGTGCGGGTGCCGTCGGAGGCCAGGATCGCCGCCCCGTAGACCGCGTCCGGCACGCTCGCGCGGGTGTCCGCAGTGACCGTGGCGTCCGCGGTGCCGCCCGCCGGGATGGTCAGCTTGGACGGCAAGACGCTCAGCAGGCCGTTCGCGGCGGGCTTCACGTCCGCCACGCTCAGGTCGAGCGTCACGGGCGTGGTGCCGTTGTTGCGGTAGGTCAGCTTCTGCGTGATGGGTTTGTCGTCGTCGTGCGGCCACTGCGCGGTGCCCAGAGTGAGGCTGCCGTGGTTGGTGGAGACCGCCGTGGACACGGCACGGCCGACGTCGAGACGTCCGGCGCCCTGGTCGTAGATGCTCAGCGACGGGTTGGGCTTGGCGCTGTTCATCAGCGCGGCCTTGATGTCCTCCGCCTTCCACTGCGGGTTCTTGGAGGCGATGATCGCCGCCGCGCCCGCCACGTGCGGCGTGGCCATCGACGTGCCGGACAGCGCGACGTGCGCGTCACCGACGGGCGTGCCGATCTGGCCGTTCTTGGCCTTGGCCGCCACGATGTCGGCGCCCGGCGCGGTGATGTCGGGCTTGACCGCGTTGTTCACCCAGCGCGGGCCGCGCGAGGAGAAGTCGGCGAGCTTGTCGTCACGGTCCACGGCGCCGACGGTGAGGGCCGCGTCGGCGGCCCCTGGCGAGCCGATCGGACCACCGGAGTTGCCCGCGGCGACCACGAACAGCGCACCGGTCTGCTCGGTGATCCGGTTGAGCGCCAGCGACATCGGGTCGGTGCCCTCGTCGGGCCACGAGCTGCCCAGGCTCATGTTGATGATCTTGGCCTTGGTCGCGGCCCACTCCATGCCGGCGATGATGTCGCTCTCGCGGCCGCCGCCGTAGTCGCCGAGGACCTTGCCGTTGACGATCTTCGAGTCGGGCGCGATGCCCTTGTACCTGCCGTCGCCGGTGACGGTCGAGGCGACGTGCGTGCCGTGGCCCATGCGGTCGTCGGTCGTGTCGCTGTCGCTGAAGTTCTTCGACTCCACGACGGCGCCCGCGAGGTCCGGATGGGTCTCGTCGACGCCGGTGTCGAGGATCGCGACGGTGACGTCCTTGCCGGTGAAGCCCTTCTCCCACGCCTGCGGCGCGCCGACCTGCGCGGCACTGCGGTCCAGTGACGCCGTCACCTTGCCGTCGAGCCAGATCTTTCCGGTGCCCGCCGCCCGGACACCGGCCCAGAACCCGCCGCTCTTGTCGACCGTGACCGCACGCGCGCCGATGCTCGGCAACGACTCGGCGCCGGCCCCGCTGATCCCCTGCCCCTGCACGATCAGCGGAATGGTCTTGCTGGACGCGTCGTCGTAGCCGGATCTGGCCAGCAGCGAGACGTCGAACAGCCGCTCGTCGAGCTCGCCGGAGTTGAGCCGGGCCTGGGCGTCGAGCGGGATGACGTGCAGGTCGCCCCGCGGGTCCTTGAACGTCCGGAAGCCGACGTTCTCCCTGCCCTTGGCCGCTCTGGCCTGGATCTTGCCGCCGGCGACGGTGACCTCGTCGCCGGTGATGAGCGTGACCTTGGTGGTCAGCCCGTCGGCACGCACTTCTTGTTCCGGTGCCGCAGAAACAGGAACGGCCGTCGTGGCGGCAACCACGGCGGCCGTCAGTCCTGCGGCGATGTGTGATCGTTTCAACGCGAACTCCCCTGGTTCACTGTGGAGGTGTTAGCCCTCAGTGACTAAGACAGTTCTCACCGTGTTCGCGTTGCGGCGTGGATCACATCACATATTCACAGAAATGGCTCTAAACCGGGGTCGGCCGGGCGGCGTGCCAGAGGCTCGCGACGTGGCGTGCGTCGGTGCCGCAGCAGCCGCCGATGATCGACAAGTTCGGCAGTTGTGGCCGCAGGCGGTCCTGGTCGGAGGCGAGCTGTGCCGGGTCGCCATCGTCCAGTTCGGTGGCCTCGTCCAGTTCGGCGTGACTCTTCGTGGACGCGTTGCAGCGCAGGCCCTCGATGCGGTCGCGCCACGGGCCCGGCTCGGCCAGTGCCGCCTCGACGTGGGTCGGGTGGGCGCAGTTGATCAGGTAGTGGTCAGGCGGCGCGGCCGCGTCGACGGCGGAGATCGCGTGCCCGAGAAGGTCGCCGCTCGGCAGGCGGCCGTCGGTCTCGACCGTGAACGAGATCGCGACCGGGATGCCGGTGTCGCGGGCGGCGCGGACGATGCCGATCGCCTCCTCGACGTGAGTCATCGTGTACGCGGTCGCCAGGTCGGCGCCGGCCCTGGCGAACGCCTCGAGCTGCGGGCGGTGGTAGTCCGCCGCCGCGTCCGGGTTCGCGACGTAGTCCGGGCGGTAGCCGTCGCCGCGTGGGCCGATCGAGCCGCCGATCAGGATCTCAGGCACCGCGTACCGGTCGCGGAGGCCGGCCAGCATGGTGATCGCCGCCTCGTTGGCCCGTGCCAGCGCCGCAGCGGAGTAGCCGAGCAGTGCGCCCCAGTCGCCGCTCGCTCGCCAGGTGGGTGACTCCAGCATCAGGCTCGCGCCGGCCCACTCGGCGATCGCCGCGTAGTCGTCGTAGTAGGCGGTCAGCAGCTCGCGCCCCTCGACGGTCTCCACCAGCGGGAACGCGGCGAAGTACGGCAGGTCCACTCCGTGGTGGTAGATCAGGTCGGTTTCCAGGCCACCGTCGGTGACCACGCGTCGTAATCGCTCCATGGCTTCATCCCTCACTCGGTACCAGACTAGTTGGTCTGGTTCCTACCAGACTGCTTGGTCTGGTACAAGTGAGTTCGTGCCCAGAGACGGAACAGCGACCAGACAGCGGATCCTCGACACGGCCGAGCGGCTGGTCATCGAGAACGGCTACGCGGCGACCACGGTCGACCAGGTGATCGCCGAGTCGCGGACGTCGAAGGGCTCGTTCTTCCACCACTTCGACTCCAAGCTCGACCTGGCCAGGTCACTGGTGGCCCGCTACGCCGCCGCCGACATCGCGCACCTCGACGACGCGGTCGCCCGCGCCAGGGCAGCGACCGACGACCCGGCGGAACAGGTGATCGCATTCGTGCGCGTCTTCGAGGACGACGCCGACGAGCTGATGAGCGCGCAGTCGAGCTGCCTTTACGTCTCGATCCTCACCGAGCGGCAGTTGGCCGACGCGGGCACGTCCAAGCAGATCGTGGAGGCCATCACCGCCTGGCGCACGACGCTGTCCACGATGCTCCGCGCCGCGCTCGACCAGCGCCGGCCGGGCCATGACATCGACACCGACGCGCTCGCCGACCACGTCTTCGTCACGTTCGAAGGAGCGTTCCTCCTGTGCCGCTCGACCGGCGACAACGGCCACATGCGCGCGCAGCTCACCGTGCTGCGTCAGCTCCTCGAGTCGCTCCTGGCCTGACCCGGCGCTCCTTCAGAGCCGATCAGTCGGCAAGGGCCCTCGGGTCGGGCCTGCTTGATCTTGTGCTCTGGCGGTGGTGACTTAGGGTGCTCGGAATGAACGGTCCCGAGCACTACGCGGCAGCCCAGGAGTTCCTCGCAGCGGCCAAGGCTGATGACATTGAGCCGGGCGAAGCGGCAGAGGTCTCGAACCTCGCCATTGCGCAGGTTCACGCAACGCTTGCTCTGGCAGCGGCTACAGCTATGGCGGGCTCCATCATCACTGCACGTGGGACGGTGACAGCTGCGCTGCCATCTGCCGACGTGAAAGCATGGCAAGCCGTGGCCGGCGTGTCGTCGCAGGCATCCGGCGAACAGGCGTAGCTGGTCAAAGGCCTGCTGCAAATTCAGTGCCTCCACCAGTCAGCAGTAATCAACGCGAGGATTGCGTTGGGGTTCCGCGATTGTCGGGCAGAATCGCGCGCTCGACAGCGGCCTCGACGTGGAGCCGGGTGGTCGGGAACACCGGAAGCGGCACGTCGTCCTGGGTGAGCAGGAGCTCGATCTCGGTGCAGCCGAGGATGACGCCTTCTGCCCCTTCGAACCGTGCGATCACGTCCTGATAGGCGCGGCGGGACTCGTCGCGGACGACGCCGAGGCACAGCTCGTCGTAGATGATCCGGTGCACGGTCTCGCGGTCCTCTGTGGACGGCAGCAGGACTGTGAGACCGTGCGACTCCAGGCGTTCGCGGTAGAACGGCTGGTCCATGGTGAACCCGGTGCCGAGCAGGCCGACCGTGGTCAGCCCCGCCTTCTTGATGGCATCGGCGGTGGTGTCGCCGAGGTGGATCATCGGGATGCCGACGGCGGCCTGGATCTCGTCGAACACCTTGTGCATGGTGTTGGTGCACAGCACCAGGAAGTCCGCGCCGCCCGCCTGCAGACTCGTGGCCGCTTCGGCGAGAGCCTTGCCCGCGTCGTCCCACCTGCCCTCGACCTGCATGCGCTCGATCTCGGCGAAGTCCACAGAGTGCAGCACGACCTTCGCCGAGTGCAGGCCGCCGAGGCGTTCCCGCACGAGCACGTTCGCGAGCCTGTAGTACTCGGCGCTGCTCTCCCAGCTCATCCCGCCGAGCATCCCGATGGTCAGCATGGACCCAGTCAAGCACTCCAGCGCGGGTCGCGGCCGGTGGTCGCCAGGAGCCGCTCGAACGGCGACGCGTCGGCCGGTGCCTCGGCGGGCGCCTTGAACACCTTCCACTCCTGGGCCATCGGTGCCATCTGGGCGACGAGGTTCGTGACCTCGGTGAGCACCTCGGCGTCGGGTTCGAACCGCTGGCCGGTCGCCTGGGCGAGGTCCGAGGCGTGGATGGTGAGGTCGAGCAGCGCCATCCCGCCGACGGTCTCCGCGGGCATCTGCATGCTGCCGGAGATGCCCTCCGTTGCGCCCGGCTGTCCCCACGCCTCGACGAGCTTCGCCGTCTCGGCCGGGTACTGGGCACGCCAGTCCGGGTAGGACGGGGTGTGGCTGAAGTCGCCGTCCTGCTTCGCGGCGAGCTTCTGGAACTCCACGACGACGTGCAGCAGGTGGTCGAGCAGGGCGCGGACGTCGTAGTCGGCGCACGGGGTGGGCTTGGTCAGGTCGTCGTCGCCGATGTTCGCGATGACGGGCAACGCGTGGTCGCGGGCGCGGTCGAGCAGAACGCTGAGCTTCATGCCGCTGACGCTAGGCGTCGATTCGGGTGATGGATTGAAGAAACGCGCCACCGTTGATCGCCCGTCGGCACAATGATCGGCCATGGATTTGTCGCCGGTCTCGGTACTGCGGATGGTGCTCATCTCGGCCGTGGCGATGCTGGCGCTCACCGGACTCAGTGAACGACGGGTGCGCCAGCAGCTGCTCGGGCTGCTGTTCCAGACCGTGTACCCGCTCCTGCTGCTCGGGCTGATGATCGCCATCCCGTGGCTGGGCGACCGGGAGTTCCCGCAGTGGTGGCAGCAGTGGTGGATCTACGTGGTCCCGCTGGCCACGCTGCTCGGCGGCATGGCGCTGTGGCTGCCGCAGCAGGGCGCACGGCTGAGCTGGAGCGGCTATTGGGAGTTCCGCGAGCCCGAGCCGGCACCCGCGACCGGAGCAGGCGGCCTCACCCGGCCCCGCCAGACGAGGTTGCGGGTGCTCGGTTTGCTGGTGGTGCTGGCCGGTCTCGCGGCCGCGACCGTTCCCCTGCTGGTGCAGCAACGGCCCGACCTGACTCCCGACTGGGTGGAGCCGAACGGGTTCCTCATCGGTGTCACCGGGATGTTCGTGATCCTCTACGGCGGCCGGGTGCTGCGGCTCGCCCGCACCCGGCAGGCACGGGAGCTCCTGTCGTCGCCGATGCGCGACGACGGCTGGCTGGGGTCGGTGCTGTGGGTCGCGGCATGGCTTTGCTGCCTCGTCGGGCTGTTGCTGACGCTCGGCGGGCTGTCCGTGATGATGAAGCCCGTCGGACGTGCGTGGTGGGAGACCTTCGTCGCGTTGTCGGTGATGATCCTCGGCGGGTTCGTGTTCACCCAGGGCAGGAGGACGTTCCTGCGGGCGCGGCGACACCGCGCCCGCCTCATCGCCTCCCACCGGCACCTCAACGCCGGTTCGTTCGTGCTGTACCTGCGGTCGTTCGAGGCCGACGAACGGCAGAAAGCCCTCCACGAAGTACCGCTGCCGGGTATGCAGGGCGGTCTGTTGGGGTTCGTGCTGTCCGGGCGTTCCGCGGAGGAACACATCGCCGACGTCCTGGCGCCGGTCGGGCCGTTGGTCGCGGTCGGCGCACCGGGTGAGCGGCTGCCGCACGTGGGCGCGGTGCGCATGTACCTGCCCAGTTCCTCCGACGAGGCGTGGCAGGAGCCGGTGCGCCGATTGATGCAGCGGTCCCGGCTGACGATGCTCACCCTCGGGTCCAGCGAGGGCACGATGTGGGAGCTGGCCGAAGCGATGCGGACGCTGCCACCGCACCGGCTGATCCTCTTCGTTCCCGCGATGGATCGCGCCGAGTACCAGCGGATTAGCCAGGAATCGCCACGGCTGCCGGCGGCGCCGACTTGGCTGGCCTCCTACCGGCGAGAGGCCCTGCAGGCGGTCATCACCTTCGCCGAGGACTGGACGCCGACACTCACACACGTCATGGAGACGCGGGGAAACCCGCGCTGGAACCTGTTCACCGCGCTGGTCCTCGCGTTGAAGCCGGCGTTCGCCACGTTGGAGTCCTACGAGAAACGCACCGGCAGGCTGTCCGGCTGACCGTAGGATTCCGCTGTGCAAGGGCCGCGTCGTGACACTCGGGGGATCGTGGACGCGCGCGAGCTCTTCGCCCGCGTGCGATTCCGCCGCCGCCTGCCGTGCGCTGAGTTGCAGCCGTACCTGGAGCACTACTGGTTGATCGACGGCACGCTCGACACTCCGTGCACCACACACGTCGTGCCGCATCCGTCCGTGAACGTCGTCTTCGAGCACGGGTACGCACATCCGGAGATCGCCGGCGTCGGGCTCGGGCTGTTCAGCCGCGTCCTGGACGGGCGGATCCGCGTTGCGGGCGTCCAGTTCCGGCCCGGCGGATTCCGGGCTTTTCGTGCTGAGCCGGTGTCGCACTGGACCGGACGGCACGTGCGGCTCAACGACGTTCCGTCCTCGCTGGTGCTGGACGTGGAGGACGAAGACGAGCGGGTCGCCACGCTCGATGCCTTCCTGCTGGCGATGGGCCCGGAGCCTGATCCGCAGGCGACGCTGGCGATGGACCTGGTGCAGCGGATCCGCGAGAACCGGGAGATCCGGAAGGTTTCCGACTTCGCGCGGTCCGAGGGTGTTTCGGTGCGGACGATGCAACGGCTGTTCGCGGACTACGTCGGTGTGAGCCCGAAGTGGGTCATCCTGCGGTACCGGATCCACGAGGCGTTGGAGCGTGCGGAGTCCGAAGTGGAGTGGGCACGGTTGGCCGCTGATCTGGGATACAGCGACCAGGCCCACCTCGTGCGGGACTTCACCCAGACCGTCGGCGTCTCCCCCACGGCCTACGCACGGGCGCTCAGCTGAAGTACTCGCACAGCTCGATGAGGATGCCCTCGGGGCCGCGGACGTAGCAGGTCCGCAGGATGTCCTGGTAGGTCTCGACGTTCTTCACCACCTCGGCGCCGTGCGGCCGGAGGCGGTCGAGGGTGTCGTCGAGGTCGTCCACGACGAACGCGATGTGCCGCAGCCCCAGTGCGTGGATCGGAGAGCGCGCGCTGCCGTCGATGCTCTGCGGGGTCTGGAACTCGCTGAGCTCGATCCGGTACCGGTCGTCCGGGGTGCGCATCATCGCGATCTCGCTGCGGGAGCCGTCGAGTCCGATGACGCCGTCGACGAACGCGCCCTCCATGTGCATCTTGCCTTCCAGCTCCATGCCGAGCTCCTGGAAGAACGCGACGGCGGCCGCCAGGTCGGTGACCGTCACGCCGACGTGGTGCATGCTCTTGATCGCCATTTTGAGTGTCTCCTCTGTTGCTCGTGCCCCTGGGACGGAGCCGTCGCCTGCGCTTCGACATCAGAAGTGGTCCAACTTTGAGAACGAGTTTTGGCTCTGCTTTCTGGACCGCTTTGACGGCACAGTGATCGGCATGAGCCTCGTTTTCCTGATCACGACGTTGATCGCGGTCGCCACACCCGGCACCGGTGTGCTGTACACGCTGTCGGCCGGTCTCGCGCACGGCCGCAAGGCGAGCGTGATCGCCGCGTTCGGCTGCACGCTGGGCATCGTGCCGCAGGTGGTCGCCACTGTCACCGGTCTGGCGGCACTGCTGCACGCGAGCGCGCTGGCGTTCGAGATCGTGAAGTACCTCGGCGTCGCCTACCTGGTGTTCCTTGCGTGGAGCACGTTGCGGGACAAGAGCGAGCTTGTGGTCTCCGCTGACACACCGCAGGTATCGGCGACGAAGATCATCGTCAACGCCGTGCTGCTGAACGTGTTGAACCCCAAGCTGACGATCTTCTTCGTGGCGTTCCTGCCGCAGTTCGCCACCACCCCGGCGCAGATGATGCAGCTGAGCGCGGTGTTCATGGCGCTGACGTTCGCGGGCTTCGTCGTGTACGGGCTCTTCGCCGCGTCGATGCGCGACCAGGTCCTGTCCCGGCCGCGGGTGATGGTGTGGCTGCGGCGCTGCTTCGCCGCCTCGTTCGCGGCGCTCGGCGTGAAGCTCGCGCTGACCTAGTCGCAGGCCGCGGCACGTTCGAGCAGCAACGTCTTCTCACGTTCGTTGCGGGTGAGGGCGGCGGCCTTCTCGAACTCGGCCTTCGCCTCCTGGTTGCGGCCGAGCTTGAGGAGGAAGTCGCCGCGCACGCTCGGCAGCAGGTGGTAGCCCTGCAACGCCTTCTCGCCCGCGATCTCGTCGACCAGGGCGAGGCCGGCGGCGGGACCGTAGGCCATGGACAGCGCCACCGCCCGGTTGAGCTCGACGATCGGGGACGGCGAGATCTGGGCGAGCACCTGGTAGAGCGTGGCGATGCGCTGCCAGTCGGTGTCCTCGGCCTTGCGCGCGCGACCGTGACACGCGGCCAGTGCGGCCTGCACGTAGTAGGGACCCGGCGGTTGATTGAGCGCCTCGGCACGTTCGAGGGCCTTGAGGCCGCGGCCGATGAGCAGCCAGTCCCACTTGCCGCGGTCCTGTTCGAGCAGCAGCACGGGTTCGCCGCCGGGGCCGGTGCGGGCCTTGGAGCGGGAGGCCTGGATCTCCATCAGCGCGACCAGGCCGTGGACCTCGGCCTCCTTCGGCGCCAGCTCGGCGAGCACGCGGCCGAGCCGCAGCGCCTCGGCGCAGAGTTCGGGGCGCATCCAGTGGTCGCCCTGGGTGGCGGAGTAGCCCTCGTTGAAGATCAGGTAGATGACCTCGAGGACGCTGGCCAGCCGGGTCGCGAGCTCGGGGCCCTCCGGCACCTCGAACGGGACACCCGCGTCGGCCAGTGCCTTCTTGGCGCGCACGATCCGCTGGGCGACCGTCGAGTCGCTGACCAGGAACGCGCGGGCGATCTCCTCGGTCTTCAGGCCGCCCAGCATCTTCAGCGTCAGCGCGACCCGCGCCTCGGTGCCGAGAACCGGGTGACAGGCGGTGAACATGAGGCTCAGGAGGTCGTCGCCGATCTCGTCCTCGATGCCCTCACTGGCGTCCGGTGTCGCCTCCTGGACGTCGCGCCCGATCTCCTCGACCTTGCGGTTGAAGTTCTCGCGCCGCCGGATCTGGTCGATCGCCCGCCGCTTCGCCGTCGTCATCAGCCACGCGCCGGGGTTGCGCGGCACGCCCTCGTCCGGCCACTGCTCCAGCGCCGCGACCAGCGCGTCCTGGGCCATCTCCTCGGCGAGGCCGACGTCACGCGTGTATCGGGCGAGCGCGGCGATGACCTTCGCCGACTCCATCCGCCAGACCGCGTCGATGGTGCGTCGCACCGAGGTGGTAGCCCCCATGGGGGCATCAGACCACAGCCACCTCCCGTATTTCCACGACGCACGCCGGAAGGGGGATGCGCCGTACCCGTTCCACAGCTTCTTCCCTGCTGCGGACGTCGATCAGCCAGTACCCGGACACCCCGTACGCCTCGGGTACCAGGTCTCCGGCGTCGAGCAGGACGCCCGCGCGCAGCAACGAGTCCCTGTGCAGTGCTGCCAACGGTTTCGGGCTCCTGACGAACACCATGAACCGCACCGGGCCTCCTCGTTCGGTCTCCCCTTGCAGGGACGTCGAACGAGGAGGTGCCGAAATCGACGGGTGATCAGGCGGTGAAGTCGGCCGTGTGATCACGCGCCCACTGCGCGAACGTCCGGTACGGCCTGCCGGTGAGGGTCTCGTAGTCCGGCGACACCACGAACTCGTAGTCGGCGAAGTCGTCCGGGTCGCCGCCCTCGTAGCCACCCACGCCCAGGATGTAGCGGGCGATCTCCTCGGGCCAGCCGACGCTCACGTAGTAGGCGAGCGCTTCTTCCGTCGTCACGTCGACGAACCGCAGCTCGCGACCGATCGCCTCGCCGATCGCCTTGGCCATCTCCCGCTGGGTGAGCTGCGGCGGGCCGGACAGGTTGTAGGCCTTGCCCGCGTGCCCGTCCTCCAGCAGCGCCTTGACCGCCACGTCGGCGATGTCGGCCTCGTGGATCGGCTGGCCGTACTCGTCGGGGTTCGGGTGCACGACCGTGCCGTCCGCACGGATCGACGGCCCCCACAGGTCGATCTTGTTGGCCGCGAACTCGCCGGGCCGCAGGTGGGTCCACTCGACGCCGGACGCCTCCACGGCCTGCTCGACCGGAAGGTGGTGGCTGGTGTCGTAGCCGTAGGTCACCGCGCCCGACGACAGCGTCACGATCCTGCGCACGCCGGCCTTCACCGCTCGCTGCACCACTTCCCGCGCGGTCGGCGGGTGCACGAACAGGTACAGCTTCTCGACGCCGTCGAACGGGATGCCGTCCGGGTCGTCGAGGTCGCCTCGCACGACCTCCACCGGAAGATCGGCTTTGGCCGGGTCGCGGGTCATCGCCCGCACGGCGGCGCGTCCGGCCAGACCGCGCACCACCAACCGGCCGACGGTGCCCGTCGCACCGGTCACCAGGATCGTCATCGCATGCCCCCTTCGATTCCGTCCAGCAACTTCTCCAGCCCGTAGTCGAACGAGCTCCGCATGGTGTCCGCGAGCGTGCCGTCGGTGTCGTAGGCACCGGCGTTCCACAGGTTGGTCATCGTCGGATAGCGCTCGACGTCGAAGTAGTCGTCCCAGAACACCTGCCGCGCGCCCCACCACGAGTCACCGGACTCGCCGGTCGTCCGCTCCAGCTGTTGATCGTCCACTTCGGACGCGGCCGCACCGTGCACGAACCCCTCGATCGCCACGTGTGCCACCGTCACGTGCCGCGGCTCCAGCCCGGAGTCAGCGAGCGCGGCCAGCACGAACTCCTGACCGTCCATCAGACCCGGTCCGAGCGGCGGGCGCACCATCGACACGTCGCGCATCCACGGATGTGCCTGGTAGACCGCGCGTGTGCGGTCGGCGTAGTGCTTGACGCGCTCGCGCCACGTTCCCTCGGGCGTGAGGTCGCGTTCCTGCAGCACGGTGTCGGCCATCAGGTCGATCAGCTCGGCCTTGCCGGGCACGTGCGTGTAGAGCGACATCGTGCCGACGGTCAGTTCCTGCGCGACGCGGGCCATCGACATCGCGCCGAGCCCCTCGCGGTCGGCCACCGCGATCGCCGCGGTGACGATCTGGTCGACGCTCACCTTGGCCTTCCTGCCGACCGGCTTCGGCTCCGGCGGCCTGCGCCAGAGCAGCGCGATCGTCCTGGCGGGGTCTCCCCCGCCACTGCGTTCGGCCGCCACTCGTCCACCTCATTTCCGTAGGCCATACGGAAACAATACCGTATGACGTACGGAAATGCCGGTCAGTTCTCGCCGAGACGGGCCTGCAGCACCGCGACCTTGGCGTTCGCCGCCGCGAGGTCGTCTTCCAGCTGCACGATCAGTGCCGCGGAGACCAGCGGGTGGCCGTCGTCGAACAGCACCCGGTAGCGCTGCGCCATGCCGAGCTGCCTGCGGGAGTAACGCCGGTGACCCCCTTCGGAACGGTGCGGGGCGAGCACGTCGGCGGCGTCGAGGCTGCGCAGGAACGCCTGCTGCACGCCGAGCAGCTCGGCCGCCCGCCCGGTCGTGTAGGCGGGGTAGTCCTCGTCGTCGAGGTCACTCAGCGGCATCGCACACTCCCTCAAGTTGATGCTTGACATAATCTACAGTCAGCGCTACAAAAAATCTGTACCTGGTAGCTCTTCTGCGAGGAGTGACACGAGGTGCTGAGGACCAGCGAGAGGGCTTTCGCGGACCTGGTGTGCGCCGATCCGGCGTGGGTGAGCGCGGAGTTCGAGGCGATCATCGACGCCAACTTCGGCACAAGGCCGAGACCGCGTCCTCACTCTCGCGCAGGCGTCGCGGGTCATCCGGAACCCGCGGTTCTGCGAGGGGTGTGGCGCGCCGGGTTCGCGAGGTCGCGGCAGCGATCTCCTCCGGGTGAATGAGCGAGTGCACGTCCTCGTTCAGCCGACGCGAAAGGAGCCCACACAGGAGAAAGGGGCGGCAGGCCCGAAGGCCTGCCGCCCCTTTCGTGTGGTGGGAGCTGGTTTTCTCAGGCTGAACGCCAGGCGAGGCTGGTCAGCATTTCCTTGCCGCGCTCGGCGCTGCGCGGGTCGCTCAGCACGTCGTAGCGACCGGCCACGAGCTGGGTGGTCGAGGCGAAGTCGCGGCGACCGCGCTGGGCCGAGTACCGCACGGCCGCGCCGGCCAGGCCGAAGACCGTACCGACGACCAGGCCCGTGATGATCGGGGCGAGGGCGCCGCCGGTGGAGAACAGGCCCAGCAGCAGACCGACGAACAGACCGAACCAGGCACCCGACGCGGCGCCGGCACCGAGGACGCGGCCCCAGGTCAGGCGGCCGGTGACACGTTCGACGATCATCGGCTCGACACCGACGATGGTGACGTCGGCGACCGGGAAGTCGTTGTCCGCCAGGTGGTCGACGGCTCGCTGCGCCTCTTCGTAGGTGCCGTACGAGCCGATCGGCCAGCCCGTGGGCGGCGTGGGCAGAGCGTTGACCCTGGCGTTGGCTCCTGTGGCGAACGGAGTCGCGGTGGTCATGTGCAACACCTCCGAAGTGCGATCCCCTACACCTGGTACTACGAACGCGCTTCCACGGGTGTTCCCAAAGTTGAGCTGATGTGACTCAGCTCCCCGTCGGTAAGCGTGATGTCCAGCGATTCCAGGGTTTTCGCGAGGTCCTCAACCTGAGAAATCTCAGGCTTTTCGCCCGCGTGCTCCATGGTGAGCGTCGAGCCGACCAGACGGCGGCTCAGGCCCGGTTCGAGCCGCATGACGACGAGCTGGCGACTGAACGGCGAGCGCTCGTGCGTGGCGACGTAGTAGTTGGCCATCATGTAGTCGATGGGCCGTTGCTCGACATCGTCCTCGAACGCGTGCATCAGGTCCCAGCCGTCCGCGGACTGCTTCTCCAGCACCCACCGACGATCCTCGCGACGCAACCGGTGTGGCCACCCTGCCTGGTCCACGACCGCGCCGTCGGCCAGTGGCATCGGGTGCAGCATCCCGGCGCCGAAGCCGACGTCGACGAGGTGGCCGTCGACGATCGACATGAAGTGCGTACGCGGTCCGGTCATCACGCGGCTCATTCGCCTGTTGACCGTGTAGCCGAGGCGTTCCAGCACGGCGGTGAACAGCAGCTGGTGCTCGTAGCAATAGCCGCCACGGCGCCGTCCGACCAGTTTGGCCTGGATGTCGGTGAGGTCCAGCGACGGCACGAGACCGAGCATCACGTCGATGTTCTCGAACGGGATGGCGCGCACATGCGCCTCGTGCAACTCCGTCAGCGAGCTGTCCGACGACGCCCCCGTGCGCGCGAAGTAGGCGTCCAGATCGACTGAATCCGTCTGCCACATACCGTTCCCCCTAAGCTCACCGGCCATGACGACCGAGCTGACCAAAGTTCTCTACACCGCCACCGCGCACGCGCAGGGCGGCCGCGCCGGCACGGTCACCACCGACGACGGCAGGCTGGACGTGCGTCTCGCCCCGCCGCGTAAGAAGACTCCCGGCACCACCAATCCCGAACAGCTCTTCGCCGCCGGTTATGCCGCGTGCTTCACCAGTGCGCTCGCCGAGGTCGCCGCCGAGCACGGCGTGGACGCCACCGCCGCCCAGGTGACCTGCGAGGTCGACCTCGGCACCACCGAGCACGACTACGGTCTCGCCGTGCGCCTCACCGTGGGCGTGCCGGGCCTCGACCCGGACCGGCTGCGCAAGCTCCTGCACGCCGCGGACCAGACGTGTCCCTACTCGGCGGCCGTGCGCGGCAACATCCCGGTCACGCTGACTGCCACTGCTCTTTAGTCAGGGCGTACTCGACCTCACCGTGTTCGCTGCCGGGCAGCGGTTCGTCCCAGTCGACGTGGAACGTGCGGACGTGCCGCAGCCCGCACTTCTCCATGACGCGACGCGAGCCGGCGTTGACGAACATCGTGGTCGCGACGACGCGCTGGACTCCGCCGGTGGTGAAACCGCGTTCGATCAGGGCTTTGCCGCCTTCGGCGGCGTACCCGAGACCCCAGTACGCGCGGTGCAGCCGGTAGCCGAGCTCGGCCACGCCGTCGCCGACGGGCTTGAACTCGAACCAGCCGACGAACCTGCTGGTTTCCTTCTCGTGGGCGGCGTAGAAGCTGTCGCCGAGGAAGTGCTCGACCGGCTCGGGGTCGAGGAACCTCATGACCTCGGGGTCGGCGTGCAGCTCGCGCAATTCGTCCACATCGGACGGCCCGAGCGGGCGCAGCGTCAGGCGTTCGGTCTCCACAACCGAAATCCTGACGCTGCTGTCCACTCGTTTACGGCACGTCCTTGGGCTTGATCGTCTCCAGCACCGTGCCGGCGGCGTCCCGCACGACCACGCGTGCGTCGGGGTGCCGGTCGATCAGCGGTGCGGCCAGCACGAACGTGCCGTTGCCGACGGAGGCAGGCACGTCGGCCATGCCCGGCCGGGTGTAGGTGATCGACGCGACGCGCGGGTCGGTGACCAGGCCGACGGCTGCGAAGGTCGAGCTGGCCATGTGGTCCACCTCCCCTTCTTCGTCCGCCTTCCGCGGCTTGAAGTCGTAGGCAGCGGCGAGCGACGCGATGGTGGTGCCGCGGACCTCCTCCAGGTCTTCGAGGTCGGTCACGCTGCCGCGCAGCGGCTCGCCGGTGTCCACGCAGTGCAGCAGCAGGTCACCGAACCGGCCGACCCTGACCGTGCTGTCGGCGCTGAGCCGGACGGTGAGGGTGTGCGCGAACTGGTCGGCGTCCGGGACCGGCCGGTCGCGCAGGCACTCCCCGAACTTCTGGGCGTCGGGGGTGCTGCGGTCGGCCGGTGGCTGCGGGCGATCGGTGATCGCGGGGGTCGGCTTCGGCACGCCGCGCACGGTCGACTCCCGGCCGTTGACCAGCGACCGCGAGCCGTTCTCGGCGTGCAGGTAGCCGCTCGGGGCGAGGAAGAGGCCCTCGACCAGGGCGGGCGCGGTGTTGTTCCAGCCCGGCTCGCTGATCGTGGACAGGCTGAGGAACTTCACGTCCGGCGACACCAGGCCCGCCAGCGCGCCGGTCGGCGAGGTGAACAAGATCTTCACCTTGCGCGTGCCCTCGTCGATCTTGACGGGGTTCGGTTCGGAGATCGTGGTGGTGGTCGCGGTGCTCGCGCAGAAGAACACGCCGGTCGGGCCGCGGAACGCGGTGAGCGTCGTGCCCTCCTTGCGGCTGGTGGCGATCGTCTGCCACTGGCCGGCGTCCGGATGCGCCTTCGCGGCGGCGACACAGCGGGCCAGTGCGTCAGGCGCGACCTTGCCGAGTTCGACGTGGTTGACGACCGCACGGTCCTTGCCGACGAACTCGCCGTTGTACTGATAGGAGGGGCCCGCGACCTCGGCGTTGCCGCCGTAGAGGACTGACCCGCGAAGACGGCTCCCGCGGCGAGCAGGCTGACGCCGGCGGCGATCAGGACGGGCCTGCCGTTGCGGGCGCCGGGGTCCGATGCCTTCGGAAAGGCGGCGGCGGGCGCGGCATCGGACGTCGGTCGGGCAGGGTGCGGTGTTCGGGGCAGTTGGTCGATAG
>NZ_VSRL01000089.1 GCF_012184385.1 Lentzea indica
GACCGTCTACATTCGACAAACGGTCACCGGACCCCCGCCGAAACACGCACGGCCCACGCCGCGTGAAAACCACGTGTCCGGCAAACGGGGACAACCCCACACCAGAGGCAGCCACACTCGGGATCTGGGGTCAAGTCGACGAAAAGCGTGTCGACTTGACCCCAGATCCCGAGCGCGGCAGGGCTTCGCCTGCGACTCGTGACGGGACCACCCCACCTGCTGGCTTTGTGAAGAGCTGCTCGGCTTCGCTATCGCCGCTCGCCTCCGGCGTCGCGAGATAGTCGTTGGCGGTGGCGCTGGAGTGCGTTGGTGGTGGTGGGGCTAGAGGTGTTCCTTGCTCAGCTTGCGCCACAGGGTGGGGAGGTCCGCCTCCGTTTTGTGGGCCAGCTCCACTTCCTTGCCGTAGAGCAGGCCGAAGGTGAAGCCGTTCTCGTCGCCGCGTCCCAGCTCCAGCAGTACGGGGCGGGCCACCACCGAGTCCTGGTGTTCGCCGAGGAGTGTTTGGACGTCCTTGGCGCGCTTGCGCAGCGTCTTGGCGTGCTTGCCGAGTGCTGGTTCGGTTACTTCTGCGCTGTAGCGGAGTCGTTTGGCGGCCTTGCGGGCCTCGTGCAGCGGTTCGTCGTTGTCCCTGGCGCCGAGAGCCGCTTCTACTCGGAGGTCCAGGCGGTGCCGTGCCTTTTCCACGAGCTTGGGCAGTACGTCCTTCGCCTTGCCGGACGCCAGCTTTGTCAGTGGGGGAGCGGCTAGCAGGGTGTCGATCGCGTTGAGCAGGGTGAAGTATCGCTGGCCGTTCAGTGCGGCTACGGAGTCCTTGTGCGCCTTGGCTTCCAGTGGTGCGAAGTGTCGCGTCAGGCGTGCGGCCACGTCGCCCAGGACTACCTCGGGAGGTAGCGCGTGCAGGCCGTCCTCGAAGCGTGCCCTGAGCACTTCCAGGTCTCGTGCGGTGCCGAGTTCTCCTGCCAGCCACTTGAGTTCGTCGGTCAGTTCGCGGGTTGAGTCGCGGTCGACGATTTTGCCGAAGGCTTGGAGGGCGGAACGCATGCGGCGGGTTGCCACTCGCATCTGGTGGACGGCGTCGTGCTCGTTGCGGCGGACGCGTGGGTCCTGGTTTTGCAACGCCGCGCGCTGTTCGTGGAGGTAGGCGAGGACTACTTCGCCTGCCGTCGACTTCTTGCCGATGGTGGGGATGGCGTCGCGCTTCACGCCGATCACCTGTGACAGCTTCGACTTGGACGACGACGGGTGGATGCCCGCCTCGCCGAGGTGCTGTTCCACGGTGTCGAGGAGTTTGCGGTCGCCGCTTTCGCCCAGTTCGACCTCGATCTCGCGCCACGACGTGGTGGTGGTCGAGGACCCCATGGTCTGGGCGGTCACGACGTCGTCGACCACCTCGGCCAGCAGTTCGCCGTTGCCGTTGGTGAGTTGCCAGCGGCGGCGGTTGGTGCGGATTTCGGCGATCGGGCCCAGGCCTGAGCCTCGGGTGTGGGCGCGGACCAGGGAGGAGAGGTCCTTCGGTGGTTGCTTCACCGCGCGGCCCAGTGGGACGCGCACTTCCTGGCGGGAGTCTTCGCCTGCCGGGAGTTTCAGGTGCCAGCCCTCGTCGTCGCCGCCCACTCGGCGGCGCAGCGTCACGCCGGCGCGCGCCAGGCGGTAGTCGTCGGTGTCGAAGTACGTGGCTTCCAGGTCGAACTCTTCCGGGCCGGTCGCGACACCGGTGATCTCTGTGAGGTCCGGCAGACTCGCGTCCGATGGTGCCTCGTACTTGCGCTCGGTCTCAGTAACTGAGGTCGCCATCTACTAGTAATACCTCGTTTTGCCGCAGTTCACCCAGCCTGGTGACGTTTGGTGAGGGGCCGTTGCCACGGCTGGGCGGAAAACCGTCCCCTAATGCGTGCAATCGTCGGTCACCCGCTTGGCGGGGTCCGTGGTGTCCGGTTCGCTGGTCGGGTGCCCACGGAGAAGGAACGGCTTGACGTTGTCGAGCCGCAGGTCGCCACACTGATCAGTCATGTCGGTCAGCTCGCGGCGGAGCTCGAGCGCGTCACGGCGAGATTGACGGTCCTGGAACGCAGGCTGTCCGGTGCCGGTGACGGACCGCTGGCCGATCTCGACGCGGTGGCGGGCGAGGTCGCGCCGCTGGTCGAGGCGCTGCGCAAGGCGTGGGACGCCGAGCAGGAGCTCCTCGCCGACCCCGCGAGGGTCGCGCTGCGTCAGGAGGTGCTCGAGTTCGACGGGCTCAAGGCTCGTCGCGACGAGGCACGGTCCAAGCTGGACGGTGGCAGGGTGCCGCGGTTCGAACGTGACGCGCTTTCGCACGAGGTCCGCCAGATGGAGTGGCTGATCAACGCGAACGAGGCGAGCGCGAAGCGGGCGGCCGAACGGCTGGAGGCCGACGAGGACGCCACCGGTGAGGAGTGGCGCACCGAGGCCGTGCTCGCGGGGGACAAGGCTCGGGGCGAGATCAAAGACGCGGCCGCGCGGCGGATCTCGGAGGCGCTCAGCCAGTACGCGCGCATGCCCGTGTGGTTCCGCGTCGGGCTCGGCGAGATTCCCACGCCGGACCCGTCGTTCTGGCTGGAGTCGGCGATCGCGGTGCTCGCGTACCGGCTGGAGTACGGGGTCACGGACGCGGTCACGCCGCTCGGCACGCCGCCGTCGGCGTCGTCGGGCTGTCAGAACTGGGTTCGCCGCGCGAACGTTCACGCGGAGATTACGGACAGGCTCACCACGCTGGCCGCCACGTTCCACCTGCAGTAGTCTTTCTGCAACCGTCGGGTTGCAGGAGGAGGTGGACGTGGACCGGATCGAACGCGATGTGCTGATCAACGCGTCGCAGCAGCGCGTCTGGAACGCGCTGACCTCGGCCGAGCATCTCGGCACCTGGTTCGGCGACGCGGGTGCGACGGTGTCCAGGCTCGAGCCCGGTGGCGAGGTCACGCTGACGTGGGCAGAGCACGGCACCGGCCGTGCGATCATCGAGAAGGTCGAGCCCGAGTCGTTCTTCTCGTGGCGCTGGTCGGGCCCGCTCGGGCCTGACCCGGTGCCCGGCAATGCGACGCTGGTCGAGTTCACGCTCACGCCGAAGGACGGCGGCACGTTGCTGCAGGTCGTGGAGAGCGGGTTCACGCAGCTCGACCTGCCGTCGGAGGACCAGGAGCGCTATGCCTCGGGGAACGTCGACGGCTGGGGCCACGAACTCGACGAGCTGCGGGAGTACCTGGAGAAGTGAGTCAGGTCGACGATGTGCTGGCCGCGCTCGCTGATCCGATGCGGCGCCGGGTGCTCGATCTCGTGGCCGCGAAGGGGCCGATCTCGGCGTCGGCGCTCGCGACCGAGCTGCCGGTGAGCCGGCAGGCGATCATGAAGCATCTGGCCGTGCTGGAGAAGGCCGAGCTGGTGGGCTCCGTTCGCGCCGGACGCGAGAACAACTTCTCCGTCCGGTCCGGCGCGCTGGACGCCACAGCCGCCTGGATGGCCTCGCTCGCTTCCCAGTGGGACCGCAGGCTCGCCGCGATCAAGAAGATCGCTGAGGCATGAGGTTCCCACCGACCATGGTGGCCAGCACGGGGATCTCCGCGATCGCGTCGCTGGTGCGCGGGTCGTCGCCGAGCACGACGAGGTCCGCGAGCTTGCCTGGTGTGAGGCTGCCCAGCACGTGCTCCTTGCGGCACGCGTAGGCGCTGCCGAGCGTGTACGCGCGGATCGCCTCCTCGACGGTGATCGCCTCGTCCGGCCCGACCTCCCGGCCACCGGATGACCGGCGCCGCACCATGAACTCGATGGCGCGCAAGGGAGCCCCGTCCGCGACCGGCCGGTCCGAGCTGCCCGCGACGGTGATCCCGTGGTCGAGGAACGACCGCCCGCGGTACATCCAGGGCGCCCGTTTCGGGCCCATGATCTCGCTGTAGTCGTCGCCGTAGGACCACAGGAACGTCGGCTGGACAACGGGAATCAGCCCAAGGGCCGCGATCCGTTCGAGCTGCTCCGGCCGGACGAGACCGCAGTGCTCGATCCGGTGCCTGGCGTCCGCGCGCGGACGTTGCCGTTGTGCTTCCGCCACCGCGTCCAGCGTGAAGTCGATCGCGCGGTCGCCGATCGCGTGGATCGCGAGCTGCCACCCGGCGTGGTGGCCGTCGATGATCGCCGCCAGCATGAACTCCTCGGTGTCGGCGAGCTGGCCGGTGTTCTCGCTTCCGGCGTAGGGCTCGGACAACGCGGCCGTGCGCGCGATCATGCCGCCGTCGGTCCAGAGCTTGAGCCCGCCGAGCGACAGCATGTCGTCGCCGAACCCGGTGCGCAGGCCGAGGTCGATCGCCCGCGTGATCCCGTCCGCGGGATCGGCGTCGACGGAGTGCAGCACGTGCGCGGACACCATGAGCTGCACGCGGATCGGCAGCTGTGCGCGTTGGTAGGCCGCGGCTTCCAGCGGGCTGCTCGCGATGAGCCCGGCACCGATGCCCGCCTCCGCGCACATCGTCACGCCCTCGGAAAGCACCTGCCGTGCGCTCTCGTGCAGCTCGGCGACGATCTCCTCGATCGAGTACGGCAGCCGCAACGTCCGCGCGGCCAGCTGCTCGTTCTCGGTCAGCCAGCCGTCGCTGGTGATGCCAGGAAGCTGTTTGAGCACCGCGGAGTTCACCACGCAGGCGTGCCCGGAGATGTCCGCCAGATAGAAGGGGCGTTCGCCGGTGACGAGGTCGAGATCGGCGGCGGTGAGCGGCCGGTCCATGATCCGCCGGTCGTAGCCGGACGCCTCGATCCAGCCCTCGCCCGGCGCGCCTGCCACCCGTTCCAGCACCTGGGCCACGGTGGTCAGCCCTGTCACGTCGATGGTCCGGCGCTGGCGGCCGTTCCACGCGAGATGCGTGTGGGCGTCGATGAAACCGGGCAGCACCACGGCGTTGCCGAGGTCTGTGGTCTCGGTGGCCGGCAGGTCCGCGACCTGCTCGTCCAGCCCGGCGATACGGCCCTGCCAGATGCCGATCGTGTGCGCGGCGGGACGTGCCGGGTCCATCGTGATGGCCCGGCAGCCCGTCAGCTTCAGGTCGAGTTTCACGCGGTCGCGAGGACCGGCACAGGAGTGTTGGTCAGCACGGACTCCAGGATCTCACCCGAACGCACCGCGACGTTGGACAGGAGCGACGACGTGATGCCGTGCGAGTGCTCGGTGCCACCCTGCAGGTAGATGCCGCCGCGCAACGAGGTCTGCACGCGGTAGTCGCGTCCCACGACCAGACGGCCCGCATCGTCACGTGCGCAGGTCTCGTCGAGCGAACCGAGGACGGGCGCGGCCTCGTCGTAGCCGGTCGCGAGCAGCACGAGATCGGTGTCGACGAACTCCTGCTCGCCGGTGACGAGCGACTGGATCACCGCACGGGCACCGTCCGCGGACTCCTCGACCGCGACGAGCCGGGTCATGTTCATCATCTTCAGGCGTTCTGTGCCGAGGACCTTCTCCTGGTACGCGGTGAGGTAGAGCTGCGCGATGAGGTCGACGTCCACCACCGAGTAGTTGGTGTTGCGGTGGTAGTCCATCAGCCGCTGCTTCACGGCGTCCGGTGCGTCGTAGTAGTGGTCGACGGCCTCGGGGTCGAAGATCCGGTTCGCGAACGAGCTGTCGTCCGCGGGGCTGTAGCCGTAGCGGGAGAACACCGAGCACACCTCGGCGCCGGGGAACTCGCGGTGCAGGTACGCCACGGCCTCAGCGGCGCTCTGGCCGGCGCCCACGACGACGCAGCGCTTCGGGTCCCGCAGCTCGCCGACGCGGTGCAGGAACTGGCTGTTGTGCCACACGCGGTCCGACAGCGCGATGCCCTCCGGCACGGTCGGGCGCAGCCCGGTGGCGAAGACCAGGTTGCGTGCGTGGTACACGTCACCAGTGGCCGTCGTCACCTCGAACAGGTCGTCCTGGATCGCTTCCACGCCAACGGCTTCGGTGTTGTAGGCGACCAGGTCGTCGACCTGCGCCGCGGCCCACTCGAAGTAGTCGTGGAACTCGACGCGCAACGGGAACAGGTTCTTGTGGTTGACGAAGTCGACGAGCCGGCCGCGGTCCTTGAGGTAGCAGAGGAACGAGAAGCCGCTGGTCGGGTTCCTCATGGTGACCAGGTCCTTGAGGAACGAGACCTGCATGGTGGCGTCGTCGAGCAGCATGCCCCGATGCCAGCCGAACGTCTGCTGACGTTCCAGGAACACCGCGGTGACAGGGGTTTCGGCCTGCTCGTTGTGCTCGGTCAGAGCGATGGCGAGCGCCAGGTTCGAGGGACCGAACCCGATGCCGACGATGTCGTAGATCGGATGCATGAGCACCTAACTTAGGGAAGCCTAAGCTACCTTGGCAAGCCGTCAGTTAGGTTAGCCTGACCGTATCGCACCGGAGTGAAGGAGGGCACCCCCATGAGGGTCGTCATGTTCGGGTTCCAGACCTGGGGTCACCGCACCCTGCAGGCACTTTTGGCGTCCGAGCACGAGGTCGTCCTGGTGGTGACCCACCCCAAGGGTGAGGGCGCGTACGAGAAGGTTTGGAGCGATTCCGTCGAGGACCTGGCACGCGAGCACGGCGTCGAGGTCGTCGTCCGCGAACGCCCGGAGGACCAGGAGCTGATCGACAAGCTCAAGGCCGCTGACCCCGACGTGATCGTCGCCTGCAACTGGCGGACCTGGATCCCGCCGCAGGTCTTCGCGCTGCCCAAGCACGGCACGTTGAACGTGCACGACTCGCTTCTGCCGAAGTACGCGGGCTTCTCGCCGTTGATCTGGGCGTTCTCAACGACGAGAAGGAAGTCGGCGTGACGGCGCACATGATGGACGACACCCTCGACGCCGGCGACATCGTGCTGCAGCGCTCGGTCCCGGTCGGCCCGCGCGACACGACGGCGGACCTGTTCTCCAAGACCCTCGAGCTCTTCGGCCCGATCACCGTCGACGGCCTCGCCGAGATCGCCTCCGGCCGCACCGACTTCGTGAAGCAGGACCGTTCACAGGCCTCGTTCTTCCACAAGCGCGCGGAGGAGGACCTGCGGATCGACTTCTCGTGGACCGCCGAGGAGCTCGACCGCCTGGTGCGCGCGCAGTGTGCGCCGTACCCGAGCGCGTTCTGCTTCCACCGCGGCCAGCGCCTGGAGATCATCGAGGCGGACGTGTCTTCCGAGGTCTACGGCGGCACTCCCGGCCGGATCTTCTACCGCGAGGGCGACGGCG
The DNA here is from genome assembly GCF_012184385.1 of Lentzea indica. Classification (GTDB taxonomy): domain Bacteria; phylum Actinomycetota; class Actinomycetes; order Mycobacteriales; family Pseudonocardiaceae; genus Lentzea; species Lentzea indica. Next base: position 7,201 of record NZ_VSRL01000089.1, read on the forward strand.
TGGCGATCGTCGCGGGGGCAGAGGCCCGGCGGGGACGCAGCAAGGCGTTGCTGGTCAAGAAGGTTCGTACCGCCGATGGTACCGAGCTCAAGGCGCACGAGTACTTCAAGAACATGGGCGGGTACCTGACCTCGCGTCCCCAGTAGCCGAGCACCGCGCGACACGCTGATGGCGGGCCGGGTGACCGGCCCGTGATCAGCATGCCTGATCATGGGCGCATGAATCGAGCGGCGGTGACGTCACTGGTGGTCTTCGTGCTGCTCGTGGCGGTGGGCTGGTACGTGACGAACCTCCAGTCCTCCAAGGAGAATCCGCCCACCGCGCCGGCGCCCACCGGGTCAGCCCCTGCCGGTTCGTCCGATCTCGGCGCGGTGAAGATCGCGCCAGAGGCCAAGATGGCCGGCTACAGCCGCGACCGCTTCCCGCACTGGGCCTCGCAGGGAAACTCCTGTGACACCAGGGAGATCGTGCTGCAGCGCCAGGGCGCCGACGTGAAGTCGGACAAGGACTGCAAGGCCGTTTCCGGTACCTGGAACAGCCCTTACGACAACGTGGTGATCAAAGACGCCGGTGAGGTCGACATCGACCACATGGTGCCGCTGGCAGAAGCGTGGCGTTCCGGCGCGGACAAGTGGACCGACGACGAGCGCAAGGCGTTCGCCAACGACCTCGGTGGCATCCAGCTCATCGCGGTGACCGCGAAGAGCAACCGCGGCAAGGGGGACCAGGATCCGGCCAAGTGGAAGCCGCCGGTCGAGTCGTACTGGTGCACCTACGCCCAGCACTGGATCTCGGTGAAGATCACCTACAAGCTCACGGCCGACCAGGCCGAGCACGACGCGCTGGCTTCCATGCTCAAGGCGTGCTGATCACGGTCACGGTGATCGGCTCGGTGTAGGTGTCGGCACACAACGCCTTGCGGAGTTCCTCCCGGAACAGCGGACGATCCTGCGGTGACGGCAGGGTCTCCGGCGACATCGCGGAGAACAGGCTGCCTGCCAGCTCTTCGATCGTGTGCTCGTGGGTGTAGCCGACCGTCCACTCGTGCGGCGTGTACCCGGCTGCCTGCAGTGCGGTCGCATACCGTTGGCGCGCAACGGCATCGGTCCCGCAGCCGGCGGTCATCGGGCGGCCGAACCACTCTTCCAGCACCTTCCGGATCGCCGGGTGCTGGCGCCACAGCGGCGTCCCGTTCGCGATGATCGCGAACTTCGCCGTGTCCGCCTCGCGGAACAGCCGTTCGTGGTCCATCCAGTGCAGCGCCTGCCCGACCACGACCGCGTCGAACCGGCCGAGGCTCGGTACGTCCGCGTCCGACCCGATGCGCCACTCGACGTTCGGCAGCCTCGGCGCCCGCGCGAGCATGTCCGGTTCCGGGTCGACCGCGAGCACGCGCTCGACGTGCTTCGACAGCGGCACGGCGAGCTGGCCGGTACCGCAGCCGAGGTCGAGCACCCGGTGTCCGGAGGTGAGCCCGAGCCTCTGGACCAACGCGTCGATGACCAGCGGTGGATAGCCGGGGCGGAACTTCGCGTAGTAGTCGGCCACCTCGCCGCTGAAACCCAGTCCTGTCGTGCTCATGCCTTCGACTGTGTCCTGAACGAGTAGGCAGTAGCAACCGGCGATCCCACGAGGCGCCGGGGCGCCGATCCGGCGGACGACGCGGGCTGTGTCCTGAACGAGTAAACAGTAGAAACCGGCGATCCGGCGGACGACCGCGGCCCGACCCCCCCAGGCGGGCCGCGTCGACCGCTGCTCTAGACGGCTCGCACCGACTCGAACAGGCCGGACAGCTTCCAATGGGTCACGTACCCCATGGCCTCGGCCGCGATCAGCACGTCCAGCTTCCCGAGGTTCGTCCGCACGGGCATCTGGTAGGCCTTGCCGCGGCGCACGTCGAGCATCAACGGCGTGGCGTCCGGCAGCGTGTCGGAGATGGTGTGCTGCAGGATCCGCAGGCCGACGTTCGCCGCCTCCCTGGTCAGCGGCACCTCCTTGGTGTGCACGAGCACCGCGTAGGTCGACCCGTCCTTCTTGCGCAACCCCAGGTGCGGACGAACCTTCAAGGTCAGCTCACCGGCGCGGTAGGTGGCTGGGTCCACCGGCACCCCGGTCGCCTTGAACGACGCCAGCCAGGGCAGGAACCCGTCGGCGATCTCCTCGAACGCCCGCGGCTGCCCCGTCCGGTTGGCGTTCATGACCGCCTTCTTCAGCTCCAGTTCGGGCTCGGTCGAGTTGACCGCTCGTCGCATGGCGTCGCGGATCGGGTTGTAGAACCCGCACACCTTCGGGTCGTCGGTCAGGTACATCCCCCGCTGTTCCGACACGATGTTGATGCGTCCACGCTGGCCGCTCATGACGTACTCGGTGAACGACAGTGCGGTGACGCTGACGTTGTTGTCCGGCAACGCTTTCTCCCCTCGTACCGCTCTCTTCACCTGACGTTATCCGAGGGGTCTGACAATATCGGCGCTGCTCCAAACGGTGTAACGACTACGTAGCGTTGAACGACTGCCCCACTGAGCACCACTCAAAGTGGTGGTCTGGGCCTCAATCGGTAAACGGACTGTGACCGATCGGCAACTGATCACGCGGATGACCGTTCGTCTGCCGTTCGCCGACGCTCACGCAACGCTCACCGCACGACAGGCAGGAGTCACCCTCCGTAGAAGATCAACTCAGGAGAATGGGTTCATCAGGAGGAATCACGGCGAGGGAGCACGATGGCGGTCAAAGCGGAGCGTTCACCCGATAGCGCGGGTGACGTAGAGGTTCCGCAGCCGCGGCAGCCGACGAGGTGGCTGGTCCGCCCCGACCACTGGCCGCACGCGGTGCAGATGGCGGTCATCCTCGTCCTGATCGCCCTCCTGCTGTGGGCCATCGCCGTCACGCTGGGTCCTGACCAGGCGTTCATCGTCGGCTCCGCGGGCATCGCGGCCAAGCTCATCTGCATGTACCTCGACACCCGCGCCCGCAACTAACGCCCGTAGCGTTCCGCGGCCCTGGCTTTCGCCTTTGCGGCCTCGATCTCCCGGTCCTTCGGCGGCGCCGTCGTGACCAGCGCGTCGAGCAGTTCCTGCGTCGCCGCTGCCACGGCCGCGACCGCCTTGTCGAACGCGACCTGGTTCGCCGTCGACGGTTTCGCCGCCCCGCTCACCTTCCGCACGTACTGCAGCGCCGCGGCCTGCACCTCGTCAGGGGTCGCCGGCGGTTCGAAGTTGTGGAGCACCCGGATGTTTCGGCACATGCCTCCACTATGACCTGTTGGGCGGCGCCGCGCGGGTGTGGATGCGTTCTCCCTGCTTGCCGAACAGGCTGATGATCTCAGCGGGACGGCCGTCCGCGCTGCACAGCGCATGCGGCTGGCGGCAGTCGAACTCCGCCACCTCGCCCGCTCGCAGCACGACCTCCTTGTCGCCGAGCCGCAGCCGGATCCGCCCGCTCAGCACGTAGAACCACTCGTAGCCCTCGTGCACGCGCGGCTCGTGCAGCTCGGCGTCGGAGAGGATCATCTTCCACGCCTGCAGCGGCCCGATCGACCTGGTCAGCGGGACGCCGACGCGGCCGTGGTCGAGCTCGCGCGGCTTCATCGTGACGCGCGGATCGCCCACCTCCGGTGCTCCGACCAGGTCGTCCAACGACACCTTGTAGGTCCGCGACAACGGCAGCAGCAGCTCCAGCGTCGGCTTGCGCTGGTCGGTCTCCAGCCGGGACAGCGTCGACTTCGAGATGCCCGTCATCTCGGACAGCGTCGCCAGCGTCAGGTCGTGCTCGGCGCGCAAGGTGGCGAGCCGTTGCCCCACGGTTGTTGCCATAACGGCAACATACGTTGCCAAATCTGGACTGTCGACCGCACCCTCGAAGCATGAACTACGAAGTGGTGATCATCGGTGGGGGAGCGGCAGGACTGAGCGCCGCTCTGATGCTGACCAGGGCGCGCCGCAGCGTGCTCGTGGTCGACGGTGCCGAGCCGCGCAACAAGCCGGCCCCGCACATGCACAACTACCTCTCTCGCGACGGACTCTCGCCGTTGGACCTGCTCAAGCACGGTCGCGCCGAGGTCGAGGGCTACGGCGGAGAGATCGTCAACGACGAGGTCCGGGGCGTGAAGCCCCTCGATGACGGGTTCTCCGTGGAACTGTCCGGGCGCGTCGTCACGGCGAAGCGCCTGCTGTTCGCCACCGGACTGGTCGACGAGGTGCCGGACAACCTGCGCGACCGCTGGGGCCGTGACGTCTTCGGCTGCCCGTACTGCCACGGCTACGAGGTCCGCGACCAGAAGCTCGTCGTGTTCGGCGAGGAGATGAAGGTGGCGCTGGTCCGGCAGTGGTCTGGCGACGTCACGCACGTCCCGTCGGTCGACGGCATCGAGGTGGAGGACGACCGGCTGGTCGCGGTGATCTCCGGTTCGCAGCGCGTGCCGGCTGACGCGCTCGTCTACTCCGCGCCGGTCAAGCCGCGTGACGAGTTCCTGCTGGCGTTGGGCGCCGAGACCCAGGAAACGCCGTTCGGGTCGTTCGTGCGCACGGACGCGAAGGGGCGCACGAGCGTGCCGGGCGTCTACGCGGCGGGCAACGTCACGGACCCGGCGGCCATCGTGATCGTCGCTGCTGCGCAGGGCGCCCAGGCTGCAGGGATGATCAACGTGGACCTGCTCGGCCTTGCTGTCTGAGTTCGGTCACAGCGGCAGACTGATCCGGAACGTCGACCCCGCGCCGAGCGTGCTCGTCACCGACACCGTGCCGCCGTGCGCCTCCACCAGGTGCCGCGTGATCGCGAGCCCGAGCCCGCTGCCGCCCGTGCGGCGGCTGCGGGACTTGTCCGCGCGCCAGAACCTGTCGAACACGTGCGGCAGGTCGTCCGGTGCGATGCCGGTGCCCGTGTCGGTGACTTCGAGGATCGCGTTGTCCTGTTCCTGGAAGAGCTTCACGACGACCTCGCCCCCCGGCGGGGTGTAGCGGACGGCGTTCGCGACGAGATTGCCGAGCGCCTGCCGCAGCCGCACCGGGTCCGCGCTGATGTGCACCGGCGCGGTCTCCGCCCGCAACAGGATCTCGCGGTTCTGCTGGGCGTTGACGACTTGGTCCACGACGTCGTCGAGCGCTATCGGTTCGGGATGCAACCGGAGCGTGCCGGCGTCGGCCTGTGCCAGGTCGTGCAGGTCGTCCACGAGTCGTTGCAGCAGAAGGGATTCCTCCAGCAGCATGTCGATCAGGTGCGGGTCCGGCTCTGCCAGCCCGTCCTGCGTCGCCTCCAGCCAGCCGGTGATGTTCCCCAACGGTGTGCGCAGTTCGTGCGCGACATCGCTGACCATCGCCTGCCGCTGCCGTTCGGTCTCGGCGAGCTTCTCCGACATCGCGTTGAACGACTTGGCCAGCTCCCCGATCTCGCCCGCACCGCCGTCCACCCGTGCCGTCCGATCACCCTCGGCCGTGCGCTTGGTGGCGGCGGTGAGCGCGCGGATCGGCCGCACCAGCTGCGTCGCGGTGAGCCACGACGCGAACCCGGCGAGCGCGAGAATTCCCAGCGCCACCAGCGTGATCCGCGTGGTACCGGTGGTCGACAGGTCGATCGCCTGCGGTTCGCCCCCTGTCGGCTCGGTGACGAACAGGTGCGCGAACTGGGCCACGTACGGCCGCAACAGTTCCCTGCGCGCGCTGTCCATGCACTCCACCACCGCTGGTGTTGGCCAACGACGGCGAGGATCTCCCAGTCGAGCTGGATCCTGACGCCTTTCAGCCCTCGCGGCCAGTCAGCCTCGGACACGGGCAGCCGGTCCACGCACCCTTCGAAGAGTTGCCTGAGCTGCTCGTAGGCGGTCAGCTCGGTGTAGGTCATCTGGTAGAGCTGCTCACCCGCCGTGCAGTCGTCCCACACCGACAACCGGCCCGGCTCGTCGTTCTCGAGCCGCGGCCTGCGGTTGGGCGCCTCCACGAGGGTGATCCTGGTGTTGCACTGGAGTAGCCGATCGGCGTAGCCGCGCAGCTTCGCGTACTCCTCGTCGGTCAGCCGGAACGGCCCTGCCGCCCTCGGATCGATCTTGCTCGCGCCCGGCTTGAGCACCGAGTCGACGTTGAGCGGGTCGATCGACACCTTGGGATTGACGGGCAACGGCGGCGAGCTCGCATTTCCGGTGTCCAGCAACGTCTTGCCGTCACGGTCGGTCAACGCGAGACGCCGCTCGTGCCTGCGCCCCAGCGCGTCCACTTCGGACTTCGCCTCGGCCCAGCTCTTGTGCGTGGCCGCGAGCTTCAGCAGCTCGTCGTAGATCTCAGCGTCGGTCCTGAGCGCCTCGCCCTGCTCCTGCCGGATCGTGCCGGTGGTCGCCTGACTCGCGAGCCACGCCGTCACCGCGATCGAGCACGCCGCGATCACCATGGAGAACAGGAAGAACCGAACCAGCAGGCTTTTCATACGAGCTTGTATCCGATGCCGTAGACGGTCAGCAGTCGTTCCGGCCGGCGTGAGTCCTTCTCGATCTTGCGACGGAGCTTCATCATGTGCACGTCGACCGTCCGTGCGGTGATGAACCCGTCCTCCAGCAGCTGTTCGCGCGTGAACACCCGTTGCGGTTGTGCGGCCATCTTGGCCAGCAGCCGGAACTCCGCGGGCGTGAGGTTGATGAGCTCGTCCTTGATGCGCACCTCGTGCCGGATCGGGTCGACGGTGAGGTCGCCGACCTTGAGCACGGTGGCGTTGGTCTCGCGCGCACGGCCGCTGCGACGCAGAATCGTGCGCACTCGCGCGACCATCTGCCGCGGCCGGAACGGTTTGGTGATGTAGTCGTCCGCGCCCAGGTCGAACCCGAGCAGCACGTCGTCCTCAGTGGACCGTGCCGTGAGCAGCACGATCGGCACGTCCGACTCGGTTCTGATGGCGCGCATCACGTCGATGCCGTCGACCAGCGGCATCATCACGTCCAGCACCAGCAGGTCGGGGTTGCGGCGCCGCGTCTCGTCGATCGCCGCCCGCCCGTCGTGGACGACCACCACCGAGTGCCCGTCGTGCTCGAGGTACCGGCGAACGAGTTCCGCCTGGTGAACGTTGTCCTCGGCCACGAGGATGTGGGCACACACAGTCGCAGTATGCAGGTCTTCACGACAGTCAAGCGGGACGTAAACAGGTTCTTCATCAGTTCCGGCGAGCGTTGCTGTCATGAAGGTGCACCTGGTTCTGGGGCTGTCGCACTGACGGCGTTGTTGCTCACCACCACCCAGCTCGCAGGCGAAACGTCGCCCGCGGCCGCGCCGACCACGACACCGCCTGTCACGCCCTCGCCTTCGCCGGTGATGTCCTCGTCGACGCCACCGCCACCACCGCCGCGGGTGTACACGTCGAGCTCGGACCTGCCTGACGGCCCCGACTTCCCGGTGTCCGGCGCCGGAACGTTCCACGTGGTCCAGGGCTCGGGCCCGGTCGTGGGCACCGGCCCGTTGCGTACCTACGCCGTCGAGGTCGAGGACGGCATCACCGTCGACGAACAGGCCTTCGCGTCTTTCGTGGACGCCACCCTCGCCGACCCGCGCGGCTGGACCGCCCGCGGCGCCCGTTCGGTTCAGCGGGTGTCGGGTGTGGCATCGGTGCGCATCAGGCTGGCGTCCCAGCAGACCGCGCGTTCCGTGTGCGGCTACGAGATCCCGGTCGACGTCTCGTGCCGCAACGGCAACCTCGTCGTCCTGAGCGGCGCTCGCTGGTTCCGCGGCGCGGTCGCCCACCTGCCGGACCTGACCTCGTACCGGCAGTACATGGTCAACCACGAGACCGGCCACGCGTTCGGCCAGGGTCATCGCGCCTGCGAGGTGGCCGGTGGTCCGGCGCCGGTGATGATGCAGCAGACGTTCAGCGTGTCCAACGACGAGATCGTCCGCATCACCAACGGCGTGCCTCAGGGCGCGTTCATCCCGCAGGACGGGAAGGTGTGCAAGCCGAATCCGTGGCCGTATCCGTGATCTTCGTGGCCATGACCACGGTCGTGGTCTCACCCTCGATCGCGAACACCGGCTCCACCCGCTCGAACACCTTCCGGAGCTCCGTGACGACATCGGCGCCGCTGAACCCCGCGATCAACCGGTAGGCCGTGCGCAGGAACCTCGTCGTCCTGGTGTTCTTGGCCAGCCGCACGTCGAACACGAACAACCGGCCGCCCGGCTTGAGTGCGTCCGCCGCGTTGGCGATCGCCGCCGGCACGTCCGGCATCGCGCTGAACGCCCCGAGCGCCACCGCCGCGTCGAACTGCCCGGCGCCGTGGTCGGTGGTGCACGCGTCGGCCTGACGCACCTCGACGTTCGGCCACTCGGCTCGCTTCCTGGCGATCGCCACCATCCGCGGGCTGAAGTCCATCGCGACCACACGTCCTTGCGGCCCAACGGCTTCCACGAGCGCGGGGATCAACGCCCCGGTGCCGCACCCGATGTCGAGCACGGCGTCGCCGGGCCTCAGATCAAGCTTGTCGATCGCCAGTCTGTTCAGCGACCCGGAGAACCGGTCCAGCACGCGGTAGTAGGTGAGCGCGGCGAAGTCCCACAGCTGCATGACGTCCCCCTTCACGTATTGCAATGCGAACGCATCGTAAAACGGCCCGCGGGTAGGATGCAATGCGATTGCATTGGAGATGTCGCATGCCGAAGCAGGTCGACCACGACGAACGCCGGCGCCAGATCGGTGACGCCGTGTGCCGGGTGATCGCCGCGCGCGGCCTGGACGCCGTGAGCCTGCGCCACGTGGCCGCCGAGGCAGACGTGTCCATGGGTCGCGTCCAGCACTACTTCGCGACCAAGGACGAGATGCTGATGTTCGCGTTCGAGCTGATCAGCGAACGCGTCGCCGCACGCCTTGGCGCGGTTCATTCGGACGACCCGAGGACGTACCTGCGCGCGATCCTGTTCGAACTCCTGCCGTTGAGCCCCGCGGCCCGTGTGGAGGCCCCGGTGCTCGCGGCGTTCCTGGCGCAGGCCGTGGTCGAACCGCGTCTCGGTGAGCCGTTGCGCCAGGGCAACGGCGAGATGGTGGCATGGCTGGCGGGGATGATCAGCGCGGTGCGTCCCGGCGGTGATCCGGAGCGGGATGCGATGGGGCTGCTGGCGTTCGTCGACGGCCTGATGCTTCAGGTGCTGATCGGTCAGGTCTCGTCTTCAGCCGCGGAAGAGCTGGTGGACCACCAACTCGGGCTTGTGCTCACGCGCTAGCGGCACATCGGCTGCGGCACTCGCTCGGGCTGAACCCGTGCACCCGCTTGAACGCGGCACTGAACCCGAACGCGTCCGCGTACCCGACCTGCCGTGCCACCGCGGCCACCGTCACCGAGGACTCGGCCAGCAGGTCCGCCGCCACGCCCATCCGCCACTCGGTCAGATAGGTCAAGGGCGGCACCCCGACCAGCTTTGCGAACCGTCCGGCGAGCGTCGTGCGCGCCACACCGGCTTCCTTGGCCAGCAACGCAAGCGTCCACGCCTTTTCCGGCCGCGCGTGCATGGCCCGCAGCACCGGCCCGACGACCTCGTCCCCCAGAGCGGCCAGCCAGCCCGTCCCGTGCTCGCGGTCGAACCACTCCCGCAGCGCGCACACCATCAGCCAGTCGAGCAACCGATCCGTCACCACCCCAGGCCCAACAGTGCTCACGGACCCGTAAAACGCCGCACACTCGTCGTATCCAGGCGCCACCAGTGCGTCCGGCAACACGGCCGTCAGTCGGCGCGCCAGTGCTCCCTTGACGTCGTAGGTCCCGCTGATCACCGTGGCCTGCCCTTGCGCGGCAACGGATCCCTGCACCACCACGATGTCTCCTGCCCGAGCCGTCTCGCCCAGGACGCTGATCTCGCCCGACACGACCGCGTACAACGTGAGCCCTGACAACACCTCCGTCCCGGCCAACTCGGTCCGGCGCACCCCAGCCCCATCCGCGCGCACCCCGCGCAGCAGTTCGTCGAACGGCTCCATGCCTCCACGATACGGCCGGAACGATCGAACATCATCGATGGACTTTCGCCCATGTTCGATGGTGCCTCAGACGGGTTGGCTGGGGGCCATGACACAAGAGATCCTGGTCCTGGGCGCCACCGGCAAGACAGGCCGTCGCGTGGTCCGCGCCCTCGAATCCGCCGGTGCGAAGGTCCGTGCGGCCTCCCGTTCCCACGGCTTCGACTGGAACGACGAATCCACCTGGAAACCGGTCCTGCACGGCGTCACCGCCGCCTACGTGATCGCGCCGGAAGACCCGGCTTTGGCCGCACCGTTCGTAGAACTGGCCAAGGCGTCCGGAGTTCGGCGGCTGGTCCAGCTCTCCGGCAGGGGCCTCGACGAGACACCTGACGAGTTCTTCCAGGGCATGCGCGCCACCGAGGAAGCCCTGCGTGCCAGTGAGCTGTCCTGGACCATCCTGCGCGCCAACAACTTCAACCAGAACTTCTCCGAGGACGTCTGGCAGGCCGAGATCCAGGCTGGCCGCCTGTCCCTCCCCGTCGACGACACCCCGGAACCGTTCGTGGACGTCCAGGACATCGCCGAGGTGGCCGCCCTCGTCCTGACCTCCGGTGGACACGACGGCCAGACCTACAACCTCACCGGTCCGGAAGCCATCACCTTCACGGCGGCTGTGGAGAAGATCTCCGCGGCGGCCGGCCGGCCTGTCGAACTGGTCGGGATCACACCGGACGAGTACCGCGAAACCCTGCTCTCCCAAGGCGTTCCCGAGGAAGTGGCCGCCGAGCTGAACGGGATGTTCGAAGGCATGCGCAACGGTCTGATGGCCACCCCGACCGACGACGTCAGCCGCCTGCTGGGCCGCCCGGCCACCAGCTTCGACACCTACGTGGCGAACACCAGGTTCTAACGCCGCGGCAGCAACAGGTGCACGGCGAACCCGGCCGCCGTGGCCATCACCGCCTGGTAGACGACCGAAAGCTGGTACTGCGACGCCACGAGAAACGCCGCGTCCAGCCCGGTCGTCCACCAGCCGGCCAACTCGCCGAGCCCCACCACGTGCCACCCGAAGAACCCCGCGCACCACCCGGCAACCGCCCAGGCAGCCCGCCCGCCCCGCCGTACGAAGAGCGCTGTGGAGACCGCGGCGACCGCGTTGAAGGCGAGAGCGATTCCGGTGAGCGTCGCATCAGGACTCCACACCAGGCCGGCCAGCGTCTGCACCACGAGAACGACGATGACCAGCCCGATGCCCAACCGCGTCTTGTCCACGCGGCAGATTATTCAGCCGCGCACCTGAGGTCGTGCGCCGGCCGCTTCCCGTCGAGCAGGAACGACGTCACCGCGCCGTTCAGGCACTTGTTCGGAGCGAGCACGTACGCACCGTGGCCACCCTGGTCGGCACTCACCATCACCGCCCGCTTGCCCAGCGCCCGCCGCATGTCCTGCGCGCCGGTGAGTGGCGTCGCGGGATCGCGGTCGTTCTGCGCGATCATGACGTTGGCCGGACCGCGGTCACCCACGCTGATCGGCCGCTCTTCGGGATCGGGCCAGAACGCGCACGGCTGGATGTTCGCCGCCGCAGCGCCGAACATCGGGTAGCGAACCCGGTCGATGGCGACGTTGCGCTGGTACGTGCTGACCGAAGTCGGCCAGCGCGAGTCGTTGCACACCGTGTAGAGGCGGCTGGAGATCGCGTTGTCCGGGTCCGGCGCCGGCTCCTCCTCCGGCAGCGGCTTGCCGGTGTCGAGCGCCTGCCAGTACTCGGCCAGCGTGGGAAAAGTCCTGTCGCCGTAGATGAAGGCGAACGTGAGGAACCGGAACATCGGGCCGTCGATGCCCGGCACCGGCTTCTGATCCAGCCGCGCGGCCAGGTCGAAGAACTTGTCCCTCACCTGCTGAGGCGTCGTGCCGAGCCCGTACTCGGGCCGCGCGGCCACCCACTTCGCGAAGTCGGGGAACCGGTCCTCCACGCCCCGGCCGAACCCGCGCCCGCCCTCGACGTCCCAGCCCTTCGCGGGCAGGCTGCTGTCGAGCACGACCCGATCAGTCCGGTTGGGGAACAACGTCGCGTACACCGCGCCCAGATGCGTGCCGTAGGAGTAGCCGAGGAACGACGCCTTGGGCTCCTTGAGCGCCTGCCGAATCTGGTCCATGTCCCGCGCGGCGTTCGCGGTGCTGACGTGAGGCAGCATCCACGCCGTCCTCGAGGTGGCGCACTGGTTGGCGATCTTGCGCGACTCCTCGGCCCACTTCGTGACGTCGGCCTGTGTCACCGCGTACGGCGGGACGTTGCCCTTGAGCTTCTGCTCTTGGGTGAGATCACACGTGACCGGCGTGCTGTTCCCGACCCCGCGCGGATCGATGCCGATCACGTCGTAGGCGTCCTGCACGTCCTGAGGCAGGCCAAGTGCCTTGAGCGCGAACGGAAACGTCATGCCCTCGCCACCGGGCCCACCCGGATTGGTCAGCAGCACGCCACGCCGTTTCTCCGGCTTCTTGCTGGCCAGCCGCGATATCGAGATCTCGATCTTCTGCCCCTTCGGCTTCGCGTGATCCAGCGGCACCTTCACCGTGCCGCACTCCAGTCCGAGCGGCGCGACGTTGGCAGGACACGCGCCCCAAGTGACAGTGCTCTCCGGCTCTGCCGCACTAGCCACCCCCGGCACCACGAGCGCTGCCACCACGGCAGCGACAACCATCTTTTGCATTTGCGAATACCCTCCCCGACGGCGCGCTCTGGTCACGCGCCACTTCACTTGACCTACTTCGGATTCATCCGAACCAGGACGTCTATCTGGGCAGCGTTGTAGAGATCGACCAACGCCCGAACCGTCGCCTCGATCGCGTAATCAGCCCCACGCGGCGCGTCCGCGTACACGCTCTCCGGAAAGATGGCCTGCATCTCCTGCACGATCCGCAGCCCGCGCATGCGCTCTGCCAAGCTCTGCCGCGTCGGTTCATCCGCGTCGGCAGGCAGGTTGTCGAACTCCACGATCACGGGATCCTGCACATAACCCTTCAGCGACTCCGTGTACCGGACCATCGTCTCCGGCGCGAGAACCTGCGCCAGCACAACGGAGAACGCCCGGTCGGCGGGCGAAAGCTCAGCGTCGGCAATCGCTCTGCCCACGCTAGGCGGCAGATCGGTAGGCGCCGCCTGCTTGAGGATCACGGAGAGCTCGGCCCGGACGCGCTGAAGCCGCTCGATCGTGCCGGCCAGCTCCGCGTCCAGCACCCGCAACGCGTGCTCGGGATGCTCATCGGCGTCACCGAGCTCAGCGATCTGCGTCAGCGACAGCCCCAAATCGGTCAGCCGCTTGATGCGCAACACGCGCACAAGATGCTGGACGCCGTAGCTCTTGTACCCGTTCGCGCGCCGCTCGGGCTCTTCCAACAGGCCGACGTCGTGGTAGTGCCGGATCGTGCGCAACGTCGTGCCGGCGAGGTCGGCCAGCTGGCGAGTGCTCCACCCCACGACGTTCCCCTCGTTCCACTCGACGTTGCGTCTAGTGGAAACCATGCCGCTACGGCACGGTCAAGCCGAGCGTGGATCGCCGTTGTGCAGCCATGAACCTGGGGTCCGGCTGGTTTCTGGGGCTCTGCCCCGAAAAGACTCGAGGGGTGAAGCCAGGTCCGCGATTTCCGCAGACACACCTCACCCCTCGACACGAGCGCCCCCGGCAGGATTCGAACCTGCGACCTCGGGATTAGAAGTCCCTCGCTCTCTCCACTGAGCTACGGAGGCTTGAGGAGACCAGGCGGCCACGAAGTGTGGTCACCGGTGCCCCCACCGGACACATCGTCCGGAGTCGATCGACCGTTTCCGCCCTACGTCCAAACGGGTGACGAAAACAGTCTAAACGTGATGTGAATCACGCGCGTGGGGCCGTTGAGGCTCTCTCCACGAGGGAAACGTCGAGTCTCGTTGGCCGCGGTGGTCTGCCGCCGGCCAGTAACTTCAACGCCAGTTCGCCGGCGCGGCGGCCCTTGTCGGCCAGGGGCTGACGCACCGTAGTCAGTGGTGGGTCGCTGTAGGCGGCCTCGGGGACGTCGTCGAAGCCGACGACGGAAACGTCCCGGGGGACGGTCAAGTTCAGATCGCGGGCCGCTTGAAGGGCGCCGAACGCCAGTTGGTCCGACGCGCACAGCAGAGCGCTCGGGCGTGGCGTGCGGGTGAGCAACCACCGCGCGCCGAGACGTCCGAGCTCGCGATCACTGCCGCGCGCCTCCCACACCGGAACATTGTCCGGTTTCACCCCGGCTTTTTCCAAAGTGTCGAGGTAGCCGCCCAGCCGGTCTCGGCTCACGCGGAACGGCACGGCCGAACGGCGCTGGGGGGAAGCCGGTCCGGATACTCCGTCCGGGTGCAGTGCGAACGTCAGCACCGCGCACCGAGAGTGTCCGAGGCTGAGCAGGAAAGACGCGGCGAGCGAGGCGCCGACGTAGTCCTGCACCTCGACCCGTGCCGAACCGGGCAGTACCGGTTGGTCGATCACCACCAGAGGGAGCCCGCGGGCGGCGACCGCCTCCAGGGCCGGTGCGGAGTCCGGCAGCGAGTAAGCCACCATCACGTCCGCTTGTGCGCGCGCCACGATCGAGGGACGCGGGCCGCCGGTGGCGTCGCCCGGCATCAGGACCAGGCTGTGGTCGTGGCCGTCGACGGTCGAGGCCAGGCCGTCGAGCACGATCGAGAGCGCCGGATCCGAGAACGCGCCGGACAGCCCCTGCGGCAGCATGAAACCCACGGCCGCGGACGAGCGGGTGGCCAGTGATCGTGCGACCGGGTCAGGGCCCGCGTAGCCGAGCGAGCGGGCCGTTTCGAGGATGCGTTCGCGCAACGACGACGAGAGCTGGTCTGGCCGGTTGTACGCGTTCGACACCGTTGCCCTGGAAACCCCGACCGCGGCGGCGACGGTGTCCAGCGTCGGCCTGCGTCGGCGATCGGAGTCCACGGTCAGCATCGTATGCGAGAGATCGGCCCCAAACCGCTGGCGTGGCTGAAGCGCTTCAGTCATGCTGGAGCGCATGTCTCCACGCCTGGCCACGTTCGTCGTCTTCCTGTTGAACGGCGCCGTCTTCGGCACTTGGGCGGCTCGCGTGCCCGCGCTCGCCGCGCAGATCGGCGCGGAGGTGGGCAGTCTTGGCCTGGCGTTGCTCGGGGCGAGTGTCGGTCTGGCCGTCACGGCGCCCCTGGCGGCACGGATCTGCGCGGTTCACGGGTCGCGTGGAGTGCTGATAGCGAGCAGCCTCCTCAGTCCGTTGCTTCTGCCCGTGCTCGCACTCTCGCAGTCACCGCTGCAGTTCGGCCTGACGCTGATCGCACTGGGCGCGAGCGTCGCCGCGATGGACGTGTCGATGAACGTCGCCGCAGTCGTCGTCGTCCGCGATCTGCAACGGTCGTTGATGCCGCAGTTCCACGCGGGCTTCAGCTTCGGCGGTCTCATCGGGTCGTTGGGCAGCGCCGCCGCCGCTCAGGCGCACTGGACACCCATGAAGCACTTCCTTCTGGCAGCACTAATCGGCCTCATCGTCACCGCGCTCATCGCGAAGAAGATCCCCGGAGGAGTAGGGGAGCGCCATAGGGAGGAAGTCGCCGAACGCGCCAACGTGCTCAAGAGCCCGGTCCTCTGGCTGTTGGCGAGCGTCGCGCTGTGCAGTGCTATCGCGGAAGGGGCGGCGGCGGACTGGACAGCGTTGTTCATGGTGCGTGAACGAGGAATGGGTGACGCAGCCGGTGCATACGCCTATGCGGGCTTCTCCATCACGATGGCGCTCGCACGGTGGTTCGGCGAACCGATCCAACGCACGCTCGGCCCGCACCGCCTTCTCGCTGCGGGTGGTGGCCTTGCCGCAACGGGACTGGCAACAGCCGTCCTCATCCCCCTGCCGGCAGCCGGCTACATCGGGTTCGGGCTGGCCGGTCTCGGGCTCGCGTTCTCGTTCCCGGTGGTGATGGACCTCGCGAGTGAGACCGGCAAACGTGCGGACGGCAGCGGTGGCGAACGTGAGCTGGGGCTTGTGACGACGATCGCCTACACGGGGTTCCTCGCGGGCCCGCCGATCGTGGGCGGGCTCGCGCACGTCAGCTCGCTCGTGGTGTCGCTCGGGTTCGTGGCGCTGGTCACCGCGCTGATCATCCCGGCGACGTGGCTGGCCAGGCGGGCCGCTAGGCAGTCGGCATCCGTTTGAGGGCTTCCCTGCCGATCGGCTCCAGTGCGTCACGTGCCTTGGTCTCGGTGACTCCGCCGCTCATGCCGATGGCGACCATCAGCGACTCGTTGCGCGTCACGGCGATGGTGGCCGTGCACACCATGTCCTTCTCCTGCTGGCCGCAGCTGAGCCACGTGGCGTGCTTGCCGGTCTCGACCTCGCGGCCCTTCTTCTGGATGTTCTTCGAGTCGTCGAACGACCGGTAGGGGACCGCCACCAGCACGTACGCGTTCTCTTTAAGCGTGAAGAGGCACGAGTTCGGCATCTCGGCGCGTGGCACGGGCTGGAACTTGAGCGTCCCGATCGGTTTGAGGTCCTTCTCCGTGACGAGGCCGCACGGGTCGACGCCCGTGGTCTTGCGCGGCGTCGCGATGGCGAGCGGTGGCAGCGGCGCCGCGACGGGCTCGCCCTGGATGCGGTACGAGCAGCCGGACACCGCGAGCACGGTGAGCAGGAGGAGGAGAGAACGTCTCACACGGCGCAACACTAGAGGGTCGTAGGCTCCACGACGTGGTAATCGAACGCTCCACCAGAACGGGTTTGGTGCCCCTTGTAGTCATCGGCTTCGCAGTGGCGGCTCTTGTCGCCGTCGCGTTGAGCGCGCTCTCGGGCAACCCTCCTGCAGGGCTGCTGATCGTGCGCGTGCTGACCGAGACAGGCGCGGTGGTGACCATCGGCTCGTTGCTGTTGGCGGCATTCCTGGTGCCACCGCAGAAGTCCGGCACTCTCGCAGCCGACGGGTACGCCGCGATGCGCACCGCCGGGTGGTTCGCGCTCGTGTGGCTGGTGGGCGCCGTGCTGTCGGTGCCGTTCACCACGGCGGCCGCGATCGACAGGCCGGTCGGCTCGTTCACCTTCAGCCAGATGATCGCGACGGCGATGCTGCTGGAGCAGTCCAAGGCGTGGCTGCTCACGGCGATCATCGTGAGCTTGCTCGCACTGGGCTGCCGGTTGGTGCTGTCGTGGGGGTGGACGACGGTCCTGCTGTTCCTGGCGATCTTCGCGCTGGTCCCGGTGGCGGTCACCGGGCACTCGTCGTCCGGCGGCTCGCACGACATGGCGACCAACAGCCTGTTGTTCCACCTCATCGCCGCGGTGCTGTGGGTAGGCGGCTTGATCGCGTTGCTCGCGCACGGCAGGCGTGGCGGCGCGCACCTGCCGCTGGCCGCGACGAGGTTCTCGAAGCTCGCGCTGGTCTGCTGGACCGTCATGGCCGTCTCGGGCGTGGTGAACGCGCTCGTGCGAGTCACTCCCGTCGACCTCGTCACGTCCACCTACGGCTGGCTGACGCTCGGCAAACTGGCGTGTCTGCTGCTGCTCGGCGTGTTCGGCTACTTCCAGCGCGAACGTGGCGTCAAGGGCGTTGTCGACGGCAAGCCGCACGCGTTGCTCAAGCTCGCGGGCCTCGAAGTCCTGCTGATGATGTTCACGATCGGTCTGGCCGTGGCGCTGGCGAGGACGCCCCCTCCGTCGGGCAGCGTCGAACTGCCCAGCCGCACGGAGATCGCCATCGGCTACGACCTCGACGGGCCGCCGACGCTGGCGCGCATCCTGTTCGACTGGCGCTTCGACCTGATCTACGGAACCGCGGCGCTGGCCCTCGCGCTGCTGTACGTCCTGGGCGTGCGCAGGCTCGTCAAGCGCGGCGACAAGTGGCCTGCCGGACGCACGATCGCGTGGCTGTGCGGGTGTTTCTCGCTGCTGTTCGCGACGTCGTCGGGCTTGGGGCGGTATTCGCCGGCGATGTTCAGCGTGCACATGGAAGCGCACATGGTGCTGTCCATGCTGACGCCGATCCTGTTCGTCCTGGGTGGCCCGGTCACGTTGGCGTTGCGCGCGTTGCCGGTCAACAAAGAGGTGCCAGGGCCACGCGAGTGGGTGCTGGCCTTTGTGCACTCACCGGTCGCACGCGTGCTGACGAACCCCTTCGTGGCGTTGGCGTTGTTCGTCGGTTCCTTCTACGCCCTGTACTTCTCCGGCCTGTTCGAGGCGGCGCTGCCGTTCCACTGGGCGCACCTCGCGATGAACGCCCACTTCATTCTCGCCGGTTACGTCTTCTACTGGCCCGTGATCGGCGTGGACCCGTCACCGAACAAGCTGCCACCACTCGGCCGGTTGGGGCTCTTGTTCGCGTCGATCCCGTTCCACGCTTTCTTCGGCGTCGTGCTGATGAGCTCCGCGAACGTCATCGGCGAGCAGTTCTACCGCGGCCTCGCATTGCCGTGGGTGCAGAACCTCTTGGAGGACCAACGGCTTGGCGGCGGCATCGCCTGGGCGGCGGGGGAGATCCCGTTGCTGGTCGTGATGGTCGCCCTGCTCACGCAGTGGGCACGGCAGGACAGCCGTGACGCGAAACGGTTGGACCGCAAGGCCGACGCCGATGGCGACGCCGACCTTGAGGCCTACAACGCGATGCTCCGCAAGATTGCCGGAAAGGGTTAACACCGCAAGGACAAGGAGCTACACAGAAAGCGGCCGGCGGAACCCGCGGACCGCGAAGAACGCACCGACCGCGGCGATCGCGCCGCTCGTGACCAGCGCGCCGGCCACACCGGTGATCGGGTGGGCGAGTGCCAGGCTGCGGGCGGCGTCGACCGCGTAGGTCAGCGGGTTGACCTTCGCGATCGCCTGCAGCCAGCCGGGCAGGCCGCTGACCGGTACGAACGCGCTGGACGCGAACATCAGCGGGAACATCGCGAGGAAGCCGACGGTCTGCATCAGCTCCGCCTTGCGCACCCACGCGGCGATCGCGATGAACACCCAGCTCAGCGCCCATCCGACCATCAGGGCGAGGCCGAGCGCGGCGAGGGTGCCGAGGATGCCGCCGTCGGGCCTGAACCCGAACACCAGCACGCCGAACGCGATCATCAGCATGAGCTGGAACGCGGTCCGCACGGCGTCGGACAGGTTGCGTGCCAACAGAACCGTGCTCGGCCGGATGGGCAGCGAACGGAACCGTGCGAGCACACCGTTCGACATGTCCTGCACGAGTCCGATGCCGGACGCGAGAGAGGACTGCATCGCGGTGTTCACGAGGATCGCCGGTAGCAGGAAGTTGATGTAGGTCATGCCCGGCGGGAAGTTCGCCGTGGACGTGATGCTGCTGAAGATCTGGCTGAACAACGTCAGCATGATCAACGGCTGCAGCACGCTGAAGAACACCAATGCGGGCGTGCGCAGGAGTGCGCGCAGAGAACGGCCAGTCAGCACGAGAACCTGTGTCGGGTAGCTGCTGCCGTGCCAGGTCAAGGTCGCCATGATTCCCCCTAGTTCGCGGCGAGAGTGAGGTAGACGTCGTCCAAAGTCGGCTCGGCGAGGCCGATTTCGTGCGCCTCCAGGCCGTTGTCGTCCAACGCGCGCACGACCGTCGCAAGGTCGCGTGACGCGCTGACGGGCGTGGTGAGCGTGAGGCCCTCTGCGACGGGGTGGAGTCCCACCGCGTTGATCGCCTTCAGTGCGGTGTCCACATCGGACGCCGAGTCGAGCGTGACGGTCACGGTGCGCTGGCCGACCTGCGCCTTGAGCTCGGAGCTCGTGCCGGACGCGACGACCTTGCCGTGGGACAGCACGGTGATCGAGTCGGCGAGCCGGTCCGCCTCGTCGAGGTACTGCGTCGTGAGCAGCACGGTGGTGCCGTCCGCGACGAGCTTCTCGACGATCTCCCACATCGCGAGGCGGCTGGCCGGGTCGAGTCCGGTGGTCGGCTCGTCCAGGAACAGCACCTCGGGCCGTCCGACCAAGCTGGCCGCGAGGTCGAGCCGGCGCCGCATGCCGCCGGAGTAGGTCTTGGCGTTGCGCTTGGCGGCGTCGGTGAGGTCGAACTGCTCCAGCAGGTCGTCCGCGCGCTGGTGGGCCTGCTTGCGGCTGGCACCGAGCAGGCGGGCGATCAGCACGAGGTTGTCGTGGCCGCTGAGCTGCTCGTCGACGGCGGCGAACTGGCCGGTCAGGCCGATGCGGCTGCGGACCTCGTGGCTTTGCTTCACGACGTCGAAGCCGGCGACCTTCGCGCTGCCGCCGGACGGCGGCAGCATCGTGGTCAGAACGTTGACGAGCGTGGTCTTGCCGGCGCCGTTGTGGCCGAGCAGGCCGAGAACGGAGCCTTTCTTCGCGGTGACGCTCACGCCGTCGAGCGCGTGCACGTCACCGAACTTCTTGCTCACCTCGTTGGCTTCGATCATGAGCTCACTCATTTGTCTCCCCCTGTGAGTGCGCCGTGCAGGAAAAGGTCGACGATGACGTCGGGTTCGGCGGCGGTCTGGCCGAAGCCAGAGCCCATGCGGTTCGTGAAGACGGCGCCGAGCAACATCCGAGCGGCGAGGTCGGGGCTGACGCGCAGCTCCGCGTCGCCGAACAGGCCGGCGACGGCCTCGGACAGCTGTTGCATGCCGATCGGCGGTCCCTTGTGCTTCTTGTGTTCCTCGTCGTGCGGTTGGTAGCCGGTCTCGCGCAACGTGCCGATGAGGCCCCACATGCGGTCGAGGTATCCGCTGAACGTGGCGACTCCCGAGGTCAGCCGTTGCTCCAACGGCACGTCCGTCGGGATCGCTTCGAGGCGGGCGACCTCCTCGTCGGAGCGCAGCGCGCGTTGGATGCACGCGTCGAGCAGTTCCGCCTTGTCCTTGAAGACGCGGAACACCGTGCCCTCCGCGATCCCGGCCGCGGTGGCGATCTGGCTGGTGGTGACGTTCGCGCCGTCCTTCACCACGAGCGGCAGCGTGGCCTGGACGATCGCTTCGCGGCGATCTTCCGGGCTCATCGCGGGGGCGCGGCGGCGGCGTGGTTCCTCTGGCACGTCCACCACTGTATGAGTGAGCACTCACTCATGTCAATGAGTGGGCGCTCACTCACTCATTCGCTCGCTCGAGCGCCGCACTAGCACACAGGTCCGACAATTTCGCGGTTCGAGGTGGTCCAAGATCCTGACCTGTCCACAACCCGCGAGTAATCCACAGATTCCCGTCCGCCCCGCCCGCACGGCCCGCCCCCGGAGCAACCTGGACCGGCAACCCCGCAACTCTGGAGGCGAACCCGATGTCCTGGAATTCCACGGTGGTCACAGTCGTTGGTCATGTGGCGAGCGAGATCTCGTACAAGTACGGCGCGGACGGCAAGACCAACGCGTTCTTCCAGATCAACTCGACCGAACGCCGGTACAACACGTCGATCGGCGACTGGGAGGACGGCGAGTCGATCTGGCTCGGTGTCTCGTGCTGGCGCAAGCTCGCCGAGAGCGTGAAGACCACGCTGTCCAAAGGTGATCCCGTGATCGTCCAGGGCAAGCTGCGCATGCGGCACTACGAGAAGGACGACGTGAAGAAGACGGCGTTCAACCTGGACGCGCAACACGTCGGACTGGATCTGAGCCGCGTCCAGTCACTGGGCGCCGCTCCAGTCGTTGAACCGCGGGTCGGCGAAGATCTCGTGGAGGAACCCGTGCCGTTCTGACCTTGCGCCGTTCGGGCGCAACCGAGCACGGGAACTCGGGAACCCGCCCGATCCGGCGGTACCGCCGGAGAAGATGTACGCACAGCAATCCACGAAGGAGGGAAGCTCGTAGATCGGGGCCGATGAGGACCGGTCGCCGAGAGTCGTTCACGTTCGAACGGAACGGGCTGGTCACCGAGTCGCGTGACGCTTGATCCGAGGGTGAACGCCTGCTTGTCGGCGACCGAGGTCAGGAGCCTCTGAGCACCGCTCTACGATCGCCGCCATGGCCGAGTTCATCTACACCATGAAAAAGGTGCGCAAGGCGCACGGTGACAAGGTCATCCTCGATGACGTCACGATCATGTTCTACCCCGGCGCGAAGATCGGTGTGGTCGGTCCCAACGGCGCCGGCAAGTCGAGCGTGCTCAAGATCATGGCGGGGTTGGACACGCCCAACAACGGCGAGGCGTACCTGTCTCCCGGGTACACCGTGGGCATCCTGCAGCAGGAGCCGCCGCTCAACGAGGAGAAGACCGTCCTCGGCAACGTCCAGGAGGGCCTGGGCGAGATCAAGGTGAAGCTCGACCGCTTCAACGAGATCGCCGAGTTGATGGCGACCGACTACTCCGACGAGCTGATGGAGGAGATGGGCAAGCTCCAGGAAGACCTGGACCACGCGAACGCGTGGGACATCGACTCCCAGCTGGAGCAGGCGATGGACGCCCTTCGCTGCCCGCCGCCGGACGCCGACGTCACCAAGCTCTCCGGTGGTGAGCGCCGCCGGGTCGCGCTGTGCAAGCTGCTGCTGAGCAAGCCCGACCTGCTGCTGCTCGACGAGCCAACCAACCACCTGGACGCGGAGAGCGTCCTGTGGCTGGAACAGCACCTCGCGCAGTACACCGGCGCCGTTCTTGCCGTCACCCACGACCGGTACTTCCTGGACAACCTCGCCGAGTGGATCCTCGAGATCGACCGGGGCAGGACCCACCCGTACGAGGGCAACTACTCCACCTACCTGGAGAAGAAGGCCGAGCGTCTCGCGGTCCAGGGCAAGAAGGACCAGAAGCTGCAGAAGCGCCTGAAGGACGAGCTGGAGTGGGTGCGCTCCGGCGCCAAGGCCCGCCAGGCCAAGTCCAAGGCGCGTCTCGACCGCTACGAGGAGATGGCGGCCGAGGCGGAGAAGACCCGCAAGCTCGACTTCGAGGAGATCCAGATCCCGCCGGGCCCGCGTCTGGGCAACGTCGTGGTCGAGGCCGAGAAGCTGAAGAAGGGCTTCGGCGACAGGGTGCTGATCGACGGGCTGTCGTTCACGTTGCCGCGCAACGGCATCGTGGGCGTCATCGGCCCGAACGGCGTGGGCAAGACGACGCTGTTCAAGACCATCGTCGGTCTCGAGCAGCCGGACGCCGGCGAGGTGAAGGTCGGCGACACGGTCCTGTTGTCGTACGTCGACCAGAACCGCGGCGGCATCGACCCCAAGAAGAACGTGTGGGAGGTCGTGTCCGGCGGGCTCGACTACATCCACGTCGGCAACGTCGAGATGCCGTCGCGCGCGTACGTCAGCGCCTTCGGCTTCAAGGGCCCGGACCAGCAGAAGCCCGCGGGCGTGCTGTCCGGTGGTGAGCGCAACCGCCTGAACCTCGCGCTCACGCTCAAGCTCGGCGGCAACCTGATCCTGCTGGACGAGCCGACGAACGACCTGGACGTCGAGACCCTGGGCTCGCTGGAGAACGCTCTCGAGCAGTTCCCCGGCTGCGCCGTCGTGATCTCCCACGACCGGTGGTTCCTGGACCGAGTCGCCACGCACATCCTCGCGTGGGAGGGCACGGACGAAGACCCGTCGAAGTGGTACTGGTTCGAGGGCAACTTCGAGGGCTACGAGAAGAACAAGCTCGAGCGCCTGGGTGCCGAGGCCGCGAGGCCGCACCGTGTCACGTACCGCAAGCTGACACGGGACTGAGAGGGCAACGGCGACGTCGTGGCGGCGAGGGGCGAGACGCAGGCGAACGTCGAGGTGAGCACGCTGGTCGTGCCCGCCTGGCGGCTGCGTTGGCGCGCACCGGAGCTCGCTCTGGTGCTGGGTGAGCGCGCACTTGCGCTCGCCTCCGCCCGTCACGACGAAGCCGACCGCCTGCGGGCGGAGTCGCTGGTGGTCTTCGCGGGCAACCGCGTCGGCCGCGGCGTCCGCATCGCAGACCGGGCGATCGACGCGTTGAAGGCGGCGGAGATCGCCGGTGAACACGAGACCGCGTGGCTGCTGCGGGTGGAGCTCGCGGCGTGCGCGCGGTCCGTGGGCGCACCGCTCACGGGGTTCGCCGCGGTGCGCCCGTGCTGGAGGCGCCGGACGTGCCCGCGGAACTGCGGGCGTCGGCTCTGGTGCAGGCCAGTGAATGCCTCGTCACCGTCGGCCGTGGTGACGAACCCACGCTGGCGCTCGCGGAGGCGGACCAGCTCTACGTCACCGACACGACCATCGACGACGACACCCGCCTGTTGTTGCGCGGCTTGA
Organism: Lentzea indica; assembly: GCF_012184385.1. GTDB lineage: Bacteria > Actinomycetota > Actinomycetes > Mycobacteriales > Pseudonocardiaceae > Lentzea > Lentzea indica. The sequence continues at coordinate 31,268 of NZ_VSRL01000089.1, forward strand.
TCCGCGCGGTGCAGGCAGCCCAGCACCGGCGGTGGGGTGACATCGCCGCCGCCATCGGTGCCGCGCGCGAAGGCCTAGACCTGCTGAGCAGGTTCGCCGATCCGTCGGCGGACAGCGGCCAGGGCCTCGGCCGGCTGACGCTGGAACTGGTGCTCGCGTTGATGGACGCGAACCGGCTGCTCGACGCGAGCGAGGTCGGCAGCCCGATGCTCGACCGACCGGTGCGCGCGCGTCGGCGTCCACGACGGGCTGGCTGCGGCTGGCGTTGGCGACGCGCGTGCATCTGCCTGCCGGCAGAGTCGCGCTGGCCCGCGAAATGCTGCGCGAAG
>NZ_VSRL01000008.1 GCF_012184385.1 Lentzea indica
GTGGACAGGTTGCCGCCCTCCCAGGCGGAGCGCAGTGTGGCGGAGAGTGTGTTGCCCTCGCGTCGCATGCGGGCGATGACCGATGCCCATTCGGTTTCGCCCTGACCGCCCTCCCCACGGTTCCGGCGGGCGAGGGTCACTCGATCACCCTGCCCTCCGCGGACCTGGACGCAGCAGCCGCCTCAGCAGCCTCCCCCGAGGAGCTGGAGGAGTCGCTGCGCGGCCGCCTGCGGGCCGACGACGCCCGCACGCTGGCCGAGATGGTCCGCGACGTGTCGAACCGCGGTCAGTTCGGTGCCGCGGCCAGGGACAAGTGGGGCAAGCGCGTCCGGCCGGACCGGGTGGTCGCGTTCTACGACACGCCGAAGGGCCGCTACCTGCAGATGCGGCGGCCACCGAGGGACAGCCGCCCTGGTCGACCATCGCCCCTGTCGACTACCGGCGACTGCACCACCACCTGGTGGAGCTGCTGGCGGAAGCCGCCGGTTCCTGACCGCCCGGGCTCAGTGGCCCTGGAGCGATCAGGGGCCGATGCCCTGGCAGGGCCTGGTCCGCAGGTCGTTCACGTAGTCGTCGGGCGCACCGGCGGCCTCGGCCGCGTCGGCGACCACCCCGATGTACCGCGCGGACGGCAGCCCGCCCTCGTAGGCGTCCAGCACGTAGAGCCAGGCGACCACGGACCCTTCGAGGGTCTGCACGCGCAACCGGATCTTCTTGTAGAGGCCGAGCGCGCCCTCCCACCGGTCGAGCCGCGACTCGTCACGTGGCGACACGTCGTAGAGCACGCAGAACGTCTGCTGGTCTGGCTCCTCGACGATGGTGGCGAGCGCGCCCTCCCAGCCGAGGTCCTCGCCACCGAACGTCAGACGCCAACCGACGAGCCAGCCGGTCCCCGCGAGCGGGGAGTACGGGGCTCGCTCCATCATCTGGTTCGGATCCATGTTCGACCCGTACGCGGCATAGAGCGGCACGTCCGACAGCGTAGCGACCCAACGATCAGCTTTCGGTACTGACGACACGCTCGATTCGGCCAACGCGTACGGTTGTGCCGGCCAGCAAGCGCGCAGAAGGGAACTGATCGTGACCCGCATCGTCATCATGGGCGGCGGACCCGCAGGTTACGAGGCAGCCCTGGTCGCGGCGCAGCACGGCGCCGACGTGACCGTGGTGGAGAACGACGGAGCCGGTGGCGCGTGCGTGTTGTACGACTGCGTGCCGTCGAAGACCTTCATCGCGTCGGCGGGGGCTCGCAGCGCCTTCCGCAACGCCGGTGAGCTGGGCATTCAGACCAACAACGACCTGGCGGCCGTCGACCTCCCGGTCGTCCACGGACGGGTGAAGGGCCTCGCACTGGCGCAGTCCGCGGACGTGCGGGCGCGGCTGCAGCGCGAAGGCGTGCGGCTGATCAACGGACGCGCGAAGTTCGCGGACGACACCAGGGGGCTCGCGCAGCACCAGGTCGTTCGCGATCAGCGCGGACGGCGGGGAGGAGATCCTCAACGCCGATGTGGTGCTCATCGCAACGGGCGCCACGCCGCGTGTCCTGCAGGGCGCTGAGCCGGACGGCAAGCGGGTCCTCACCTGGCGGCAGATCTACGACCTGCCAGAACTGCCAGAGCACCTCGCGGTCATCGGCTCCGGTGTGACCGGTGTCGAGTTCGCCAGCGCCTACACCGAGATGGGCGTGAAGGTGACGATGGTCTCCAGCCGGGACCGGGTGCTCCCTCACGAGGACGCCGACGCGGCCGCGGTGCTGGAAGACGTGTTCGCCGAGCGCGGCACGGCCGTCGTCAAGCACGCCCGCGCTGACCGGGTCGAGAACACCGGCGACGGTGTGCTGATCCACCTGGAAGACGGTCGCACGATCGAGGCATCCCACGCGCTGATGACCGTCGGCTCCGTGCCGAACACGAACGACATCGGCCTGGACAAGATCGGCATCGAGCTCGGCCGCGGCGGGTACATCCCCGTCGACCGGGTCAGCCGAACCAACGTCAGCGGCGTCTACGCGGCCGGCGACTGCACCGGTGTGCTGCTGCTCGCGTCCGTGGCCGCCATGCAGGGCCGCATCGCGATGTGGCACGCGCTGGGCGAGGGTGTCAGCCCGATCAAGCTCAAGACCGTCGCCGCGAACGTCTTCACCAACCCCGAGATCGCGAGCGTCGGCATCAGCCAGCAGGCGATCGACTCGGGCGAGGTGCCCGCGCGCACGATCATGCTGCCGCTCGCCACGAACCCCCGCGCCAAGATGGAGGGTCTGCGCCGCGGCTTCGTGAAGCTGTTCTGCCGCCCGGCGACGGGCGTGGTCATCGGCGGTGTCGTCGTCGCTCCGAACGCGAGCGAGCTCATCCTGCCGATCGCGCTGGCCGTGCAGAACCAGCTCACCGTCGAGCACCTCGCCACGACCTTCTCCGTCTACCCGTCGCTGTCGGGTTCGATCACCGAGGCGGGTCGTCAGCTGATGCGGCACGACGACCTGGACTGACCGGGGCAACCTTTCCCAGTGCTCGAGCGTGTGGTGAGAAAACGCTGACACTGGGGAGGATGTCATGGGAGGAACCAGAAGATCCATCGCACTGCTGACCGCGCTCGGCCTGCTCGCGGTCGTCCCGGTCACCGCACAGGCACAGACCGATCTCAAGCTCGTGGTCGCACCATTTTCGCCGACGGCCGGCGCTGGGGTGATGGTGTCGCTGGACGGCTGCAAGACGCCGACCGTCGCCACGTCACCCGGCTTCCAGGCGCCCGCAAAGCTGGAGCGGCGCGGGGAGAACGCGATGAACGGCTTCACGAACGTGGTCGAGAAGGCCGGTGACTACGTGGCAACGGCGGAGTGCGACGGCAAGTCCTACACGGCCCAGTTCTCGGTGGTGAACCGGCCACAGCCCAGCTGGGGCTTCGGGCCGCTGGAGGTCGAGCCGGGCGGAACGGTCACCGCCTCGACCAACAAGATGACCTGTCTTCCCGAGCCCGTCACCTCGCCCGGCTTCACCAAGCCGATCTATCTGAGCATCGTGCCTCCGAGCACTTTCCAGGGCAGCACCACGGTGATCACGACGCCGGGTACCTACACCGCCACCTTCCGCTGCTCGAACGGCGCGGCGCCCACCACTCAGCAGTTCACGATCAAGGCCCCTTCCACCACGACACCACCGCCCGGCAAACCCAAGCCGCCCATCGTCAAGCCGAAGGGTGCGGCGAACACCGGCGGTGGCGGTACCGCGTGACACCGAAGACGATCTTCGCGGGACTGGTGACGCTGGCGCTGCTGACCGGCTGCGCCGCGTCACCCGAGCTCGTCATGCCCACCGGACCGGCACCGTCCACCTCGACTGTGGTGTCCACTTCGGACACCACTGCCGCCACGGGCATGCCGCCGTCGGAACCGACCGAGGTGCGCATCCCGAAGATCGGCGCGAAGTCGTCGCTCGTCCCGCTCGGGCTGAACCCGGACGAGACGATCGAGGTGCCGCCGGTCGAGCAGCCGATGCAGGCCGGCTGGTACCGCCTCGCCCGCACGCCGGGTGAGGCTGGCCCCGCCGTTCTGCTGGGTCACGTCGACGGCAACAGGCAGCCGGGCATCTTCTTCCGGCTCAAGGAACTCGCCGCTGGCGACGAGGTCGAGGTGTCCAGGAAGGACGGCACCACGGCCCGGTTCCGCGTGACCAGGACCGAGCAGATCGCCAAGGACAGCTTCCCCACCGAAGCCGTCTACGGCGACACCGCCGAGCCGGAGCTCCGCCTCATCACCTGCGGCGGAAGCTTCGACGAGGCCGCCCGCAGCTACCGGGACAACATCATCGTCTACGCACGGCTGACCTGACCGATGATCACGGTTCGGCCCCGTCTTGATTGGACGAGCAACTAACCCACCGGATGTGCGTCAATGAACCCGTGGGGACTCGTGTCTTGATCGCGGTGCTGAGCGTGGCGCTGGCCACAGCCTGTTCGCAGGGGCCGGCGCCGAAGCCGTCGGCGGTGACGAGCGACAGCGCACCGCCGCCGGTGGTCTCACCGCTGGGCAACTCCGATCCGATGGAACTGCGGATCGACCGCATCGGCGTGCGGTCGTCGTTGGTCGCGCTCGGCCTCGACCCGCAGGGCGTGGTCCAGATGCCGCCGGTCAACGAAGGCATGCAGGCCGGTTGGCACCAAACGCATCCCCAGCAGTGGATCATCGTCGGGCGGATCGAGAGCAACAAGGCCAGAGGCGTCTTCTACCGGCTGAACGACCTGCAGCAGGGTGACGTCCTCGAAGTGTCCAAGAAGGACGGTTCGGTCGCCCGTTTCACCGTGGCGCGCACGGAGAGGATCATCCGCGACGACTTCTTCGCGGAGGCGGTCGCCAGAGACGCGGACGAGCAGGGGCTGCGCCTGATCACGTGCGGCACTCGCGACAACGTGATCGTGCACGCAACCCCTGCCCAATAACCGCGAGTTCGCGTCGGTCGTCCGGTCACCCGCTCGCACCGAAATCGGCGGAGCCCATTTCGGTGCGAGCGAGTCGGCCGGAGACCGACTCAAAGGCGAACTCGCCGCCGTCTGCGGAGCAGCGGCCATCAAACTCAGTCCTCGACCCAGTCGAAGGTCTTTGTGACTGCCTTCTTCCAGTTCGCGTACTCGGACGTGCGGCGGGCGTCGTCCATCTGCGGCTCCCACTGCTTGTCCATCGCCCAGTTCTCGCGGATGTCGTCCTCGGTCTTCCAGAACCCGACCGCGAGACCGGCCGCGTAGGCCGCACCGAGCGCGGTCGTCTCGGCCACCACCGGCCTGATCACCGGCACGCCGAGGATGTCCGCCTGGAACTGCATCAGCAGCTCGTTCACGACCATGCCGCCGTCGACCTTCAGCGCCGTCAGGTCGACGCCCGAGTCGGCGTTCATCGCGTCGAGCACCTCACGGGTCTGGAAGGCCGTCGCCTCCAGGACGGCCCGTGCGAGGTGGCCCTTGTTGACGAACCGGGTCAGGCCGACGATCGCGCCACGGGCGTCGGAACGCCAGTACGGCGCGAACAGGCCGGAGAACGCGGGCACGAAGTACGCGCCGCCGTTGTCCTCGACGGAACGCGCGTGCTCCTCGATCTCGGCCGCGCTGCTGATCATGCCGAGGTTGTCGCGCAGCCACTGCACCAGCGAGCCGGTGACCGCGATCGAGCCCTCCAGCGCGTAGACCGGGGCGGCCTCGCCGATCTTGTAGCAGACGGTGGTGAGCAACCCGTTCTCGCTCATCACCTTCTCGGTGCCGGTGTTGAGCAGCATGAAGTTGCCGGTGCCGTAGGTGTTCTTGGCTTCACCGGGCGACAGGCAGGCCTGGCCGAACGTCGCCGCCTGCTGGTCGCCGAGGATGCCGGCGATCGGCACGCCCGCCAGCGCCCCGCGCTCGCGCACCTGGCCGTAGACCTCGGACGACGACCGGATCTCCGGCAGCATCGACATCGGGATGCCCATGTCGGCGGCGATCGACGAGTCCCACTGCAGCGTGTCGAGGTCCATGAGCATGGTGCGCGACGCGTTGGTCGGGTCGGTGACGTGCACGCCGCCGTCGGTGCCGCCCGTCATGTTCCACAGCACCCACGTGTCCATGTTGCCAAACAGCAGGTCACCGGCCTCAGCGCGTTCCCGCGCACCCTCGACGTTGTCGAGGATCCAGCGGACCTTGGGCCCGGAGAAGTAGGTCGCGAGCGGCAGGCCGACCTTGGGCCGGTAGCGCTCCTGCCCGCCGCCGAGCGCGCCCAGCTCCTGCACGATCTTGTCGGTGCGCGTGTCCTGCCACACGATGGCGTTGTAGACGGGTGCGCCGGTGTTCTTGTCCCACACCACCGCGGTCTCGCGCTGGTTGGTGATGCCGACGGCTGCGATGTCCGAAGTGGACAGATCGGCCTTCGCGAGCGCGCCCGCGGCGACCTGGCGGGTGTTCTGCCAGACCTCCATCGGGTCGTGCTCGACCCAGCCCGCCTTCGGGAAGATCTGCTCGTGCTCCTTCTGGTCGACGACACCACCCGACCAGAGTGGTCGAAGATCATGCAACGCGTCGACGTGGTGCCCTGGTCGATCGCGGCCACGTACTGGGTCATGCGAGAAGTCCTTTCAGACCGGGAGAACCAGGTAGAGCAACGCGGCGAGCGCGCCACCCACGAGCGGGCCCAGGACAGGGACCCACGAGTAACCCCAGTTCGCGTTGCCCTTGTTGTGGATCGGCATGAGGAACGCATAGGCGATGCGCGGACCGAGGTCGCGCGCCGGGTTGATGGCGTAGCCCGTCGGGCCACCGAGCGACGTACCGATCACCAGCACGACGAACGCGACACCCGCGTAGCCGAGCGCCGAGTTGCCGAACGTCGGAACCCCTCCGTCGGCGACCTTCACGGTCGGGGACAGCAGGATCCATGCGACGAGCACGAACGTGCCGATGATCTCGGAGACGAGGTTCCACGGCTTGTTCGGGACGGTCGGGCCGGTGGAGAAGATGCCGAGCGTGTTCTGCGGCTGGTCGTGGGTGTCGAACTGGAGCTTGTACGTCGCCCAGCACAGCATCGCACCGATGATCGCGCCGACCATCTGTCCGAGGATGTAGACGGGAACATCGCCCCACGGCGTCTTGTCCGCGATGGCGAGACCGAGGGTCACGGCGGGGTTGAGGTGCGCACCGCTGGGGTCCGCGATGCTCGCACCGGTGAAGACGGCGAAGGCCCAGCCGACGTTGACGAACAGGAACCCGGTGCTGTTGCCGAGCGTGTTCTTGAGCACCTGGTTCGCGACGACACCGGTGCCCAGGAGGATGAGGACCGCGGTCCCCAGCGTCTCCCAAACGAAGATCGAGCCTGCACTCATCGTCGACCCTCTCTTGTTCGCGGCAAGGAGGGAGCGCAAAACCCGGAGGTCAGGCCGCGCCGCCCGCCCACAACGTGCTCGGACGCTATTACCGTGCTGATCAGTTGTCTACGCCAAGTACGTGCGGTCAGGCCATTTTTGGGCCATAAGGTTGCGGACTTCCCGCCCATGGGCGGGAAGGGGTGGCTGAAGGTAGCGTGAGGCGAAGCCGTCACAGGGAGGCGTCTGTCGTGGCCACGCGCAAGAACGCAGCTGCACCACCGCAAACCCATGTAGCACCTCCGATCACCGGCAGACTCGGGCCTGCGGAGCGCGAGGAGTCGTGGCAACGGCTGGAGGCGGAGACGTTCGACGTCGTCGTGATCGGCGGTGGTGTCGTCGGTGTCGGTGCGGCACTGGACGCGGCCACGCGCGGCCTGCGGGTGGCGCTCGTCGAGGCCCGTGACCTCGCCTCCGGCACGTCCAGCCGGTCCTCCAAGCTCTTCCACGGCGGCCTTCGCTACCTGGAACAGCTGGAGTTCGGCCTGGTCCGCGAAGCACTGCGCGAGCGCGAGCTGATGCTGACGCGCATCGCACCGCATCTCGTGAAGCCGGTCAGCTTCCTCTACCCGCTCACCAACCGCATGTGGGAGCGGCCGTACACAGCGGCCGGTCTGTTCCTCTACGACACGATGGGCGGCGCCCGGTCCGTGCCGGGGCAGAAACATCTCACCCGAGCAGGTGCGCTCCGGCTGGTCCCCGCTTTGAAGCGCGACGCGTTGATCGGCGGCATCCGTTACTACGACGCCCAGGCCGACGACGCCAGGCACACGATGATGGTCGGCCGCACCGCCGCCCACTACGGCGCCGTGGTGCGCACGTCGACCCAGGTGGTCGGGTTCCTGCGCGAGGCCGACCGCGTCTCCGGTGTGCGCGTGCGTGACGTCGAAGACGGTCGCGAGGTCGACGTGCGGGCGCACGCGGTGATCAACGCGACCGGCGTGTGGACGGACGAGCTGCAGCGGCTCTCCGGCTCGCGCGGACGGTTCCGGGTGCGGGCGTCGAAGGGCGTGCACATCGTCGTGCCGCGCGACCGGATCGTCGCCGAGTCCGGGATGATCCTGCGCACCGAGAAGTCGGTGCTGTTCGTGATCCCGTGGCGCAACCACTGGATCGTCGGCACCACGGACACCGACTGGAACCTCGACCTGGCGCACCCCGCGGCGACCAAGCACGACATCGACTACATCCTCGAACACGTCAACTCGGTGCTCGCGACGCCGTTGACGCACGACGACATCGAGGGCGTCTACGCGGGACTGCGGCCGCTGCTGGCCGGCGAATCCGATTCGACGTCAAAGCTTTCGCGTGAGCACGCGGTGGCACGGGTCGCTCCCGGACTGGTGGCGATCGCGGGCGGCAAGTACACGACGTACCGGGTGATGGGCGCGGACGCCGTCGACGCGGCGCACGTGGACCTGCCGGGACGCATCCAGCCGTCCATCACGGACAAGGTGCCGCTGGTCGGTGCCGACGGCTACCACGCGCTGGTGAACCAGGCCGACCAGCTGGCGGCCAAGCACGGGCTGCACCCGTACCGCGTGCGGCACCTGCTGGACCGCTACGGCTCCCTGGTGCACGAGGTGCTGTCGCTGGCCGCCGACAACTCCGAGCTGCTCAAGCCGATTCCGGCCTCCCCCGACTACCTGCAGGTCGAGGCGGTGTACGCGGCCTCGCACGAGGGAGCGATGCACCTGGAGGACGTGCTGACGCGGCGCACCCGCATCTCCATCGAGTACGCCCACCGCGGCGTCGACTCGGCGGAGGCGGTGGCACGGCTCGTCGCGCTGGTCCTCGGCTGGGACGAGGACGCGATCAAACGCGAGGTCGAGGTCTACTGCGCCCGCGTCGAGGCCGAACGCGCGTCGCAGGCCCAACCGGACGACCAGGCAGCCGACGCCGTTCGTGCCGCCGCTCCGGAAGCTCGTGCGCAACTGACGGAACCGGTGAGCTGATCTTTTGGGCATGCTGGAGGCATGACTGGGGTCGACAGAAGAACTTTCCTGATCGGCGCGGCCGCGGCCGGTGCGATCTCGACCGGTACCGCCCATGCCGCCACCACGTCCTTCGAGCACGGCGTCGCGTCAGGTGACCCGTTACCGGACGGTGTGCTGCTGTGGACTCGTGTGGTCACGTCCGAGCCGATCCGGTGGGAGATCGCTCGCGACGAGGACTTCCACCGGGTCGTGAAGCGCGGCACCACCCGAACTTCTCCTGCGCGGGACCACACGGTGAAGGTGGAGGTCCACGGCCTGCGGCCGGACACCAGGTACTGGTACCGGTTCCGCGTCGGCGACGTCCTGTCGCCGGTCGGCCGGACCAAGACCGCCGGGTGCGTGTCCGAGCTGAACTTCGGCGTCGTGTCGTGTTCGAACTGGATGGCTGGGCACTTCGCCGGCTACGGCCACCTCGCTCGCCAGCAGGACCTCGACGCCGTGATCCATCTCGGCGACTACATCTACGAGTACTTCAACGCCGACTTCCGAGCGCCCGACCCGCCGCACAGGTGCGTCACGCTCGACGACTATCGGCGCCGGCACGCGCAGTACAAGACCGATCGGCACGTCCAAGCACTGCACGCGGCCCATCCCATGATCGCGACCTGGGACGATCACGAGTCGGCTGACAACTCGTCGAGCATCGGTTCGCCGCAGCACGATCCCGCCACCGAAGGCCCGTGGGCCGCGCGCATGGCCGCCGCGACGCAGGCCTACCACGAGTGGATGCCTGTCCGGGAGGGCAAACTCGACCGGACGTTCCGCTTCGGCGACCTCGCCACCGTGACCATGCTGGACCTGCGCTCCTACCGCACCGACACCACGATCCTCGGTGCCGCCCAGCGCGCCTGGCTGATCAAGACCCTCACGACCGACCGTGCGCGCTGGCAGCTCGTCGGCAACTCGGTGATGATCAGCCCGTTCAAGATCCCGCCGCTGCCGGGCTTCCCGCCGTCGAACCCCGACCAGTGGGACGGGTTTCCCATCGACCGGGAGCTGGTGCTGAGGTCGTTGGGCGACAGGAAGAACACCGTGTTCCTCACCGGTGACATCCACAGCTCGTGGGCGTGCGACGTGCCGCTGAACGACAACTCGGCGGCGACCGAGTACGTCGTCACGTCGCTGACCTCGGACAACTTCGACGAGCTGCTGAAGGTGCCGCCGCGGACCGGATCGTTGCAGCTCGAAGCACAGATCCAGGTGCTCAACCCGCACGTGCGGTTCGTGGAGCTGGACTCGCACGGCGTCTCGACGCTCAAGGTCACGAAGGACGAGGTCCGGATGGACTGGCACTACGTCGCGGACAAGAAGAACCCGGACAGCGCTGTGGCGCGTGCGCATTCGTTCCGCACGCGCCACAACACAGCACGAACCGAGAGGGTTCTCTTCTAAGCGACTAGGCGAGGGCGGCCAGCGCGGTGTGCACCATGACACGGACACCCACGAGCAGCGCACGCTCGTCCAGGTCGAACGTCGGCTGGTGCAGGTCGCGCTGCTTTTCCTGGCCGTTCCACACGCCGAGGCGCGCGAACGAGCCGGGCACGTGCTCCAGGTACCAGCCGAAGTCCTCGCCACCGGACGACTGCTCGGTGCCTGCAAGTGCGTCGTCGCCCAGTGCGGCCTCGATGCCGGCGCGCAGGATCTGGGTGGACTCGCGCTCGTTCACCACCGGCGGCACGCCGCGGCGGTGGTGCAGGTCGAAGCCGACGCCCGTCGGGGCCAGCAGGCCCGTGACCAGGTCCTTGACCAGCGGCTCCAGCTCGGCCCAGATGTCGCGGTCGCCGGTGCGCAGCGTGCCGCGCAGCAGTCCGTCCTGCGGCACCGCGTTGGGCGCCTCACCCGCGTGAACCGCGCCCCACACCAGGACGGTGCCGGAGCGGGGATCGACGCGGCGGGACAGCATCGTCGGCAGGCCGGTGATGACCGTGCCGAGCGCGTGGACCAGGTCCGCCGTCAGGTGCGGGCGCGAGGTGTGGCCGCCCGGCGAGGACAGGCGCAGCTCCAGCAGGTCGGAGGCCGACGTGATGGCGCCGATGCGCGTGCCGATGCGGCCGACCTGCAGACGCGGGTCGCAGTGCAGGCCGAAGATCCGCTCCACGCCGTCGAGACCACCCGCGGCCAGCACGTCGAGCGCACCACCCGGCATGACCTCCTCTGCCGGCTGGAACACCAGACGGACGCGGCCAGGAAGCTCGGTCGCCGAAGCGAGAGCCAGCGCGGTGCCGATCAGCACCGTCGTGTGGGCGTCGTGACCGCACGCGTGCGACACACCGTCCACAGTGGACGAGAACGGCAGGTCGGTGTTCTCCGGCAACGGCAGGGCGTCCATGTCCGCGCGAAGAGCCACGCAGCGAGGGCCGTTGCCGACGTCGCAGATCAGGCCGGTGCCGCCGGGAAGCACGCGCGGCTTGAGGCCGACCTCGCGCAGCAGCTTGGCCACCAGTTCGGTGGTGCTGTACTCGCGGCGGGACAGCTCGGGGTTGGCGTGGATGTGGCGGCGCCAGGCGACGATGTCTGAGGCGTGTGCCTTCAGCCAGTCGTCGAGCCACGCGGGGCCGCGGCCCTCTCCGAGATCATCCACAGGAGACATGCTCACCCCGGTGGGGTCGACGAGCATCTTGGTGGACGTCTTCACAGTTGAGGAGCCCGAAGGTCGGGAGTCCAGGACCGTCATGCCGCTCCTCCGCGGGCCAGCAGCCGTGCGCGCTGCTGGGAATCGGTGGCTGTCGCGATCGTCGTCCAGGCCATGGCAAGTGCTCCTTCGAGCAGCGCACGGTCGGCCGACGCCGAGGCACAAGCGGTCGCGAACTCTTGTTGGTGGTTCACCGCGTCTCCGCAGTCGATGGCAATGGTCGGATGGATGGCGGGCAACACTCTGGTGACGTTGCCCATGTCGGTGCTCCCGATCTTCTCTCGCTGTTCCTGCTCTGGCGAGAGCGGCCGTCGTCCCAGGTCAGTGGCCGCACGCCGGTAGGCGTCCGCGAGCCACGGGTCGGGAGTCAGCTCTGCGTAGATCGGCGAGACCTGCACGACCTCATGGGTGCAGCCGGTCGCGAGCGCGCCGGCACTGAAGCAGTTCCGGATCCGGTTCTCCAGGCGCTGCAACGATTCCAAGTTCTCCGCCCTCACATCGAACATCGCCGATGCGTGGGCGGGTATTACGTTCGGCACCGTGCCGCCGTGGGTGACGATGCCCGTCACCATCTGGCCCGGCTCGAGGTGCTGCCGCAGCAGGCTGATCGAGATCTGCGCGACGGTCACCGCGTCCGCGGCGTTGATGCCCAGGTGCGGGGCGGCGGCCGCGTGTGACGGCTTGCCCGTGTAGTGCACCTCGAGGTCGGTGATGGCCAGCGACCTCGCGGCGCACGACTCGTACGGCGCCGGGTGCACCATCATCGAGAACGAGACGTCGTCGAACACGCCCCGTTCCGGCATGAGCACCTTGCCGCCGCCGACCTCTTCCGCCGGAGTCCCGATCACCTTCACGGTGATACCCAGCCGGTCGGCGAGGTCACGCAGCGCAAGCGCCGCGCCGACGGAAGCGGCGGCGATGACGTTGTGCCCGCACGCGTGCCCGACCTCGGGCAAAGCGTCGTATTCGGCACAAAGCCCCAGCACCAACTCGCCGTCGCCGAACGTCGCGACGAACGCGGTGTCGAGGCCGGCCACACCGCGATCAATCTTGAAACCCTCGCGGGCCAGCAGGGAGGTGATCTTCTCGACGCTGCGGTGTTCGGAGAATGCCAGCTCAGGCTCGGCGTGGATCGAGTGCGACAGGTCCAGCAGCGCGTCGGAGTACCGCTCGACGGTCGAGCGTGTGCTGATCTTCAAGTCGGTACTCATTTGCCACCATCCTGCATCACCGCCTGTAAACCGCAGTGCGCTGATGATGATCAACCGGCTGGCCGGTCGCAGCGCTGCGCCAAGCGGCGAGCGAGTTTCGGTCTGACCGATCAACGATGACGCAAATGGTCGGCAAGCACGCTTAATTTTGACTATTACGTCCCATCATGTGGGACGCACGCCTCAGCCCTTCTTGGCCGCGCGCTCCTTGCGCCACTTCGCCCACCGCTTCTTGTTGCGGTAGTAGACCAGCACGAACAGCAGCACGGCGATGCCACCGATCCACAGCTTGCGCTTGGTCTCCTGCCTGACTTCAGGCGACGGCTCCTGCGGTGCGTTCACGCTCGGACCCGGGTTGACGGTCGTCTGCTGGGCCACTACGACAGGGGCGTTCGCGGTCTCTTCCGCCATCGACGTTCCGGCGATCCCGAAGACACCCATCAGCGCGAACACGCAGGCCAGCAGCAACCTCGACATGGCCTGAACTCTACCTCGAATACCACGATCGAAGGTCACCCAAACTAGTTAAGCGCCTACCGAGAGTCCGATTGGAACGCCTTCAGAATCTGCTCGGCGGCAAGCGTTGCGGTGAGCTCTCCGGAGCGGACTTTCTCCTCGAGAGAGGGCGCCAACGCGCGCACTGCGGTGCTCTCGCGCAACTGCCGCCACAATTCGTCGTGGACCATCATCCAGGTCCATTCGACCTGCTGGCGGCGCCGCCGTTCGTCCAGCTCTCCTGCGTCGGTCAAGGTGGTCCGGTGTTCCAGCACTCGGGACCAGAGCTCTTCGAGACCGGTCCCGGTGAGGCCCGAACACGTGAGCACCGGCGGGTGCCACAACGCGTCCGGCGGACGCAGCATCTTCAACGCGCCGGCCAGCTCACGAGCGGCCTTGCGGGCGTCCAGCTCGTGCTCACCGTCGGCCTTGTTGACCGCGATGACGTCCGCGAGCTCCAGAACGCCCTTCTTGATGCCCTGCAGCTGGTCGCCAGTGCGCGCCAGGGTCAGGAACAGCGAGCAGTCCGTCATGTTCGCGACGGCCACCTCCGACTGCCCGACACCGACGGTCTCGACCAGCACCACGTCGAAGCCCGCGGCCTCGACCAGCACGATCGTCTCGCGCGTGGCCTGCGCGACGCCGCCCAGCGTGCCGCTCGTCGGAGACGGCCTGATGAACGCGTCCTGGTTCACCGAAAGCCGTGCCATGCGCGTCTTGTCGCCCAGAATGCTGCCGCCGGTGCGGGTCGACGACGGATCGACGGCGAGCACCGCCACCCGGTGGCCCTTGTCGGTCAGCATGGTGCCGAGCGCGTCGATGAACGTCGACTTGCCCACACCCGGCACACCGGTGATGCCGACCCGGATCGCGTTGCCCGACTTGGGCAACAGCTCGATCAGCAGCTCCTGCGCCTTGGCCCTGTGGTCGGCTCGCGTCGACTCGACCAGCGTGATGGCCCTGGCCAGCACACCTCGATTGCCGTCGAGGACGCCCTTGGTGAGCTCGGCGACGTCGATCACCCTAGCCATGGTGGCCGAGTTGATCTGCGAGTTTCACCAGCAAATCCTTGGCCGCGTCCGCGATCACCGTGCCGGGCGGGAAGATCGCCGCCGCGCCAGCCGCGTACAGCTCGTCGAAGTCCTGTGGCGGGATCACGCCACCGACGACGATCATGATGTCCTCGCGGCCGAGCTTGGCGAGCTCCTCTCTGAGCGCCGGCACCAGCGTGAGGTGGCCTGCGGCGAGCGAGGACACGCCAACGATGTGCACGTCGGCCTCGACGGCCTGGCGCGCGACCTCCTCCGGCGTCTGGAACAGCGGGCCGACGTCGACGTCGAAGCCGAGGTCCGCGAACGCCGTCGCGATCACCTTCTGACCGCGGTCATGGCCGTCCTGGCCCATCTTGGCGACCAGGATGCGCGGCCGGCGGCCCTCTTCCTGCGCGAACGCCTCGACGACCTCGCGGCAGGCGTCCACGTTGGACACTTGGCCGACCTCCTGCCGGTAGACGCCGGAAATGGTGCGGATCTGCGCCGAGTGCCTGCCCCACACCTTGCCGAGCGACTCGGAGATCTCGCCGACCGTGGCCTTGGCGCGGGCCGCGTTGATGGCCAGCTCCAACAGGTTGCCGCCGCCGGACGCGGCTTTCGTGAGCGCGTCGAGCGCACTGTCCACTGCGGACTGGTCGCGTTCTTCCCTGAGCCTGCGGAGCTTTTCCAGCTGCTGGGTGCGCACGCCGGCGTTGTCGACCTTGAGGACCTCGATCTTCTCGTCGTTGTCCACCAGGTACTTGTTGACGCCGATGACGGGCTGCCGGCCGGAGTCGATGCGCGCCTGCGTGCGGGCGGCGGCCTCCTCGATGCGCAGCTTGGGGATGCCCTCGTCGATCGCGCGGGCCATGCCGCCCGCCTTCTCGACCTCGCTGATGTGCTCCCACGCCTTGGCGGCGAGCTCGGCCGTGAGTTTCTCGACGTACGCGCTGCCTCCCCACGGGTCGATCACGCGCGTCGTGCCGGACTCCTGCTGGAGCAGCAGCTGCGTGTTGCGGGCGATGCGCGCGGAGAAGTCCGTCGGCAGTGCCAGCGCTTCGTCGAGCGCGTTCGTGTGCAACGACTGCGTGTGGCCCTGGGTCGCGGCCATCGCCTCGACGCACGTGCGCGCAACGTTGTTGAACACGTCCTGCGCGGTCAGCGACCAGCCGGACGTCTGGCAGTGCGTGCGCAGACTCAGCGACTTGGGCGACTTCGGGTCGAAGCCCTTGACCAGCTTCGCCCACAGCAGGCGCGCGGCCCGCATCTTGGCGATCTCCATGAAGAAGTTCATGCCGACCGCCCAGAAGAACGACAGTCGCGGCGCGAAAGCGTCCACGCCCAGGCCGGCTTCTTGGCCCGCGCGGAGGTATTCGACGCCGTCCGCGAGCGTGTAGGCCAGCTCCAGGTCGGCGGTCGCTCCGGCCTCCTGCATGTGGTAGCCGGAGATCGAGATGGAGTTGAACTTCGGCATGTGCGAGCTGGTGTAGCTGAAGATGTCGGAGATGATCCGCATCGACGGCTGCGGCGGATAGATGTAGGTGTTGCGGACCATGAACTCCTTGAGGATGTCGTTCTGGATGGTCCCCATGAGCTGCTCCGGCTTCACCCCCTGCTCCTCCGCCGCGACCACGAACAGGGCCAGGATCGGCAGCACAGCGCCGTTCATCGTCATCGACACGGACATCTTGTCCAGCGGGATGCCGTGGAACAGCGTGCGCATGTCGTAGATCGAGTCGATCGCGACGCCCGCCATGCCGACGTCACCGGCCACGCGCGGGTGGTCCGAGTCGTAGCCGCGGTGCGTGGCGAGGTCGAACGCCACGGAGAGCCCCTTCTGACCGGCCGCGAGGTTGCGGCGGTAGAAGGCGTTCGACTCTTCTGCCGTCGAGAAACCCGCGTACTGGCGCACGGTCCACGGCTGGTTGACGTACATCGTCGGGTACGGCCCGCGCAGGAACGGCGCGATGCCGGGGTACGTCTCCAGGAAGTCCAGACCGTCCACATCGGACGGCCCGTAGACCGGCTTGACCGCGATGCCCTCCGGCGTCTCCCACACCGGCAGGTCGGTCTCGTACTTCGCCGACGGGAGCGGGCCGAGGTCGATGTCCGCGAAGTTGGGGATCATCGCCTTACTCCCAAGAACTCGAAGGTGTTGTTCAGGATTTCGAGCGCGGGGCAACCCGTGTAGACGTACCCGTCGACCTTGGCGTCGCTCTTGCGCCCGGCCAGGAGTACCCGTTCCGCGCCGGCCGCACGCAACGCCTCGACGACCGGGACAGCCAGGTCGGCGTAGCTGGAGTCGCTGCCGCACAGCACCGCGACCTTGGCACCGGACGCCGTGAACCTTTCCGCCACGTCCTCGGCCGTCTTCGTCGGCCCTGCGTTCGGGGTCGCGAAACCGCCCGCGTTGAAGAGGTTCGCGGCGAACGTGGCGCGCGCGGTGTGCGCCGCCACGGGGCCAAGGGTGGCCAGGAAGACCTGCGGACGTTCAGGCTGGGCGTCGGCCAGGTCCCGCAGCTCTTCGAAGGCCTGTGCATAACGAACCCTCGGCAGCCCGAAACTGTCAGACCTGCCTGAGACACTTGGGATGGGGGGTGGATCCCCCCAGGGGGCCCGCGAATCGGGATCGATTCCGACGGTGGAGTCGCGAATGACGGGCTTCTCAGTGAGGTTCGGGAACTCGCTGACACCGGTGATCGGATCACTGCGATCCGCGAGCCGTGCCGACCGCTTGGCCCAGGTCTCCGCGATCCGCGAGGCAACCAGGTCGCGTGCCTGAGGCAACCCGCCGGCGCGTTCGATCTCCTGGAACCACGACCAGGCCTGCACGGCGAGGTCGTCGGTGAGCTTCTCGACGTACCAGGACCCGGCGGCGGGGTCGATCACCTCACCGAGGTGCGACTCCTCCAGCAGCAGGTTCTGCGTGTTGCGGGCGACCCGGCGCGCGAACTCGTCCGGCAGCCCGATGGCCGC
The DNA here is from genome assembly GCF_012184385.1 of Lentzea indica. Taxonomy (GTDB): domain Bacteria; phylum Actinomycetota; class Actinomycetes; order Mycobacteriales; family Pseudonocardiaceae; genus Lentzea; species Lentzea indica. Next base: position 17,212 of record NZ_VSRL01000008.1, read on the forward strand.
GTCGAACGGCTGCACCGTCACGGAGTCGGCGCCACCAAGACCAGCGGCCAAAGTCGCCACCGTGGTGCGCAGCATGTTCACCCACGGGTCGCGGCGGGTCATCATCGCGGACGACGTCACCGCGTGCTGCAGCTGCGGCACATCCACACAGGACACACCGGACACCTCGGCCACGCGCGCCCACAGCCGGCGCGCTGCCCGCAGCTTCGCGATGGTCATGAACTGGTCGGCGGTCGCGGCGTAGCGGAACTCCAGCTGCGCGAAAGCCTGCTCGACACCGAGTCCCGCACCTGTCAGCGCCCGCAGATGCGCCACGGCCAGCGCGATCGACGCACCGAGCTCCTCGGCGTCCGATCCGCCCGCGTCGTGGAACGGCAGTGCGTCCACGACCACCGTGCGCAAGTTGGGGAACAGCGAGTTCGCCTGCTTGATGACGTCGAGGGCTTCGCCGTGAGGCACCAGAGCGAGGTTGCCCCGCACCTGCTCGGCCAGCAGCGGCGACTGGTCGTAGATCCGCAGCATCGTGCGCGCCGCGTCGACGTCACCGTCGAGCACGATCGGCGCGAGGTCGAGGTAGACGCCGTCCAGGACGCGTTCGAGCGAGTCGGGAGGGATGGCGAGCCACAGCGAGGTGACGCCGCCCTCCAGGTCGTTCATCAGCGCGACGGGATCGGGCACGGCGTGGCGCTGGCGCACGTCCCAGCCCTGCTTCGCCGGCACGAGGGCATAGGCGGGCAGCGCGTCGTCGAGGGTGTAGAGCGGCTGGAGCTCGATGCCGTCGTACGTCTTCGTGACCAGCGAGTCGAAGCTCGCGCCGGTCTTGCTGAGGACGGCGTCGACCAGCTCACGCCACTGTTCCCGCGACGCCGGGGGAAACTCGTTCGTGCGGAATTCGGCGGGCAAGGCCAACTCCATCATGCGTTGCAGTGTTACCGACCAGTACCGACTCGGCTATGTGAGGTTCACCGCCGTTAACGATGCAGTCAGTGTCTCAGGAAGAATCGAGTCGTGGACAAAGGTGACCTGAAGCGCCTGATCGCGGATCGGTACCGGCTGCTGCACGTGCTCGGTCAGGGCTCGATGGGCACCGTGTGGGCCGCGCACGACGAGGTGCTGGGCAGGCAGGTCGCCGTGAAGGGCATCCTGCACACGCCGGGCATGCCCGATGTCGAGGCCGCTCAGCTGCGCGAACGGACCATGCGCGAGGCGCGTGCCATCGCCGCGCTCTCGCACCCGAACCTCGTGACGCTCTACGACGCGTGCAGCACGACGGCGACCCGTACGTGGTGATGGAGCTGGTGCCGTCGCGCAGTCTCGGCGAGGTGCTGCAGGAGCAGGGCTGCCTCACCGAGAAGCAGGGCGCCGCGGTGCTGGACGCGATCGCGGCCGCGCTGGCGTCCGCGCACCGTGCCGGCATCACGCACCGCGACGTGAAACCGGGCAACGTGCTGATCGCGGACGACGGCCGGGTGAAGCTCACGGACTTCGGCATCGCGCGCAACGTCGCCGAGGCCACCATGACCGCACGCGGCATCACGCTGGGCACCCCCGCTTACATCGCGCCGGAGGTGGCTCAGGGCGGTGACGTGTCGGAAGCCGCGGACCGGTGGTCGCTGGGCGCGACGATGTGGGCCGCGATGTCCGGCGAGCCGCCGTACGTGGGCAAGAACGTCATGCAGACGATCAACGCGGTGATCAACGGTGACGTGCCGGTGCCGGCTGGCGCCGGTCGCCTGGCGCCGGTGATCAGCGGTTTGATGCAGAAGGAGCCGAGCGAGCGGCTGTCGCTGGTCGACGTGCGCAAGCAGGTCTACCCGCTGCTGCCGGAGCCGGGCACCGACGCGTTCGAGGTCCGCGAGTCGGTGCCGCCGCCGGTGATCGTGCGGCCGAAGCCGAAGATCGAGCCGGACGCGCCGCTGGCAGACGACCCGGGCCCGTTGCCGTTCGTGGTCACGAAGCCGATGGCACCCCAGCGCCCGCGTGGACGGGTTGCGTCCACGTTCGTGCTGGTCGCCGCCGTCCTGCTGTTCGTGGCGGGCTCGGGTGGCGGGTTCGCGCTGACCCGGCTCGCCGCGGGCGCGTCGCTGCTGCCGCCGACCGAGCAGACGTTGCAGACGCTGCCGACCTTGCCCACGTCGGCGGCACTGGAGCGCCGCACCGCGTCGGCCGTGACGGCGATCGGCGACCAGGGAGGGGAGTTCACGCTGAGCGTCGAGCAGAGCTGGACGATGTACGCCGAGCAACGTGCCTCTGACCAGCGGTTTCCGGCCTCGGCGGTGGTGCACTTCGTGTCGGGGAGCGGCGCGTACGAGGTGACGGTGCAGCGGTTCCCCGACTACTACCCGAAGCGCGACATCAAGACGTACGTGTCGGGAGTGCAGGCGCGGTGGCCGGGCCGGTTCTTCGGCGGCGAGAAGGTGCCGACGCCGAACCTCGCGGGGGCGCACAGCGAGGACAGCATCCAGTTCGTCTACAAGACGGTCGAGGGTGACGAATCCAACGCGTTGAGGAGGTCGCACTTCTCCCGCCTGCTCCCTTACGGCAACGACCTGTGGGTGGTCGAGGTCGTGGTGCCGACCGAGCAGGAGGACGAGGCGCGCGCGAGGCTGTTCGACGCGATCGCCTCCACCTTCGCCCCGGTTTAAGCTCTCGCGGTGACTCCAGAAGAGCTGGCCGGCAAGGCCGCGGAAGAGATCCAGAGCCGCACCGGCGTGGCGAAGCACGACATCGCGATCGTGCTCGGCTCCGGCTGGCGGCCCGCCGCCGACGTGATCGGTGAAGCCGTCGTCGAGATCGGTGTTGGTGAGCTGACGGGCTTCGAGGCGCCGACCGCGCTCGGCCACGGCGGCACCATCCGTTCCGTCGAGGTGGGCGGCAAGAAGGTGCTCATCGTCCTCGGCCGCACCCACGGCTACGAGGGCAAGGGCGCCCAGAAGGTCGTCCACGGCGTGCGCACCGCCGCCGCTGCCGGCGTGTCGACGATCGTGCTGACCAACGCAGCCGGCGGCCTGCGGCAGGGCATGTCCGTCGGACAGCCGGTGCTGATCTCCGACCACCTGAACCTCACTTCGCTGTCCCCGCTGGTGGGCGCGCGGTTCGTGGACCTCACGGACCTGTACTCGCCACGACTGCGCAAGGTCGCGCAGGAGATCGACCCGTCGCTCGAGGAGGGCGTGTACGCCGGTCTGCCCGGCCCGCACTTCGAGACGCCCGCCGAGATCCGGATGCTGCGCACGCTGGGCGCTGACCTGGTCGGCATGTCGACCGTGCACGAGGCGATCGCCGCGCGCGCCGAGGGCGTCGAGGTGTTCGGTCTGTCGCTGGTCACGAACCTCGCGGCCGGCATCACCGGTGAGCCGCTGAACCACGAGGAGGTGCTGGAGGCCGGCGCCGCGGCCGCCCAGCGCATGGGCACGCTCCTGCGTGAGCTGGTGGACCGGGCATGAGCCTGACGCCGGCACTGCGTGACGCGACGTTCCGGTGGATCGCTGACGACCCTTCCGCAGCTGCTCGCGAGGAGCTGCAAGGAGTGCTGGCGCGGGCGATGGGCGGAGACGCCGCCGCGGTGGAGGAGCTGGCCGACCGCATGGCCGGGCCGCTGACGTTCGGCACCGCCGGACTGCGCGGGCCGGTGCGTGCGGGCACGAACGGCATGAACGTCGCCACCGTCGTCCGCACGACCGCCGGTCTCGCGTCGTGGCTCGGAACTTCCGGCCTGGTCTTCGTCGGGCGCGACGCCCGGCACGGCTCGGAGGAGTTCGCCAACGCTGCCGCCGAGGTGATGGCGGCGACGGGCTTCGACGTGCGGATGCTGCCGGGGCCGTTGCCGACGCCGGTGCTCGCGTTCCTGGTGCGCAAACACGGTGCGGTGGCGGGGATCCAGATCACCGCGTCGCACAACCCGCCCGCGGACAACGGCTACAAGCTCTACCTGGCCGGTGGTTCGCAGATCGTGCCGCCGTCGGACGGGGAGATCGAGAAGGCGATCGAGGCCGTTCCCGCGGCTGTGTCGGTGCCTCGGTCCGCCACCTACTCGGTCGTCACGGACGCCGAGATCGACGCGTACCTGGAACGGGTTTCCTCGCTGCCGAGCGGAAACTCCCGCTCGTTGAAGATCGCGCTGACGCCCATGCACGGCGTTGGCGGCGCGTTCGCCGTGGAAGCGTTGCGGCGCACGGGTTTCACGGACGTGTACGTCGTGCGGTCGCAGGCGGTGCCGGATCCGGACTTCCCGACCGTGGCGTTCCCGAACCCGGAGGAGCCCGGCGCCTCGGACGAGCTGCTTTCCCTTGCGGAGTCGGTGAACGCGGATCTGGCCATCGCGCTGGACCCGGACGCGGACCGGTGCGCGCTGGGGGTGAAGGACGGCTCGTCCTGGCGGATGCTGCGCGGTGACGAGACGGGCGTGCTGCTCGGCTCGCTCGTGTTGTCCACCACCGAGTCGACGGATCCTTTGGTGGCAACGACGATCGTGTCCTCGTCACTGCTCAAGTCGATCGCTGCCGCGCACGGGGCTCGCTACGCGGAGACGTTGACCGGCTTCAAGTGGCTGGCCCGCGCGGGCGAAGGCCTGGTGTTCGCCTACGAGGAAGCGCTCGGCAACTGCGTCGACCCTGCTTTCGTGGCCGACAAGGACGGCATTTCGGCCGCGGTCGTCGCCGCCGATCTGGCCGCTGGGCTGAAGGCCTCAGGCCGCACGCTGCTGGACGCGCTGGACCAGCTCGCGTTGGACCACGGCCTGCACCTGACCGATCAGGTTTCCTTGCGGTACACCGATTTGAGCCTGATCGGCGCGACCATGGCCCGGTTGCGCTCGTCGCCGCCTGCCGATTTCGCGTCCGAGGACCTGCTTCCCGGCGCGGACGTGCTGCGGTGGACGGCTGACGGCGTGCGCGTGATCGTACGGCCGTCCGGCACCGAACCGAAGCTCAAGGCGTACCTGGAAGTCGTCGAGCCGGTCACGGACGGACTGGAGTCCGCCCGTGCGGCTGGTAAGGCTCGATTGGCCGAGCTGCGTGAACGGGTGACCGAGCTGGTCAGCTGGACAGCGCGATAGCCAGGCAGAGCCCGGCAAGAGCGAAGCCCCCGCCGGCCACCCAGTAGGCCCTTCTGGTCGGCGGGGCGATCGCGTTGCGACGCCCCTCGGTGACCGCCGCGACGGCGATCCGCCCGAAGATGTACGAGATCGTGCAGAGCCCCACGCCGAGTCCGAGCAACATCGTGTTGACGTCCCACGGGCTGTGGTCGAACCCCGGCCACACCGACGCGAAGAGGGGCCCGATCCCGATCATCCCGATGCCGACCGCAAGGCCGAAACCCCAGGTGATGCGACGCTGACGAGGACTGGTGGTCATAAGGGCGGTGGTCTTCATGGTCCCTCCTGTGTACACCCTCTAGGACGTCTTTCCGGCCGCGGGGTTCCGTTTCTGAAGCAACAAGAACGCCTGCGGCCCCTTCTCGTGCACGTCCTTCTGACGCACGAGCCTGGCCACTTCGTTGAACCCGGCTTTGGTCGCGTTGCTCACGGTCTCGTCAATGTCGTGCCAGTACACGTCCAGATCCACGTCGTGACCGTATGCGTGGTCCAAGTGCCACTTCTGGTTACCCAGCTTGAAGGCGTGCAACAGATGTCCGCCAGGCTTGACGACCCGGTGGAACTCCCGCCACGGCACGGATTCCGCCGGCAGGTGGACCGTCGAGTACCAGACGACCGCGCCACCGAGGCTGTCGTCCTCGAGCTCCAGGTTCGTGATGTCGCCGGTTGCGAAGTCGAGGTGCGGGTAGAGCTGCCCGGCCTGTTCGATCATGCCTTCGGACAGGTCGACACCGAACGCGTCCAGGCCGAGTTCGTGCAGGTACTGGGTGATGCGACCGGTGCCGCAGCCGAGGTCGCCGACCGGGCCCTCGGTGAGCTCGGCGAACGCACGCATGATCGCGGCGTCGAGCGGGCGTCCGTCGTGCGCGTCCGGAATGAGCTTCGCGTAGCTGGCGGCAACAATGTCGTAGGAGGCACGGGTCATGGTCCTCTATGTTGCCGCCCATGGAATACACGCGGCGTGATCTGGCGCAGGCGGTGCTGGACGCGCACCCGGACAGCAACCGCGGCCTCAACATGTTCTACGGCGCGTTCAGCGATGACATGAAAAAGCACCAGGTCAAGATGAGAGACGGCCTGCTGAAGGCGTTCGGCATCGACCTCAACGCGCACATGGCGCTGAAGATGATGCTGAAGAGCACCGTCGACTCGAACTCCGCGATCACCTCACCGGGCAGCGGCTTCGGCGAGTTCAGCGCTATCGCCCGCAAGCTTGAGGGCAGTGGCGTCATCGACCGGATGATGGAGATCGCCAGGCTGAACGACGAGTCGCAGAAGATCCACCTGGACATCGTCGAGGAGTTGATGGGCCTCATGCTGCCGGCGGCCGAGGTGGTCACCTCCGAGGACCTGAAGGCGCTCGGTGTGGACGACGACGATCCGCCGAACGTCAACGACTACGAGATGGACTACTGATGGCGCGGCTGCTGATCGTCCACCACACGCCGTCGCCCGCCGTGCAGGCGATGTTCGAGGCCGTCGTCGCGGGCGCCACCACGCCGGAGATCGAGGGTGTGGAGGTCGTGCGGAAAGCCGCGTTGTCCACAACCGCTGTGGACGTGCTGGAGGCCGACGGCTATCTGCTGGGCACGCCCGCGAACCTCGGCTACATGAGCGGCGCGTTGAAGCACTTCTTCGACACCGTCTACTACCCGTGTCTCGATTCCACGCGTGGCAGGCCGTTCGGGCTGTACGTGCACGGGAACAACGACACGGCGGGCGCGGTGCGAGGTGTGGAGGCGGCCACCACGGGGTTGGGCTGGGAGAAGGCCGCTCAGCACGTGCTCGTCATCGGCGAGCCGTCGAAGGCCGACCTGGAGGCGTGCTGGGAACTCGGCGCCACCGTGGCGGCCCAGTTGTCCACATGAATCCAGGGTTGTCCACAGCCTCTTGTCCCCAACCTGTGGACAACCCTGGGGATATACTCGAACGTATGTTCTAGCGACCCACGGTGCTCATGTCCGGATAACGGTCCCCTGCCACCGCCGAAGCCGGAACAGCAGCCTCGATCGCGGCGAGATCGTCGGCGGACAGCTCCAAAGAAGCCGCCGCGACGTTCTCCTCCAGGTACTTGATCCGCTTGGTGCCCGGAATCGGCACCACGTCGTTGCCACGGTGCTGCACCCAGGCCAACGCCAGCTGCCCGGCCGTGACTCCCCGTTCGGCCGCCAGCGCCCGCAGGTCCTCGACCATCTTCAGGTTCGCGTCGAGGTTCGAACCGGAGAACCGCGGCTGCGCGACGACACGGAAGTCGCCCTCACCGAAGTCCTTGGCCGAGGTGAACCGGCCGGTCAGCACGCCACGGCCCAAAGGCGAGTACGGCACCAGACCGATGCCCAGCTCACGGGCGGTGGGCACGATCTCGGCCTCGATGTCCCGCGACCACAGCGACCACTCGCTCTGCAGAGCCGTGATCGGGTGCACGGCGTGGGCGCGACGCAACGTGGACGCTCCCGCCTCGGACAGGCCGAGGAAACGCACCTTGCCCTCGGTCACCAGCTCGGCCATCGCCCCGACGGTCTCCTCGATGGGCGTGTCCGCCGGCACTCGATGCAGGTAATAGAGGTCGATCACGTCGGTCCCGAGCCGCTTCAGCGAACCCTCGACGGACGACCGCACGTACTCACGGTCCCCGCGGATGCCACGAGACCCGCCCGGTTCCCGCACGATGCCGAACTTGGTGGCCAGCACGACGTCCGAGCGGCGGCCGGCGATCGCGCGGCCGACCAGCTCCTCGTTCGTGTACGGGCCGTACATGTCGGCCGTGTCGAGCAGCGTCACGCCGAGCTCCAGTGCCCGGTGGATCACCGCGATCGACTCCGACTCGTCGCCGACGCCGTAGAACTCCGACATTCCCATGCAGCCGAGCCCCTGCGGCCCGACCTCCAGCTCACCCAACAAACGGCTCACGCCGTCGCCTCCAAGTCCCGGTCGTTGCGCGGCGCGCTGGTCGGCCACTTCGCCGCCGCCGAGATCACCACGGCACCGAGCGCCCAGCGCATGGCCCAGGCGTTGGTCCGTCTGGACGCCGATCCGCGATGCGTCGAGTTCTTCACCGAGCACATCGAGGCAGACGCGGTGCACGAGCAGATCATGCGGCGCGACGTCATCGGATCGCTGCTGGAGCAGGAACCCGATCTTCTGGCAGACGTGGTGTTCGGCATCCAGGCCACGGAACTGCTCGAAGCACGCCTCGCCGATCACCTGCTGTCGTCGTGGGCCGCCGGTGAATCGTCACTGCGGACACGCTTGCGGTGGCTGGTGTCGCAAAACGGGTAGCGCTTGCTGCGGCGGCACGCGCACACCGCGACCACGAACCGGTCGCTGGTGTGCGTGACGCCGTCGTCGGTGACGAGCTCGACCGGTCCCTCAACGAGCACCGGCCCGTTCGGAACCACCGTCACCCTGCGGGCGTTCTGGCCGGTCACCACGAATCACCACCAGTTCCTCGTGCCGCTGGCCGGGCTCGATCAGGCCGTGGTGCTCCAGAAAGCCGATCCTGCCGTGCATGACCGGCCCGAACGGCACCCGGAGACGGTGCACGACCGACGCTTTCAAGCCCTTGTCCCGCAACTGCCGCAGCGTCGTGTCCACTCCGCACAGTGCGGAGTGGACCATCAGGAGCACACCTCCTGGCACCAGAAGGTCGAACATCCTGGTGCACAACGGGTCCAGCAGCTGACGGCCGTCCAGCCCAGCGTCCCACGCCCGAGCCGCACCGCGCGCCGCACAGGAGCTCACGGCGGGCACGTACGGCGGATTGGCGAGCACGAGGTCGAAACGCTCGTCGGCCACGACCTCCAGCGCGTTGCCGAGCCTGACTCGCAGAGGTATCCGCCGCAGGCCGCGTTGACCCGCGCGGTCCACACCGCGCGCCGGGACACGTCCACGCCGGTCACCTCGGCGGCGCCGGCGCGGATCGCCGCGATGGCCAGTGCTCCGGTGCCGGTGCCGATGTCCAGCACGCGGGCACCCACCGGAATCGCCGCCGCGTGCATGGCTTCGACAAGAAGTGCCGTGTCGTCTTGAGGCGCGTACACGCCCGGAGCTCTGAGCAGCCTCACCACCGGAGAATCCCCCGCCGGAAGACCTTGAAACACCGCGTTTTCCCACGTTTTCCACGGGTACACGGGGAGCAGGCGCGGCCGCCAGGAGTCATGACTTCAGCTTGTCGTACACAACGTTCAGCGCGTCGGACGCCGCGACGGCCGCGAGCGCGGTCGACACGAGCCGGGTGAGGCGGGGCGCGAACACCAAGCCCGCGGTGAGCCCGCTCGCGATCCACACCCCCGCGCAGAACGGGCACGTGAGCAGCTCGCCGATCGCGTGCCGTGCCGGGTGGTCCGACCGGGCGGACTCCTTGAGCTCCGCGTGCCCAGCCGGTTCCTCGTAACGGGTGAACGGAGCCCGCAGCGGGCTCGTCACCGCTTCCTTGGTGAGCAACCGGCTCGCCTTGTGCGTCGCCACGGACACGAGGGCGGTGTCGCCGAGCGAGAACCTTTCTGGCAGCCGGGCGCCGGTGAGGCGCCCGGCCGCCGAGACGGCGCCGGCGAGTGCCGCGTAGCCGCCGATGGCCAGGAGGTAGCCGGGCAGCGGCCTGTCCTCGCCGTACGCCTGCCAGATCCGCCTCACGCGTTCGAGACCTCCGCGCTGACGGCGTTCGGGCCGTTGTAGTCACGCTCGGGCAGCTTTTCCAGTGCTGCCAGGACGTCCTCGCCGGCACCGTTGTCACGGGCCTTGTCCAGCAGCTGCCGCTTGGTCACCGGGTAGTCCACGCCGGAGAGATACTTCTGCACCTGGATGGGATTCGATTGGCTCATGGGGCGCGAGTACCCGTCAGGAGTCCGCTGAACCGGGCTCCGTCATCGTCCGCATCATCTTCGCCTTCACCGGATCCGGCGCGACCTTCGCGGCGACGGCGTGGACCTTGTTCTTCAGCGAGCCCGCGACCACGTGGTCGTCGCCCTTCATCAACGCCTCGAAGCCCTGCTGGGCGACCTGTGTCGGGTCGTCCTTCTCCCCCGTGGCGACCTTGGTGTCCTGCATGCCGGCGCGGTCGAAGAACTCGGTGTCGGTCGGCCCCGGCATCAACGTGGTGACGCTGACGCCGGTGTCGCGCAGCTCCTCGCGCAGCCCCTGGCCGAACGACGCCAGAAACGCCTTGGAGGCGGCGTAGACCGAGTGGAACGGCCCCGGCGCGGTCGCGGCGACCGACGACGTGAAGAGCACCTTGCCCTCCTTGCGGTCCACCATGTCGCTGATCAGGCGGTGCGAGAGGTGCACGGCCGAGCGGACGTTGAGGTCCACGATCTCCAGGTTGTCGCCGAGCGACGTGTCGCGCACGAAGTCACCGCCGACCCCGACGCCCGCGTTCACCGCGAGCACGTCCACCGGGCGTCCCGTCGCGCGCACGTGGGCGACGAGCGACTCCACCCCGTCGTAGCTCCTCAGGTCGACGCGCACGGGTTCCACGCGCACGCCACCGCTGCGCAGGCTCAGCTGCGCGGCCGCGTCCTCGATCTTCTCGTTCTCCGCGGCGATGACGACGTCGAACCCGTTGTCCGCGAGGACTTTCGCGAGTTCGTACCCTATTCCACTCGAAGCACCGGTCACCACGGCAAGCGCATTCACAGGTGTTCTCCTTCCGGTCAACATCCCGGATACCCGTGGCCACCAGGTCGATGCGACATCGGCCGAAAGTCCGATGCAACCTCCCCGTCTCCTGCGGTGTCCTTATCGGTAGGTTGGTCGAAACGACATGGGGGACATTCGTGCGCAAAATTGTTCTCGCGCCGCTGTGCGCGCTGGTCACGGTCGCCGTGGCGGCGTGCAGTCCGTCAGGTCCGGACCAGACCAATCCGGAGCTGGCACCGCGCGGCACGACGATGACGAAGGTCAAGCCGACCAGGCAGGACCTGACGACCAAGCTGAGCATCTCGGGCAAGGTCGAGATGAACCCGACGTTCGGGCTCGTCGCGCCGGTCGCGGGTCAGGTGCGGTACTTCGACGTCCAGCCGCCCAACGGCACGCCGACCAAGCCCATCAGGGTCGCGACGGTGTGGAAGGACGGCGCGCCGAACTACGTGGAGGCCCCTGCGGGCGCCGTGTTCGGCGGCAGGCTGGTCGACGACAAGGCGACGGTGACGGCGGGTATGCCGATCGCCTCGGCCAAGCACGTCGGGTACGCGATCGTCGGCGACATCGACGGCGCGCAGGCCTACAAGATCAGCGGTGCGCTCACCGACGTGACGGTGCAGATCAAGAACGGGCCCGGCCCGTTCCCGTGCACGGTGCTCGGCACGATCGCCGCGCTGCCGCAGGGCACCATCCCGGAGAAGCCCACGCAGACGCCGGACACCAAGAACCAGCCGACGGGCCAGCCGCAACCGCCGCAGCAGCCCAAGACGCCGGAGCAGCCGCAGCAGCCGAGCGCCTCGACGGGCCTGCGCATCGTGTGCACCGCGCCAGGCGACGTGCAGATGATCAACGGCGCCAGCGCGTCGATCGAGGTCACCACCGGCAAGTCCGCTCAGGCACTGGCGGTTCCGGTAGAGGCCGTCGCCGGTCAGCAGGGCAAGGGCAAGGTCGACGTGATCCAGCCCGACGGCTCGCGCCGCACGACGGACGTGACGCTGGGCCTCACCGACGGCAAGGTCATCGAGGTCAAGTCGGGTCTCACCGGTGACGAGGAGCTCGCCGTGCCAGGCCCGAACCTGCCAGAGGGTCAGCAGCAGGGCGGCGACCAGACCAAGCCGACGGGACCGTGATGACCCAGCCCCCTGTCACCGTCGCCGCGCCGCTGCTGCAGCTGAACGGCATCACGAAAGTGCTGAAGGGGCAGGAGGAACCGCGCACGATCCTGTCCGGTGTGGACCTCACCGTCCATCCTGGACAGAGCGTCGCGATCCTCGGCCGCTCCGGCTCCGGCAAGTCGACGCTGCTGAGCCTCATCGGGCTCTTCGACCGCGCCGACGAAGGCCAGTACTTCCTGCACGGCAACGACATCACGAAGCTGCCCGAGCGCAAGGCCGCGGCGTTGCGCAGCGCGGAGTTCGGGTTCGTGTTCCAGCGCTTCTTCCTGCTCAAGCATCTCACCGCGGCGCAGAACGTGGCGATGGCACTGGTGAACGGCCAGGGCTGGTCGGCGCGCCGCAAGCGCAAGCAGCAGGTGATGGAGGCGCTCGAGACCGTCGGCATCGCGCATCTCGCGAAGTCCAAGCCCTCCAGGCTTTCCGGCGGTGAGCAGCAGCGCGTCGCGATCGCCCGCGCGCTCGTCAGGCAGCCGCGCGTGATCCTCGCCGACGAGCCCACGGGCGCGCTCGACACCGAGACGGGCAACCTCGTCATCGAGGTGCTGCTCAACACCACCAGGCAGGGCTGCGGCCTCGTGCTGGTGACGCACGACCACGACCACGCGCGCAAGATGGGCCGCGTGATGGAGCTGCGCGACGGGCGGTTCAACTGATGCTTTCCGGCAAGTTCCGGTCCGCCCTGGTGATCGGCGGACAGGGCATCCGCGCCCGAAAACTGCGCACGTTCCTGTCGATGGTGTCGCTGTTCCTCGGCGTGCTCGCGGTCGTGGCGGTGCAGGCGGGCTCAGAGATCGCCGAACGCGCGATGCTCACCGACGTCGAGCTCCAGGCCGGCAAGGACGGCACGATCATGGGTTACATCCCCGGTGACAAGGGCGCGCCGGGGATCGTGGAGTCCACGCTGAAGGGCCGCCCTGACGCGGTCGCGATGATCAGCTCGAAGGCGATCATCGGCGAGCCGGGCGTGCGGCCGATCAACGAGGGCGGCATGCCGTTCGAGTACGCGAACCGGGGCGGCGACTACGGCGGCCCGATGGTGTATTGCGACGCCGGCGGTGTGTGCCATGAGCAGAAGCCACAGGAGAAGAAGCCGGACGGCCAGGCGATCGAGGTCAGCATGGTCGCGCTGACCGGCGACATCCGTCCGTTCAAGCCGTTCCGGCCGGTCTCCGGCAGCTGGCTCGACTTCATCTCGGGCCCGTCGCTCGCCCCGCGAATCGTGCTGAACGAGGAGGCCGCGAAGGGCCTCAGGCAGTACCGCATCCCCGGCGAGATGATGATCGACGGCGCCACCCACCACGTGACGCCGCAGATCGTCGGCGTCGTGCAAGACGGCTACATGCAGCCCCGGATCTACCTGCGTCTCGACGAGCTGCGCACGTGGATGCCGGCCGCGGCGGCGACCAACGACCTCGACAAGTTCCGCGGCGGAGGCACCGGCCTCGAGGTCTACCTGCAGCCGGGCTCCGACGACCTTCAGCAGCTGCTGAAGGCCAAGCTCATCGGCGCCGGCGTCGACCAGCAGCAGCTGCAGTTCCAGGTGGTGAACTCCAAGGAGCGCATGCAGTCCGAGCTGAAGATCATGCGCCTGATCTTCCTCGGCATGGCGTTCCTGGTGCTGCTGATCGGCGTCGCGGGCATCCTGAACGTCGGCCTCGCCACGGTCGGCGAGCGCGTAGAGGAGTTCGCGCTGCGCCGTGCGGTGGGCATGTCCCGGATGCTGCTCGCGGGCATCGTGCTCGCTGAGACGTTGCTGACGGGCCTGCTGACCGCCGCGCTGGCGATCGGCGCGGGCGCGGCGGGCCTGCAGATCGCGCTGGCGATGTTCGGCAGCCGCTTCCCGTCGTTGCAGGGCACCGCTTTCCCGTGGGAGGCGGGCGTTGCCGGCGTGATCGCGGGTCTCGTCGCCGGTGTGCTGGGTGGTCTCATCCCGGCCATCAGGGCGGCGCGGATCCCGATCGCCACAGTCATGCGGGCCTAGGAGGCAGGCCCGTTGCCGGCGAAGCCCCGGACCGCGATCGTGCGGGCCGGGGCTTCGTATTTTCTCGGGGTATTTCTCACGCTCCGTTGAACTCGTCCGGGTTCGGGCCGATGCGGTCGCCACGGTCCAGAGTGGACAGTGCGGCCATCTCCTCGCCGGACAGCTCGAAGTCGAACACCGCGATGTTCTCCCGGATCCGCGACGGCGTCACGGACTTCGGGATCACGACGTTGCCGAGCTGCACGTGCCAGCGCAGCACGACCTGCGCCGCGGAACGGTTGTGGCGCGCCGCGATCTCCGTGACCACCGGGTCGGAGAGCAGCTCGCCGCCCTGACCCAGCGGCGACCACGCCTCGGTCTGGACGCCGTGCTCGGCGTGGAAGGCGCGCAGGTCGGCCTGCTGCAGGTACGGGTGCAGCTCGACCTGGTTGACCGCCGGCACCACACCGGTCTCGTCGATCAGCCGCCGCAGGTGCGCGGGCTGGAAGTTCGAGACGCCGATGGCACGGATCCGGCCGTCCTTCTGCAACTCCACGAACGCCTTCCAGGTGTCGACGTAGAGGTCGCGGGCGGGCATCGGCCAGTGGATCAGGTACAGGTCGAGCACGTCGAGCTTGAGCTTCTTCGCAGACTCGTCGAACGCGCGCAGCGTCGCGTCGTAGCCGTGGTCGGTGTTCCACAGCTTCGTCGTGACGAAGAGCTCGTCACGGTCGACGTTCGCGATGGCCTCACCAACGCCGCTCTCGTTACCGTAGGCAGCGGCGGTGTCGATGCTGCGATAACCGGCCTTCAACGCCTCCGCGACGACGGATGCGGCCTCTTCGTCCGGCACCTGCCAGACGCCGAAACCGAGCTGGGGCATGGTGACGCCGTTGTTGAGCTTCACGGTGTTCACAGACAATCTTCCTTTTCTTGCTACGGAATGAGCGTCGGAGCGGTGCCGCCGTCGACGCGCAACGCGGCTCCGGTCGTCGCGGACGACAGGTCCGACGCGACGTAGGTGATGAGGTTCGCGACCTCGTGGGGACGGATCAGGCGGCCCAGCAACAACGTGGGACGTTCGGTGCGAACGAACTCCTCCTCGCCGCCCTCCCCCACGCGGTCGCGGATGAACTCCTCCACGCCCGGTGTGAGCGTCGGGCCCGGCAGCACCGAGTTGACGGTGACGCCGGTGCCCTTCACCGCCTGGGCCATGCCGCGCGAGATGGCGAGCTGCGCGGTCTTCGTCATGCCGTAATGGACCATCTCGGTCGGCGTGAAGACGGACGACTCGCTGCTCACGAAGATCACCCGGCCCCAGCCGCGCTCGACCATGCGGGGCGTGTAGTGCCGCGCGAGCCGCACACCGGACATGACGTTGGTGTCGAAGTACCGCTGCCACTCGGCGTCCTCGATCTCGAACACCGGCTGCGCGCCGTAGATCCCCATGTTGTTGACGAGCACGTCCACGTCGGGCAGCTGGTTCACCAGCTCGGCCACGCCCTCGGCAGTCGCGATGTCGGCCGCGATACCGCGCACGTCACCGTTCAGCTTGCCGGCCGCCTCGGCGACGCGCTCCTCGCTGCGACCGCTGATGACCACCGTCGCACCCGCCTTGAGCAGCGCCTCCGCGGTGGCGAAGCCGATGCCGGAGGTCGAGCCGGTGACAAGGGCAGTACGTCCCGACAGATCCATGTCTCTCCCCGGTAGACTTGTTGAAGACGATTACAAGCGTACGCAATAGTTGCACACGCTGTCTATTCGAGAGGGATTGACCCATGTCACTGGACGACGACGCCGTCCAGGCGCGCGCGCAGGGCTGGCGCACGCTCGCGGCGTTGCACGCGCGCATCGAGGACCGCCTCGAGAGAGCACTGCAGAAGGCGCACGAACTCTCCGTCAGCGAGTACACCGTTCTGGACGTCCTCAACCGCCAGGACGGCTTCCACCTGCGGATGAACCAGCTCTCCAACGCCGTGGTGCTGAGCCAGTCGGCCACGACACGCCTGGTCACGCGACTCGAAGACCGCGGCCTGCTCGCGCGCTACCTCTGCCCCACCGACCGCCGCGGCATCTACACCGAGGTCACCGAGAAGGGCCACGAACTGCTTGCCCTCGCCCGCCCCACGCACGACCAGGCCTTGTCCGAGTCGCTGGAAGAGGCCGAGGGCATCCCGGAGCTCAAGCCACTCGTTGAGGCGCTCGCCAAGCTGTAGCGCGGTCGGCAGGATCGCACGCATGGATCTCCATGCGCTGATCCGCACCGAAGCCCCTGCCGCCGAACGGGACCGCGGCCTCACCTCGCCGGTGCTGACCGCGCTGGCCGACCACGGCCTGCACCGAATGCTCGTCCCGCGGCGCCACGGCGGCCTGGAGCTCGGCTTGCCCGAGTGGAGCTCCCAGGTGCAGGAGCTTTCGCGCGCGGACGCCTCGACGGGCTGGACCGTGATGACGACCACCATCTCGTCATCGCTCGCCTGGTACCTGCCCGCAGACTCCGCCGACGAGATCTTCGGCGACCGGCGTTCGGTGGTCGCGGGCACGGCCGCCGCGATCGGCACGGGTGTGTCCGCGGACGGCGGCTACCGCGTGTCCGGCCACTGGGGCTGGGGCAGCGCCGTGCCGTACAGCCAGTGGGTCATCGGCGGGTGCGTGACACCGGACGGCCCGCGTCTCGCCGTGTACCCGCGCTCCGACGTCACCGTCCACGACACCTGGCACGTCGCCGGTCTGCGCGCCACCGCCTCGCACGAGTTCTCGGTCTCCGACGCCTTCGTCCCCGCCGGCCGCACTGCCCTGCCGGGAGTGACCCCTCCCGGCACCAACGGCCCGCTCGTTCGTTTCCCGTTCTTCTGCTTGCTGGCCGCCGGTGTCGCCTCGGTCGGTCTGGGCACCGCGCGTCGTTCCGTGGACGAGATCGAGGACCTGGCCGTCGAGAAGACCCCGCAGCACACGACGAAGCGCCTCGCCGAGCAGACCGGTGCCCAGATCGAGATCGCCCTGATGGAGGCCAGGCTCTCGGCCGCCCGCGCGTTCCTGGACGACGAGCTGCGGGCGGTGTGGGAGCTGGCGGAGGCCGGTTCCCCCGTGCCGGACGCGGTCAAGGGCCGGTTGCGCCTCGCGTGCACGTTCGCCTCCGCCGAGGCCACGGAGGTGACGCAGAAGGCGTTCGCGCTGGGCGGTGGCACCTCGGTGTTCGAGGCCTCGGCCCTGCAACGCTGCCTGCGCGACGCCCACGCCGCGAACCAGCACACGATCGTGTCGCGCCGTCTGCTGGAGACCTACTCCATGGTCCGTCTCGGCCTCGGCCCGGACACGGCGAGGTTCTAGTGGCGTGGCTCGAAACGTTGCCGAGCGAATTCGCGGTCAGACGGGCGCATCGTGGTGCCGCCCCCGCGTCCTCATACTGGACCGTATGGGGGCGCGGGGGCGGTGCCGCGAGGCGTCCTGCTGAGCGTGAATTCACCGCCGACGTGTCGAGCCACGCCACTAGGTAGGCTCACCCGTATGGCCGACACGCAGTACGAAGACCTGCTTCGGCACGTCCTGAAAGAGGGCGTGCGCAAGGAAGACCGCACCGGCACCGGTACGCGGTCGATCTTCGGCCACCAACTGCGCTACCCGCTCGCCGCGGGCTTCCCGCTGATCACGACCAAGAAGGTCCACTTCAAGTCGATCGCCTACGAGCTGCTGTGGTTCCTCCGCGGCGACAGCAACGTGAAGTGGCTCCAGGAGCACGGCGTGACAATCTGGGACGAGTGGGCCTCTCCCGAAGGCGAGCTCGGTCCGATCTACGGCGTGCAGTGGCGCTCGTGGCCGACCCCGGACGGCGGTCACGTCGACCAGATCGCCGACGTGCTCACGACGTTGAGGACGAACCCGGACTCGCGCCGCATCATCGTCTCCGCCTGGAACGTCGGCGAGATCGCGCAGATGGCCCTGCCGCCGTGCCACGCGTTCTTCCAGTTCCACGTCGCCGACGGCAAGCTCTCCTGCCAGCTCTACCAGCGCAGCGCGGACCTGTTCCTGGGCGTGCCGTTCAACATCGCCTCCTACGCCCTGCTGACGCACATGATCGCCGCCCAGACCGGCCTCGGCGTCGGCGACTTCATCTGGACGGGCGGCGACTGCCACATCTACGACAACCACGTCGAGCAGGTCGAGCTGCAGCTGGGCCGCGAGGCCCGGCCGTTCCCGACGCTGCGGCTGGCTCCCGCCGACAGCCTGTTCGACTACACCTACGAGCACTTCACGATCGAGGGCTACGACCCGCACCCCGGCATCAAGGCCCCGGTGGCGGTGTGATCGGCCTGATCTGGGCCCAGGCCTCGAACGGCGTGATCGGCCGCGACAACGCCATCCCGTGGCGCATCCCCGAGGACATGAAGCACTTCCGGGAGGTCACCGCGGGCTCGGCCGTCCTGATGGGCCGCCGCACCTGGGAGTCGCTGCCCCCGCGCTTCCGTCCCCTGCCGGGCCGCCGCAACCTGGTGCTGTCACGCACGCCCCAGGAAGGCGCCGAGACGTTCGACAGCCTGGAGAAGGCGCTCGCGGACGTCACCGGTGACCTGTGGGTGATGGGCGGGTCGGCGGTGTACGCGGCGACGCTGCCGATCGCGGACCGCGTCGAGGTGACCGAGATCCGTGAGGCGTTCGAGGGCGACACGTACGCGCCCACGATCGACCGTGAGCCGGTCAGCGTCGGTGAGTGGCAGGAGTCCAGCTCAGGGCTGCACTACCGGTTCGTCCGCTACTAGCGGCGGCCACCGAACTCCCACTCGTGGACCTCGACGGCGTCGTACCGGCCGGCGGTCAGCACCGATTCCGGGTGAGCGGACCTGACCAGCGCCGCCGTGCCCAGCCAGGCAGCGCCGTCGTCGGACAGCAACGGCCCGTAGGCGATCAACTCCTCCGGACGTTCGGGAACGAGGTCCACGGCAGCACCCGACCCGAATCCGAGAACCAGATGGCCGCCGCCTTCACGGCCTCCCGGGAAGTCCCACATCGTTCGTCCGAGCACGTTGCGCCACCTGCGCACCAGCACGTCCCGATACGCGCCGGCCTGGTAGTTCGGCTCTTCGAACGCGAACGCGCGAGCGGCCGCAGGAGACGGCAGGTCGACGACGTGCACGCTGCCGGTGAGCACGTCACCGGAGAAGGTGGGTCCGCGGGCGATCAGCTCGAACCGGTCCATGTAGGACCAGTGCTCCTCGGTCAGCCGCTCGCGCAACGGCAACGAACCGGGCCGGTCCCGGTGGTAGCAGAAGAACTCCACTAACGGCCCATCTCTAACGACGACGGGCACGTGCGTGCCAGGCCTCGACGATCAACTCTTCCAGCTCCCCCACCTCGATGTGCTCCAGCCGCACCAGGATCGCGGGATACCCGGTGAAGTGCGGCGTGGTGAAGTAGACCGACTCGTCGGAGGCCAGCAACGCCTCCTTGGCCCCCAGGTCCGGCACCCGCGCGGCCAGGATGGGCCCGGAAGGCGCGGACGCCCCCAAGGCCGTCAGGTCGGTCTTGCGCAGCGGCCGTTCCCACACGAAGAGCTTCTCCTTGACCCTCCAGTCGACGACGCCTTCCCGCACCCGCTCCGTCACGTCGGGCATGGAGGTGGCGATCCTGCGCACGTCGTCCCAGGTGGCCATCGCAAGCTCCTACAGGTGGTCCGGCGGACGCTGCTGCTCGGCCAGGAACCGTTCGAACTCGGCACCCAGTTCGTCCGCGCTGGGGAGATCGGTGTTCCCGACAGTCTGGATGAAAGCGTCGTACTGCCGCTCGAGCGCTTCCACCACCTGGGCGACCTCCTCCGACTCCGCGACCTGGCGGTGGATCTCGGCGTCGGCGGCCTGGGCCGCGTCGATCAGCGACCCGATCGGCAACGCGAGGCCGGTCGCGCGGGCGACGGCGTCCAGCAAGGTGACGGCCGCGGTCGGGTACGAGGACTGCGCGAGGTAGTGCGGCACCTGCGCGGCGAAGCCCATCGCGTCGTGACCCGACTTGCCGAGGCGGAACTCGA
This sequence comes from Lentzea indica, assembly GCF_012184385.1. Lineage (GTDB taxonomy): Bacteria > Actinomycetota > Actinomycetes > Mycobacteriales > Pseudonocardiaceae > Lentzea > Lentzea indica. Next base: position 37,098 of record NZ_VSRL01000008.1, read on the forward strand.
GCAGCCCTGACACGTTGCCCGGCACCTGCACGCGGTTGAAGAACGGCTGGTAGTCGGACACCAGCTCGGCGCGCGTCGCGTGGCCGATGACGTTCAACGGACGGGTGTGCGGCACACCCATCGGGATGCCGTGGAAACCGACGGTCAGGCGCACGCCCCAGCGGTCGATCAGCGAGCGCACCGCCTGCACGAACGCCTCCCAGCTGCGATCCGGCTCGGGACCGGTGAGCAGGAGGAACGGGTGTCCCGCGCTGTCCCACAGCAGGTGCACGACCAGTTCCGGGGCGGCGTAGTCCTCCCAGTGGTCGGTCGCGTAGGTCATCAGCGGGCGGCGCGAGCGGTAGTCGATCAGGCCGTCGACGTCGAAGCGCGCGACGACGCGGCTCTCGAGGGTCTCCAGCAGGTGCTCCGAAAGCAGGCGACCCGCCGCGCCGGCGTCCATGAAGCCCTCGAAGTGGTGCAGCAGCACCGCACCTGTCAGGTCCGGCACCTCCGAGTCCACCTCGTACAGGTTCTCCGGGTCCACCGCAACGCCTCCTGAGCACTCGTCCCTGTCTCGTCCAAGCCAACCATGTGGACACGGAACTGATTCCGCACGGGTCGATTAGCCCATACGGACCGTGTACGCGCATCACCTCACGGGTATTCCAACGCGGTGTACAGGCGCTGGGTGACGCGTGGAGCTGTGGTCGCGGCCGTCTTCATCTTCCTCGGCGCGGCGGTGTACGTCTTCGGGCAGTTCAAGCCGTTCGGTGACGAATCGATCGATCGCAGCCAGCCCGCGATGCTCAAGTCGGTGCGGGATCTGAGCCAGTACCACGCCGCGGCCGGCGAGTTCCAGGTCGTGCTGGACATCGAGAACGACGTGAAGTGGGTGCCCGCGGCGCTGGCAGGGGAACGCACGCTGTTCGTCGCCGCCGGGTCGGTCAACGCCTACGTCGACCTCGGCACCTTGAAGGACGACGGTCTGATCCTGTCGCCGGACGGGAAGACGGTCGAGCTGCGGCTGCCGAAACCTCAGCTGGACAAGCCGAACCTCCACCACGACCGGTCGTACGTCTTCAGCCAGGAACGCGGCCTGATCAACGATCTGCAGGCGTTGGCGGGACCCCCTGACGTGCAACGGTTCTACGTCGCCGCCGAAGCCAAGCTCGCGGAGGCGGCGAAGCAGTCGGAGCTGCTCAAGCGCGCCGAGGACAACACCCGTGTGATGCTGACGGGAATGCTGCAGTCGTTGGGATTCCAGGTGAAGGTGCGCACGGACTAATTTCGAACCACCACCGGCGTCCGCGACGAAGGTTCAGCGGTGACCCGACCGCACCGGGATAGGATCCGTTGGTGGAAGACGATCTGATGGCCTGGGCACCCGCGCAGGGCGCTGCGCGGGCGCCGGAGATCGCGTTGCCCGGCTACAGCGGTTTCCGCGTGATCGCACAGGGCGGCGAGGGCACGATCTACCGGGCCCGCCAGGACGGTCTGGGCCGCGACGTCGCGGTCAAGGTGCTGCAGGTGACGGACCCGGCGACGCTGACCCGTTTCCGCCGCGAGCTGGCGATCACCGTCGAGCTCGGCCGCCAGCACCCCCACATCGTCACGGTGCTGGACACGGGAACGTTGCCCGACGGCCGCCCGTGCATCGTCATGGAGTTCTACGAACGCGGTTCGCTGCACGACCGTCTGCGCGCCATGGGCCCGTTGCCCGTGCCTGATGTTGTGGCGGCGGGCATCGCGGTGGCGGACGCGCTGGCGTTCGCGCACGGCCAGAGCATCCTGCACCGCGACGTGAAGCCGCAGAACGTCCTCGTGCTCCCCACTTCCTACGTGCTGGCCGACTTCGGCATCGCCCGCGGCGCCGACGCCGGCCACTCCGCGTCGCTGCAGATGGTCAGCTACCGGCACGCGGCCCCGCAGATGCTGGAGGGCGCCACCCCGTCGTTCGCCGACGACATCTGGTCGCTCGGCTCGACCCTGTTCACGTTGCTGGAAGGCAAGCCGCCGTTCGCCTCGGACAACCCCGACGAGGACACGCTGCTCTCCTACGTCGGCCGCGTGAGCAACGCGGAACCCCGTTCCCTGACCCGGTTCGACGTGCCGGCCTCGCTCGTCGCGGTGATCAACCGGTGCCTGCGCAAGGACCGCGCGGAACGCTTCGCCTCGGCCTTGGAGCTGCGCGACGCGCTGATGGCGGTGAGCGCCGGCGCGTCCACCGCGCCCGCGGTGTCCATTGTGGACCCCGACTCGACGATGATGCTGGGCGAGCGCACCACGGTCTTCCCGGACGGCCCGACCGAGGCGCCCGGCTTCGGCCCGAGGCGGCCCGCGGCGGAGGAGAAGCCTTCGGAGGAAGAACCGCGGGAGGAACCGGACGACTCCTGGCAGGGCCAGCTCGCGGATCTGACCTACCGTCAGCAGGACCTCGTGCCGCCGCCACCGATGCCACGCCCCGTCGCGGTGCTGCCGAACGTCGACCTGCCTCCGGCCGAACCGATGACCGCTCCCGTCCGCAAGAGCAAGCGCGGCGGTGTGCTCGCGCTGCTGGCCGTGGTCGCGGTGACGGGCGGCATCGTCGCGGGCATGCTCCTCAACCGCACGGACGACCGGCAAGCCCAGCCGGGGCCGACCACGCAGACGACACTGCCTGTGCCGACCTCGGAGTCCACCGACGCCGGTCCGCCCCCGAACGCCGACCCGAAGTTCATCCCGGTGCTCAAGCGCGCCGAGTACCAGGGCAAGGCGATCGAGCTGGAGTGGAGCGACCCGAGCGACGGCAGGGCCGAGTTCGTGGTCGTCGACGTGACCGGTGCCAAGCCGCTCGCCGTGACCAGGGTGACCGGTGGCGGCACCAAGTACGTCATCGAGGACGGCGGCGGCCAGCGCCGTTGCTTCCAGATCGCGGCGTTCGGCTACAACGGCGAACGCGGCAGCTCCGCCAAGGTCTGCGCCGCCAAGAACTGAGCTCAGCGCCGGAACAACGGCCGCGGGTCGATCGCCCACACCACCTTGCGCCACCAGGAAGCCTTGCGCCGCACCGCTTTGCGCACCTGGCGAGCGAGCCGCCAGCTGTTCTCGGGCTGCACCGGCCGCGAGGCTGACGCGGCCCTCTGCGTCTCTCCGGCCCGGCCCGCCCTCGGCCCGAACGCGGCCTGGTCCACCATCACCGCCAGTCGCGCCCCTGCCTCGCCCCACTCACGTCCCACATCCGGCACGGTGCGGCTCGGCTTCGGCTTCAGGCCGGCGAGCACCAGGGAGTCCAGCACCTCGTTCCACGCTCCCACCGGACCGGCCGCCCTCCACCGCATCCGCCGCGAAGTCCGCGCCAAGTACACCCCGATCAGGAGCAACACCGGCGCGAACGCCCAGAGCGGAAAACCCTTCGGCGCTTCAGGAGCGGCCACGGCGTCAGGCTGCACCGCGGTCGGCTGCACCAGCGGCGGCACGGACGGCAACGAGGTCGGCGTGGGCTTCGCGGTGGTCGACGCGAGCCGGTTCAGCACCTCGCGCTTCGAGGCGGCGCTGGGTCCGCTTCCGTTGCCAGACACCGGATCGAACGCCACCCAGCCCCAGCCGCTGAAGTACACCTCCGGCCAGGCCGTGGCGTCCGCGGCCCGCACGATCCGCTCGCCGTCCTGCTCCGGCACCGGCTGGAACCCGACGACCACCCGCGTCGGCAACCCGACGCCCGCGCGAGCACCGCGTACGCCGACGCGAACTGCTCGGCCGTCCCCGCCCCTGCCCCTGCCTCGCCGGCCGCCCCGAACAGGAACGTCTCCAGCCGCGCGTAGGACGACCCGACCGGTGCCTCGGCGTCAGGCCGGCGGTTGAGCCGCACGACCTGTTCCAGTGCCACGGCCTTCTCGTACGGCGTGCGCGCGTTCGACGTCGCCTGCCGCGCGTACTCCGCCAACGTGAAAGGCAACCGTGGGAGAGCCGTGTACCGGGTCGCGTCCGCGGGCACGGAAGCCTCGGCGAGATCGGCGTCGGCCGGCGTCTCCAGCACACCGCGAACCGTGTAGCTGAGCCCTGTCCTGAGGCCCTCGGCGACCACGAGCGACCCGGTGTCGGGATCCACCATGGCGTTGCTCAGCGACACCGCCTGCGGTTTGCCCACGCCCGGCAGCCACTCGCCCTGCAGCCCAGTGATCCGCAGATCAACGCTGGTGTCCTGGAACTTCCCGCCCGTGGGCAGGTCCGGCGCGTCGACCACACCGAGCGGCCCGTACGTAGAGGCCGCCTCCCACGACGCGCCCGAATACCGGCTCAGCGTCACCAGCCGCACCGGCACCTCTGGCCCGCGCATCCGGAACAGCTCCGCCTCCCCCTGCGCGGCCCAGGCGGCGAGCTGCGGCAGCGGGTTCGCGATGGCGATGTCGGTGATCGGCGGCGTGACGAGCTTGCGCGGCTCGAAACCGTTGGTGGGCAACACGAACGTCAGCAACGTCAGCGCGGCCAGCGCCGTGGCGAGCACCGCGGGAGGCACCACCGGCCCGCGCCGGTCGATGATCAGCCACCCCAGCGCCAGCACGACGACCAGCACCAGTGCGACCAGGCCGTAGCGGTCCGCTTTGCCCGTGGTGAGCAGCGCCGCCGACACGTAGAGGGTCGCCGCGCCCAAGGCCGGCACGAACAAAGCCGTCCCGCGCTTGGTCACCGACAGCACCGTCGCCGTGGAGACACCGATGATCAGCAAAAGCCCCGGCACCAGCAGCTCAGGCGTCGCGGGAGCGGGACGGGCAGCTGTCAGCAGCCGGGGCACGGTGTCGAGCAGCACCCACGCCGGGTCCCGGTCCGGGGACGCGCCGCGTGCCGCGAAGAACCCGCCCGCCATCGCGAGCACCATGATCGCCAGGCCGGCGAGACCGGCAGGCACGAGCCGTTTCAGCAGCAGTGCGAGGAATCCGGCGAACGCCGCCAGTCCGAAGTGGACGAACGCGCCGTCCCACGCCTGAGCCAGCTGGAGAGAACCCACGAGCAGAACCGCGGCCACCCACGCGAACTTCATCGGGCCACCACCGCGTTCCACGAGTCGACCAGGTCCTCCGCCCTGGCACCGCTGATCACCAGCACCGACCCCGCCGCCCCCACCGGCCGCTGCTCGTCCACCACGAGCACGGTGCCGAACGCCGCTCGCCCCGCCTCCAGCACCAAAGCGGGAACCGTGGTGCCGCTGACCACGGCCACCACGTCGAGGTCGCGCACCGGCACGGTCGGCCGGCCGTCGACGTCCCGCAGCTCCAGGTCCGCCAGCGCGGCCAGGATCGGCGCGGAGTCCTGCGTCTCCTCGATGTCGGTGCCTCCGGACGACGTCAGCAGCCGCACCGGATGCCCCTGCTCCAGCGCCGAGGTGATCAGCGACGCCGCCACCTCGACCGCCTCCTCGAACCTCTGCTCCTCGGCGTACGACGAAGAGCTGTCGTCCAGCAGCACGGCCAGGTGCGGCCGTGCCGGGTCGGCGTCCTCACGGATCATCAGCGTGCCGGTGCGCGCGGACGTCGCCCAGTGCAGGCGCCTCAGGTCGTCGCCCGGCACGTACTCCCGCAGTCCCACCAGGTCCGTGCCGCCGCGCTCGACGCGTTCGTCGGCGCCGACCTGGCCTCGGCGCGCACCGGACGGCAACCCGCGGACCGGCAGCACGCGCGGAACGACCCGCACCTGGACGACCTCGCCGAGCACGGTCCGCGCCTGCGCCAGACCGGCCAGTCCTTTGCGCCGCAACGTCAACGGCCCGACGTCGAACACGCCGCGCCGCTCGGTCGGGATCACGTAGTCGACGCCTCGACCGACCCCGGCTTGAGCAACGGCACGTCCACGGACATGGGCGAGCCCGCCACCATGTCCACCGCGTCCAACGCCACCGGCCACCGGCCTGTCGCCGACAGCTCCAGCCGCCCGTTGCACCGCGCGAGCCGCGGCACGGTGCGAGGCCGGACGGTCCGCGACACGGACAGCGGCGACGCGATCAGCACCGACACGATCGAAGCGACGACCAGCGCGACCAAGGCAAGACCGAACGCCGCCATGCCCGCGTACCGCCACCACAGGCCGACACCGAGCATCAGCAGGCCCAGCACCGCGGTTCCGGTGCCGCGCACGGTGAGTCTCATCGCGCCCCAGATCATTGAGAGGCGGGCTTGGGCACCGGCACCCGCGAGAGCACGTCGGCCAGCACCTCGGACGTCGTGACGCCAGCCAGCACGCTCTCCCGCGTCAGCACCAGGCGGTGGGCCAGCACCGGGTCCGCGATGTCCTGAACGTCCTGCGGCACGACGAAATGCCGCCCCTTCGACGCCGCGTACACCTGCGAGCACCGCACCAGCGTCCGCAACCCGCGCGTCGAGGTGCCGAGCCGCAGACGCTCGTCGGAACGAGTGCCCACTCCCAAGGCGGAGATGTACTGCAGGATCGGATCAGCCACGTGCAGCAACGACAAACGCCCGCTGAACGCGCTCACCTCGCGCGGCGACGTCACCGTCCGCACGTCGGCGATCCGGCCCGCGCCACTGCCGGGCCGCAGCACGTCCAGCTCGTCCTCCACCGACGGATAGCCGATCGAGATCCGCAGCATGAACCGGTCCAGCTGCGCCTCCGGCAACCGGTACGTGCCGTCGAGGTCGATCGGGTTCTGCGTCGCCACCACGAGGAACGGGTCGGGAACCGCGTGCCCGACACCATCGATCGTGACCGTCCGCTCCTCCATGACCTCCAACAGCGCGGACTGCGTCTTGGCCGCCGCGCGGTTGATCTCGTCCGCCAGCACGATGTTCGCGAACACCGGACCCGGCCGGAACCGGATCTGCCCCGTCTGAGGGTCGTAGACCGAGGTGCCCGTGACGTCGGACGGCAGCAGGTCCGGCGTGAACTGCACACGCCGGGAGATGCCGCCCAGAGCGCCCGCCACGGCCCGCGCCAGCGTCGTCTTTCCCGTACCGGGAACGTCTTCCAGCAGCACGTGGCCGCCCGCGAACATCGCCACCAGCACCAGGTCGACCACGTCGCGCTTGCCGCGCACGGCGCTTTCCACCGCGTCGCCGAGCCGGGTGTGCAGGTCGCGGAAGGCGGAAACCTCACCGGTGTCGATCACTTTTCCTCTTCTCTGCGAACACCGATGCGCAACAGGAACGCGCACGCCAGCAGACCCAGGCCACCCGCGCCCATCGGCGCGGTCTCCGCTCCGGCTGGCGCCATCCGCGGCACACACGTCGGCTTGCCGTTGCACTCGTCCATGACGAAGTTCGCGGACCTGGAGGCCGAGTCGACCTGACCGGCACCGGACGCCGCGTAGGCGCGCACGACGATGCGGTTCGACCCCTCCTCCACCGTGATCTGGGCGGAGGTCGCGTTGCAGGCGATGCCGACCGCGTAGTCCCACGTCGTGTTCACGACCTCGCAGCGACCGTTGTGGCTCGCCCAGTCCGCCGGCGGAGCCAGGGTGAGCCGCTTCGTCGGCACCCGAGCACCACCGGTGAGCCCCGTGATCACCGTGGCACCCGCGGTCGGCAACGACGGTGGAGGCGGTGGAGGCGGTGGTGGAGGCGTGGTCGTCGTGGTCGGTGGCGGCGGTGGTGGTGGAGGCGGCGGATTCGGGGGAGGGTTGTTGGGCGGCGGGTTGTTCGGAGGCGGGTTTGGCGCCGTCACCGTGAACGCCGCCATGCCCGCGGCACCGGCCTGCGTCGCCGTCGACGCGCGCACCGTCACGTCCAGCCTGCCGCTCGTGCAGAACGTGGAACCCGTGCACGGCAACGACAAATCGGCAGACGTACCGGCCGACTGAGCCGACACCGAACCACCGCTGAACGAGCCGGAACCCGTCACGGTGTAGCCGACGACCGGCTCGGCCGACGCGGCCGCGGTCCAGCTCACCGTCACGACGACGGCCGAGGCGGTGCGCGACTTCTCCCGTACCGTCACGCCGGCGGGAGCGGCCGGAGCCGAGCCACCCGAATTGGAGGGCGGCGTCGAGGACGGCACCGACGGCGGCGGAGCACTCCGCGTTCTGACCGTTCGTTGCCGTTGTTCGCCGGGGTTGCGCGGCGGCTTCACCGGCTCGTTCGGGTTCGGCGGCGGAGGCGGCGGCACCGAGGGCGGCGGCGAGCGGTCAGGGTCCTTCACCGGCAGCTCGGGGCTGCGGATCGTCAGCGACCGCGTCCCGCCGTCGGCGTCGACCAGCACGCCCGTCGAGGAACCCGGCACGTTCACGAACAACCGGCCGTCGTCGAACACCAGCTCGGGGTCGGAACCACCGGACGTGCGCACGTCGTCGCCACCGCGCTTACCGCCGCGGTCGAGGACGATGACCTTGCCGGATCCCTTGCACGGCACGTACACCTTGTCCCGGAACACCGCGGGCCTGCCTGGCTTCGGACAGCCCATCGCGCCGACGTCGACGCGCAGCACCTGCCCGTCGACGACGAGCACGACCACGGACGAGTCCGGCACCGACGCGGGCACCAGGTCCGTCGGCGAGGTCTGCGCGGCGATCACCTCGGCATCGGTGCGGTCGGTCGACCGCGACACGTCCTCACCCGTGCCGTCACGAACCACGACACCGCCGTCCAGTCCGATCAGCGTGACGCCCTGGTCGTGCGGCACCAGAACCGTGCGAGGCCCTGCACCGGCTACCTGGCGCTGCGAGCGTTCCTGGAACCGCTCCTCGTCGTCCGACCAGTCGAGCGACCTGAGAGTGCCGCCGTGATCGACCAGCCACAGCACGCCGCGCTCGTCCACGACCGCGTCCGCGAGTGGTTGCCCCGCCTCCCACTTCTGCCCGACATCGGCCAGCGTCAACGGGTCCGCGGTGTGCACGGTGCCGGCCGCGCGGTCGACGACGAACACCATCCCGTTCGCCACCAGCACCTTGCTCGACGCGCCCGGCGGCGCCTGCCGGCGTCCGGACGCGAGCAGGGTCGCCAGGTCGATGACGGTGATCTCGCCGGTCCGCCGGTTCAGGACGATCAGCCTGCCGTCCTCCTGCGCGATCTCCAGCTGCGAGTCGGGCCCGCTGATCTGCAGCCGCGTCTGCGGCCTGCCCGACACGGGGTTGACCTGGACGACCTCACCGCGCTGGTCGTCACCCAGCCAGGTCAGCCCGTCCGACACCGCGACCGACGTGCGGGAGATCCCCTGCCCGAGCGCGGCGCCCGCGAGCACCAGAACACCCAGCAGTGCCGCGACGAAACTCGCCGACTCCCGCCCTCCACCGGAGATGATGCGTCTGATCCGGTGCCACCAAGCCATCTGCGCCTCCCTCGCCCGCCGGGGATGCTAACCCTCGGCTATGACAACTTCGGACGGCGGACGGTTCCCGGATCGCCCCGTCAGCCGACTGGCCGACATCAGGAACAGTAATGACGGGGTCTGACACTTTTGGATCCCGAATGGCGCTACCCCGAACCGATCAACACATAGGGCAAAGTGGTCGTATGGAGATCCCCGGCATGGGACTTGCCAAGCAGGCGCTCGGCAGCGCGATCAACACGGCCGTCGAGACGACCACGACAGTGGCCGCCGTTCCCGGCCGCGTGCTGAACCTGATCGGCGAGGTCGAGCAGCTCGTCCGCAAGGTCAACGGCACGATCGACGCGGTCGACGGCATCGTGAAGAAGGCCGACGCGCTGGTCGACCGCACCGGACAGGTGGTGGCGGACGCGGAGAAGGCAGTCGACGAGGTCCGCGCGATCACGGCGAGCGCGGGCGACGTCGCGGAACGGGCCGCGCAGATCGTCACGACAGCCGGCCAGACCGCGCACACGGCCAACGAGCTGATCGGGATCTACGAGCCGATCGCCAAGCAGGCCCAGCCGCTCGCGAAGCGGTTCGTGGACGAGCTCTCGCCGCACGAGGTCGAGGCCGCGATCAAGCTCGTGGACGAGCTGCCGGTGTTGACCGAGCACCTGATCAGCGACATCCTGCCGATCCTGGCGACGCTGGACCGGGTGGGCCCCGAGGTGCACCAGCTGCTCGAGGTCACGAGCGACATGCGCCAGGCCATCCTCGGCATCCCCGGCTTCTCGTTCATGCGCCGGCGCGGCGAGAAAAAAGAAGGGGACGAAGGTGTGAAGCCGATCGAAAACGGGTAGCCCACCCGCATGACCCCCGACGCACGCGAAGATCAACTGACGTGGTGGCTGCTCAGCGCCGTTTTCGGACTGCTGTCCGTGATCAACATCGGCCTCGCCCTCACAGAACGCACGACCTGGCCCTACGTGCTCGCGGCGTTACTGCTCGCCGCGAGCACGTGGAGCGGCAGACACGCGCTCAGACCTTCCCCGTCTTCTGATGTGTCAGGTTCGACGGTGATCCGAACCGGAACGGCCGCACGCGACAGGTCGCGGTTTTCTCGTCTGGAAGTGTGATCAGCCCGAACGAGGTGACGTCCGGATCGAGCTGCGCCGCGACGCGGTAGTCGGCCGCGCCCGCTGGCTTGAGCTCGATCAGGTACCCCTCCTCGTCGGAGGCGTGGTCCTCCCAGGTCAACAGGATCCCGTTGGCGTGCTTCACCTCCGCCTTCAGGTTGCCCGGCGTCGCCTCGGGTGAGGCAACGGGCTTCGTGCCCCGGCCGTCCTTGCGCGGTTCCGCCCACTCGTGCCCGTCGGCCTCCGGCACCGCATCACCCGGCGGCAGCGTGACATCGACCGTGGCGGACGCTGGCCCGGAGAACGGACGGACCCGGTAGTAGAACTGCGTTTCCGGGATCAGGTCCGGGTGCTTGTAGGAGTTCTTGGCCGGTGGGCTGAACTCCAGGATCGTGTAGTCGCCGTCGGCGGCGTTCGCGTACTCGACGACCTGCCCTGCCGCCCCCGCCTCCGCACGCCAGTGCAGCGTCACGTCGGTCGGCGAGGTCAGCTCGGACGTCAGCACCGGGTCCTGCTGCTCTTGGCCGCAGGCAGCCAAGAACAGCAGTCCCACCAGGATTGCGCGTGTGGTCAAGGAAGGCAGCTCACTTGCGCCAGAACTTGATGCCGCTCCACACGACCGTCGCCGGGCCCTGACCGCTGCCGGTTCGGTACGCGCCGAACTTGTCGTAGAAGTTCCCGCCGGAGCTCGAGACCGAGTGCTTCTGCGACCCGTTGATGTAGGTCCGATGCGCGCTGCCCACGACGTGCACGGTGTTCACGCGCACGGTCGTGCCGACGGTTGCCCCGGTGGCGATGGTGTTGCCACCGTGCACCGCGTACAGCCTGCCGCCGCGTTCCACGGCGAGCATGAAGTACGGACCCGCGCCGGGGTCGTCCTTGAACGTCTGCTTGAGACTGATGCGGGTGCCACCGAGACTCGTGATCCGGAAGCTGCCCTCGAACTGTCGCGTGCCGCCCGTGTAAGTGGCGTACCGGCGCTCGGCACGCTGGTCACCGGAACCGGTCGAGCAGGTGAGCTTGAACGTGAGGTCGCTGACGTCGCCACAGCCGCGTTCCTGGACTTTGAACGACGGCGAGTAGCTGGTCCACGGACCGGATTCGACCTGAGCCTGTGCGGGCGAGCCCGACACGAGCAGACCGGTTGCCAGCGCGAACCCCGCGGCGATGCGGAGTCGTTTGGACATACCGAAACCTCCTCAAGACGCGCTGAAGACAGCGCGTTTTTCTCAGGGGGCGGTAACGGCAGCGTAGCCGATAATGATCCGATGTTCGACCTCCATCGTCTGCGACTGCTGCGCGAACTTTCCCAGCGGGGCACGCTCGCCGCCGTCGCCCAGGCGCTGAACTACAGCCCCTCGTCGGTGTCGCAGCAGCTGTCGTTGCTCGAGACGGAGGTCGGCGTGCCGCTGCTGGAGCCCGTCGGAAGGCGGGTGAAGCTCACCCCGCAGGCCGAGATCCTGGTGCGGCACACCGAAGAGGTGCTGGCCAGGCTGGAGCAGGCCGAGTCGGAGGTCGCCGCGTCGCTGCACGAGATCACCGGGACGCTGCGGGTCGCGACGTTCCAGACCGCGGCACTGGCGTTGATCCCGGCGACGCTGGCGCGCATGCGGGACGAGCATCCGTCACTGCGGATCGAGTTCCAGGTCCTCGACCCGGCGGAAGCGCTTTCCGCCTTGAACGCACGGGACTTCGACCTCGTCTTCCTGGAGGAGTGGCCCGACCAGCCGGAGGCCCGGTTCGCCGGCCTGGAGTACCGGGAAGTGTGCCGGGACCCGATCCGGCTGGCCGTCCCACGTGGACTGTCGACCACCCAGGCCGGCACCTATCCGTGGATCATGGAGCCGACCGGCATGCCGCAGCGGACCTTCAACGTGAACTGGTGCCGGCACAACGGCTTCGAGCCGGACGTGCGCTTCTCCTCGACCGACGTGCTGGTGAAGCTGCGGTTCGTCGAGCGGGGACTCGCGGTCGCGCTGCTGCCGGACCTGGTCTGGTACGACCGCGAGATCACCGTCGACCTGCACGAGCTGCCGGTCCCCCAGTCCCGGCTGCTGTTCACTGCGGCACGGGCAGGACGAGGTCAGCATCCCGCTGTGCGGGCGTTTCGCGAGGCGCTGGCGCTTTCCGTAGCGCCGCTCCAACCCCGGCCGTGATCACCAACGCCATGCCGCACAACGAGACCACGCTCAGGTGCTGGCTCAGCAGCACCGCGCCTGCCAGCGCGGCCGCGGCGGGCTCCAGTGCCAGCACGACCCCGAACGTGCTGGCCTGCAAGGTCTTGAGCGCCTTGATCTCCAGCGTGTACGGAATCGCGGACGCCAGCAGCGCCACCAGCGTGCCGAGCAGGAGGATCTTGGGCTCGAACAACCCGGCACCGGCCGTCGAGAGCCCGTACGGCAGCGTGAGCGCCGCCGCGATCAGGCTGGCGCCCGCGAGACCGCCGGTGCCGAGCCCCGCCGTCGCGAGCTTGCGGCCTGCCAGGACGTAGCAGGCCCAGAACACGGCCGCGAACAACGCGAGCGCCACACCGATCAGGTCGAGCTTCGCGCCGGTGTACTCCCGCACGCCCAGGACGACGACGCCCACGAGCGCCAGCCCGACCCACACGAAGTCCCTGGCTCTCCTGCTCAGAACCGCCGCGAGCCCCAGCGGCCCCAGGAACTCGATCGTCACCGCCACCCCGAGCGGGATCCGGTCGAGCGCCAGGTAGAACGTGCCGTTCATGCCCGCCATGGTCATCCCGAGCACGAGCGTCTCCTGGCGGAACTTCGGCCTGGCGACGACGACCAGCATCAGCGCCGCGATGCCGAGCCTGAGCGCCGTCGCACCGGGTGCGCCGATCTGGCCGAAGAGCTGGCTCGCGAACGCCGCGCCGAACTGCAGGGAGATGACCGAACCGAGGACCAGGAAGACCGCCATGCCGACAGCCTTGTTGACCAGCTCTCATCGGTACAGCGAATGTTTGCGAGCGATATCGTTCGGTTTTTCCGAACCTTTAGACTGACTCCTGCGATGAGACGCAAACCTTCCTCCCCTCTCCCCCAGCGCAACGGCCTGGACGCGGCTCGGCTGAAGCTGCCCCCGTTCGGCACGTGGCTGTCCTTGCGCGACCATCTCGTGGAACGACTGCCACGGGTGGCCTCGGAACGCATCGAGGAGATGCTGCGCGAGGAACGGATCTGGGACGTTTCCGGGCCGTTGGGCATCGACGCGCCGTTCGTCCCGGACAGCTACATCTGGTTCCACCGCGACCTGCCCGTCGAGGTCCCGGTGCCGTTCGAGGTGGGCGTCGTGTACCAGGACGACGACATCGTGGTCGCCGACAAACCGCACTTCCTGGCCACGATCCCGCGCGGCCAGCACATCATGCAGACCGCTCTGGTGAAGCTGCGCAACTCGCTGGGGCTGCCCGACCTCTCCCCCGCCCATCGCCTGGACCGCGTGACCGCCGGGCTCGTTCTGTTCGTGGTGCGCCGCGAGGTGCGCGGCAAGTACCAGACGATGTTCCGCGACCGGTTGGTGCAGAAGGAATACGAAGCGATCGCCGGCCACGACCCCGCACTGGAACTGCCCCGTGTGGTGCGCTCGCGGATCATCAAGGAGCGCGGCATCATCACCGCGTTCGAGGTCGACGGCGAGCCGAACGCCGAGACCCACGTGTCCCTTGTGGAGCATCGCAACGGCTTGGGCCGCTACCACCTCAAGCCGTTGACCGGCCGCACCCACCAGCTGCGCCTGCACATGTCCGGGCTCGGGGTGCCGATCGTGAACGACGACTTCTATCCGGTGCTGCGAGACCGCCCGTTGGACGACTTCTCTTCTCCGCTGCAGCTACTGGCTCGCACGTTGTCCTTTGTGGACCCGGTTTCCGGCGTCGAGCACTCGTTCACGTCGCGGCTGAAGCTGTCCGCCTGGTCATGACCGGTGTGTGCGCCAGGCCGGAATCGCGTACCCGCCCCAGAGCTTCGCCATCCTGTCGTGCAGCCGCCGCGCCAGCCGGCTCACCCGAGGATGCGTCTCGGTGAACTCCGCCACCACGCGCGTCCGGTACATCAACCTGCCGCGTGCCGTCGCGTTGCCCCACCTCCAATCCTGGCCCACGACCTGAGCGAGACGGTCCGTCTCGTCTCGGTTGGCCCGCTCGACCAGCGCATCCCCTTGCACCAGCCACCGAACACACGCGTCCTCCAGGGGTGAGACGAAGCCGCGTTCCTCGAAGTAGGCCTGCTCGGCGGCTTTCCGCAGCTCCTGAGGCGTCTCGTTGACGAGCGCACAGGTCGGAAACGCGATCCTCAGGTACACCAGCTCGGTCAGCCCGTCGCCGAGCGCCGCACCCTCCAGGTCGACGAACCGCGCGCCCCGCTCCGTGTACAGGTCGTTGCCAGGACACGGGTCTCCGTGCAGCAGGTCGAACTTCCCGGTGTCCTCGAACGCCAGCTCGTCTTCGGCGTCCCCGATCTCCACGTCCAGCGCCCGCACGAACCTCAGGAACGGCGCCGGGTCCGGGATCTCCTGACGTGGCAGCGCACCTGCGTGTTCCGGGCCCGTGGCCGAATGCAACCTGGCCAGGCCGCGGGCGTAGTCGATCACCCAGTCCTCGCGCGGGGGCTCGGAGCGGAGCCGTTCCAGCACCACGGTCCGCGCGTCGAAGTCGACGTCGAGGACGCGCGGCACCACGCCGGTGTGCTCTGCCAGCCGAAGGGCGGTGATCTCGCGGGTGAAGGCGGCCGCATCGCCGATGACCTGCTTGACGATGCGGTCGCCGTCGGCCCACACGCGGGACCGCACTCCGCTTTTCAGTCGTTCCATCAGGCAAGTGTGAGCGCGTACAGCTCCACTCGCGGGTCGTTCGGCAACGTGACCGAACGGACCGTCTTGGTCGCGTGCAGCCGCAGCGACTGCCCGAACAGCCGGACCGGTGGCCCGTCGACGCCCTGGCCCGCCTTGATCCGGTGCGGCATCTCCAGCACCACCGGGCCACCCGCCGCCCAGTCCGGCACCGTGGCGGCCACCTCGGCCGAGGTGCCGTCGGTGTACCAGACGGTGAAGGCCGTGGACACCGGACCGTTGTGCGACGCGCCCACCACGTGCAGCCAGGAGAACTGACCGGCGGGCAGCAGCAGTCCCTGACCCCGAGCCTCCACGAAGTTGGGCGCGGTGCCGGAAGGATCAGGTGCCTGGTAGGTGATGCCGCCCCACGTCACGGGTCCCGCCGGAGGCAGCAGTGCCGCGTCGTAGCTCCAGCCACCGCCGTCGAAGTTGCCGGAGGTGGAGTCGGCGACCGTCGCCGTGCCGTCGTGGTTGCGTTCAGGAGCGATGTCCACCGAACACGTCGAGAACGCGCACACCGCGGCCGGTTTCACCTCCACCACGGCCTTCACGGTCACGGACTCGACCTTCACGGAGACCTCGTACGAGCCCGGAGCCACACCGGCAGGCACCGACACCGTCAACGGCACCGTCTTCTGCGTCGGCAGATGCCGCGACACGATCACGAACGGCTTGGCGCCACTCACCTTCCAGCCAGGAGGCGCACCAACAGAAGGCCGGACGGTCATCCCGGAAGGCGACTGCGCCAGCACGTCGAGCTGCAAGGTCAGCGACTGCGCGGAGTCCGAGGTCGGCAGCACGATCTCGGAGTTGCGCAACGAAGCGGACAGGGCACGCCGCGAGTCGACGTTGCCGTCGTTCAACGACGGCGGCTCGTCCGAACGCCCGGTGCCCCACGACGAAGGCTT
This sequence comes from Lentzea indica, assembly GCF_012184385.1. GTDB lineage: Bacteria > Actinomycetota > Actinomycetes > Mycobacteriales > Pseudonocardiaceae > Lentzea > Lentzea indica. Next base: position 53,188 of record NZ_VSRL01000008.1, read on the forward strand.
CGAGGACACCTCGTACGACAGCTTGCCGCCGCGCTCCAGCGAAGACCAGTTCAGCCAGGTCTTGCGGACGTCGCGCCCGTTCAACGACGCGCTCTTGACGTACCGCACCGAGTCGGAGACGTTGGGCGCGGACACGACCAGGGTGCCGCCCTGCGAACCGTGCTGTCCGATTCGGACGGTCGCGGACGGGAACTGCGGCGACGACAGGGCGAGGAAGCCGGACCCGTTGAACGTCGGGTACATGCCCAGCGACGAGAAGACGTACCAGGCCGACATCGTGCCCAGGTCATCGTTGCCGGTCATGCCGTCGGGACCGGTCGTGAACAACGTCATGGCCGCCCGCACGACCGTTGCGGCCTTCGACGGCGTGCCCGTCCACAGGTACATGTACGGCGCGAGCAAGTCGGGCTCGTTGTTCGGGTTGTAGGTCGGTTTGCCGTAGTAGTCGTACGGTTCGGTGATCCAGTCGTGCCGTGCGGTGCCGGCGGGATCGACGAGCAGCTTCTCGTACGCGAAGAAGGCGTCCAAACGCTTCTCGGCCTCACGACGGCCACCCATCAGCGACACCAGGCCTGCCGGATCCTGCGGCACGAGCCACTGGTACTGGTAGGCGCCGCCCTCGTGGAACTGGTGCGAGGCGTCCACAGGGTTGTACGGCGTCAGCCACGTGCCGGCGACCGTGCGCGGCCGGAAGTGACCGCTGGAAGCGTCCCAGAGATTGCGGTACCACTGGCCGCGATCCGCGAAGAGCCGTGCGTCCGACCGGTGGCCCAGACCGCGAGCCATCAACGCCAGCGACGCGTCGGCCGCCGAGTACTCCAGCGTGGCCGAGGCCGGGTGCACGCAGTCGTTGTCGCCGCCCTTGTGGGCGCAGTCGGTTCCGAGCTTCAGGCCCGACGGGACGTACCCGCGATCCGAGTAGTACTCCACGCCCGAACGTCCGTTGTAAGGCGAATCTGCGGGAGGTAGCGACAAGGCGTTGGCGCGCAACAGCTTGTACGTCTCCTCTTCGTATCCATGCAGCAACCCCTTGGACCAGGCCTCGACGAGGAACGGCGTGACGGGGTCACCGGTCATGATGTTGGTCTCGGAGGACGCCAAAGCCCAGCGTGGCAACCACCCTCCGTCCCGGCCACTGGCCACAACGGACAGTGCGACGTCACGGGCGACGCGTGGTTCCAGAATCTGCAACAGCTGGTTCTGCGGTCTGTACGTGTCCCACAACGAGAAGTTCTGGTACGGCGTGTAGCCCGAAGCGGTCCGCACCTTTCCGTCGAAGCCCATGTACTTGCCGTCGACGTCACCGGCGAGGTTCGGGTGCAGCACCGAGTGGTACAGCGCGGTGTAGAAGGCGACCTGACGGTCCCGCGGCCCACCGGACACCCGCACGGCGTCCAGCTGCTTCTTCCACACGTCCCTGGCACCGGCGACGACACCGTCGAAGTCGTGGGAAGGAGCCTCCGCCGCGAGGTTCTTCCGTGCGCCCTCCAGCCCGGTGTACGACAGGCCGATCTTCAGCACCACGTCACGATCGGCGGAAGCGTCGAACGTGACCCAGGCGCCGTTCCCACCCGTACCGGCCGCGTCACGGCTGCCCGGCGTGGGAACGCTCCCCCGCCACGAACCGAAGGCCGCGAACGGACGGTCGAACGAAGCCGTGAAGTACACGGTGTGCTCGTCCTTGCCCGCGCAGAACCGGCCGTTGCGCACCCGTCCCTCGATGGTCCGGTCACCGACGACGTGGATCTCGGAGTCCAGCACCGTCTGGTTGGAGCGCCCGGTGTTGAACAGGACGTTGGCAGCCGCGCTGGAAGGGAACGTGTAGCGCTGCCACCCGGTCCGCGGAGTGGCCGTGAGCTCGGCGTTCACCCCGTAGCGCGACAGTCCGACCCGGTAGTAGCCGGGCTGGGCGGCCTCGTCCGAATGGCTGAAAGCCGACTTGTAGGCGTTGATGTCAACGTTGTCAACGGACCCGACTGTCGGCATCACCGGCAGCTCGCCCATGACGCCGCAGCCCACGCCCGACAGATGTGTCTGCGAGAAGCCGTAGATGGAGTCGGCTTTGTAGTCGTACCCGCCCTGTCCTCCTGTGTCAGGGCTGACCTGCACCATTCCGAACGGCACCGAGGCGCCGGGGAAGGTGTTGCCGAAGTTCTGCGTACCCACGAAGGGGTTCACCAGCGACGAGGGGTCTTCGTCCGCCTGAGCGGCATGAGCGGGAACTGTTAGACCCAGTAACAGCCCGACTACAACCAGTGTCCGCATGGGGGCAGTATTGTCGGATCGTCGCCGCCCCGACACCCATGGAGGTCGGCGATGCGCGCATTAGCCGCGGCGTTGCTGATTCTTGTCGCATTTTGTCAACCGGCACGCGCCGCAGCCACTCTCGACACCGTCACGACCTCAAGCGTCTACGGCTGCCTGCGCACCAACGGCGCGGGCGTGTACGACGCGACGGTGAACAAGACGTTCGTGACGTACTCGGGCACCAGGCACGACATCTACGTGAAGGCGTTCGACCACGCCGCGAAGACGTGGTCGGCGGCGGTCAAGGTCGCCACGCTGAACCTGACGCACGACAACGCCTACCACGACTACCCGGTGCTGACGCAGCTCGGCGACGGCCGGCTCGCGATCTTCCGTGCCACGCACACGAGCTCGATGCAGTTCTACACCGCACCCGCGCCGCGTTCGATCACCGGCACGTGGACCGCGCGGACGATCAGCACCGACAAGAACACTTACCCCGAGCCTGTCGTCATCGGGAACACGATCCACGTGTTCTACAGCCACAACACGGACCTGTCGCACCCGTACCGCACCTACAAGATGATCAAGTCGACGGACAACGGCAGGACCTGGTCGGCCCCGAGGATGATCATCGACTCGGGCCGTACCGCCGACAGGTACGCCGAGGTGTACGCGTTCGGCGTGACGCAGCGCGACGGCCGCATCTACCTGCCCTGGTCGATGCACGGCGGACCCAAGGGCCACAACGGTGGCGGCAAGAACATCTACGTCGCCTACTTCGACACCGCTTCCGGCGGCCTGTACACAGTCGGTGGCGCGACGCTCGGCAACACCGTCGACAGCGGTGACCTCGACAAGACCCGTGTTGTGACGACGAATCCGACCGATCTCCCGGCAGGCAAGGCACTGCCGGAGGAGAACCCGGTGACCGTGCCGCTGAACGACGGTTCGCTCGTGCTGGGCTACGGCGTGCACACGAAGACGAGCGCCAGGATCGTGCTTCAGCGATTCGCCGGCGGTGCCTGGACCTCCACGACGGTCGACACCTCGACGTCGCTCTTCAAGGACCTGGTCGCGACCGGCAACAGCGTCGGCTTCTCCTACGCCAGCGCGGACAAGAAGCGACTGCTCGTGAAGTCATGGACGCCGGGCGGCGCGGTGACCACGAAGCACGACCTGGCGGTGCCGTACTCGGCCGGCGCTGACACGACGTTCTACGCGAACTTCGTGGAGAACCGGCCGAGCGACCTGATCGCGAACACCATCGACCACGAGACCCGCAAGACCAACCACACGGGCAAGTGGCCGGTGTTCTCGATACGCGACTAGCAGCGCTTGCCGGTGTACTTGTTGTAGCTGTAGTCCTGCGCGACGCTCACGAGCCCGTAAGCTGCAGTGCACTTGGTGAGCGTCGAGGCGGGCTTGCTCCACAGCTCCTTCGGGTCGTAGGGGTCGGCCTTGCCGCCCTGGTGGCTGTCCGGTGTGCTGTCGCTCGCGCTGCTGTAGACGGCGACCGCGGTCTGGGTGATCCAGTGGTGACCCGAGTTGCGGAAGCTCTCCCACATGTAGACGTAGGACCAGTTCGAGCCGCAGCCCGCGAACTGCTTCACCGACGCGATGTTGTTGCCCTGGAACTTGATGTAGGCGGTCGAGCCGATCTGACCGGCGCTGGCGCAACCGGGCGGCGTCTCGGCGTTGGCGACGCCCGGAAAGACGAACCCCAGCAGCACGAACGCGGTGGCGATGATTCCCCTCTTCATGTGGGCGATCATCGCCGTTCGCGCTGACAACTCCCTGACACGCGAGTAAGCAGGGACTCATGCCCGTACAGCTCAACCACACCATCGTCCACGTCACCGACCAGGAACGCTCCGCGCGTTTCCTCACCGAGATCCTCGGCCTGCCGGAGCCGGTCCGCTTCGGCCCGTTCCTCGTCGTCGAGGTCGCGAACGGCGTCTCGCTCGATTACCTGACCAGCCAGGCCCCGATCACCGAGCAGCACTACGCGTTCCTGGTGACCGAGGACGAGTTCGACCAGATCTTCGGCCGGATCCAGGAACGCGGCCTCGAGTACTGGGCCGACCCGTTCCGCTCCCGGCGCGGTGAGATCAACCGCAACGACGGCGGCAGAGGCGTCTACTGGAACGACCCCGACGGCCACGCACTGGAGATCATCACGCGACCCTACGGTTCCGGTTCCTAAAAGGTATAGACCAACTCTTGTGCTCCGCGCCCCGTTGCTGCCACGGTGAGAGCGGTAACAGACAGTGGGCGCGCAGATGCTCTGAGGAGTTGGTCTCCATGTTCGGAACACGCGCCGCCGCCCTGATCGTCGCGCTGCTCGGCGTTTTCACGCTCGTGCAGCCGGCGACGGCGGCGCCGTTCATCGTCACCGAGGCTCAGTTCAACCGGATGTTCCCGTCCCGCAACAGCTTCTACACCTACAGCGGCCTGAAGTCCGCGATGAGCACGTTCGGCTCGTTCGCGAACCAGGGCAGTGACACCGTGAAGAAGCAGGAGCTCGCGGCGTTCCTCGCGAACGTGTCCCACGAGACCGGCGGGCTCGTGTACATCCGCGAAATCAACCAAAGCGGTGACTACTGCGACGAGAGCAAGCCCTACGGCTGCCCCGCGGGAACCAGGTCGTACTACGGCCGCGGCCCGATCCAGCTCTCGTGGAACTTCAACTACAAGGCGGCCGGCGACTACCTCGGCATCAACCTGCTGAACAACCCGGACCAGGTCGCCACCAACGCCACGATCTCGTGGAGGACCGCGATCTGGTACTGGATGACGCAGAACGGACCCGGCACCATGACCCCGCACAACGCGATGGTCAACTCGCGCGGCTTCGGCCAGACCATCCGCAGCATCAACGGTTCGCTGGAGTGCGACGGCCGCAACCCCGGCCAGGTGGAGAGCCGCGTCTCGAAGTACCGCCAGTTCACCGGGATCATCGGCGTCGCCACCGGCAGCAACCTGTATTGCTGACAGGTCTAGACCCTTGACTGGTCTGGACCATTGATGCCAATCTCAGCGTAGTTCACATCCTTGATTCCTCGGGCGCGCAGACTCCAGGAGTGGGTGACCTTGCTGAGAAAACGCATCTTGGCGTCTATCGCGGCAGGTGTGATGGCGGCGGCATTGGCCGTCATCGCACCGGCCGCGTCCTCACAGGCGGAAGTGTCCGCACAGGCTTGCTCGTACACCGACTGGGTACAGGGTCAGTGGTACACTGCGGGCTCGATCGTGAGATTCGAAGGCGCTTACTACATCGCCGAGCACGACAATCCTGGTTACAGCCCCACGGTTTCCACCTGGTACTGGGAACCGACGAGCTGTGACGGTGGTGGAGGTGGCGGCGGCGGCACCTGCACGTACACCGACTGGGTGCAGGGACAGTGGTACGTCACCGGCGCCATCGTCAGGTTCGAAGGCAGCTTCTACATCGCCGAGCACGACAATCCCGGTTACAGCCCAACGGTGTCCACCTGGTACTGGGACCCGTACAACTGCAACGGTGGCGGCGGGGGCGGTGGTGGCGGCGGCAGCTTCGTCGTCAGCGAAGCCCAGTTCAACCAGATGTTCCCGTCGCGCAACAGCTTCTACACCTACAGCGGTCTCGTCGAAGCGATGAGCGCGTTCCCCGCGTTCGCGAAGACTGGCAGCGACACGGTGAAGAAGCAGGAAGCGGCGGCGTTCCTCGCGAACGCCTCGCACGAGACCGGCGGCCTGGTGCACATCCGCGAGATCAACCAGGGCAACGACCTCTGCGACGAGAGCAGGCCCTACGGCTGCCCGGCCGGGACCTACGCCTACTACGGCCGCGGCCCGATCCAGCTGTCGTGGAACTTCAACTACAAGGCAGCCGGTGACTACCTCGGCATCAACCTGCTGAACAACCCGGACCAGGTGGCCACCAACTCCGCGATCTCGTGGAAGACGGCACTCTGGTACTGGAACACGCAGACCGGGCCGGGCACCATGACCCCGCACAACGCCATGGTCAACGGAAGCGGGTTCGGCGAGACGATCCGCAGCATCAACGGTTCTCTCGAATGCAACGGCGGCAACCCCGGCCAGGTGCAGAGCCGCGTCTCGAAGTACCAGCAGTTCACTTCGCTGCTCGGTGTGTCGGCCGGAGGAAATCTGTACTGCTAATAGGACCTGATCTGTCCTAGTTCGTCCCTAGCTTGGTCGCATGACGATGGAGCACGACGAACTGCTGCACATGCTGGACGATCAGCGCAGGGTCTTCCGCATCGCGATGCGGGGTCTCTCCGAGGCCGAGGCCAGGAAGCGCACGACCGTCAGCGAGCTCACGCTGGGTGGGTTGCTCAAGCACCTCACCTGGTGTGAGCGTGCGTACACGCACATCCTGACCGAGCAGCCGGGCACCCCGGAAGGAATGCTCGACGTCAGCCAGTACACCTGGGAAGGCGGCTCGTTCGAGGAACTGCTGGCCGCCTACGCCCAGGCGGCGCGCGTGACCGACGAGGCCGTGCGCGCCACCGATCTCGACAAGATGGTCCAGATGCCGTCCGCGCCGTGGGACCCGAACCCAGAGCCGTGGTCGGTCCGGCGGATCATGCTGCACGTGTTGCGGGAGACCGCGCACCACTCCGGGCACGCGGACATCATCCGCGAAGCGCTGGACGGCGCCTCGACGACCGAACAGCTGTACTCGTTGGGTTGACCGTCAGGCCGCGAGCTGTTCCTTCACCTGGGACAGCGACGGGTTGGTGAGCGCCGCGCCGTTCGGGAAGTGGACGGTCGGCACCGTGCGGTTGCCGCCGTTGACGCTCATCACGAAGTCCGCCGCGCCGGGCGTCTCCTCGATGTTGATCTCGACGTACTCGATGCCTTCGCGGTCGAGCGAGCTCTTCAGGATCCGGCAGTAGCCGCACCACGAGGTCGAGTAGACGGTCAGCTGGTCGGGAGCCATCAGGGGCACTCCTCATCGAGGTTGGTCAACGTCATGAGTATCAACGCTCGACGAGGAGTGCTTCATCCCAGGGTGCGCCAGCTCACTTCCGGTGCTTGAGCAGCTTCGATCCGGGTTTCTGGGACTCGAAGTCGAGCTTCGCCCAGTTCTTGTCCTTCGGCACGGACAGCACGCGCGCCTCGTCGAGCAGACCGTCGAACGAGCGCTTGCGGCTGTTGCTGCCTGGCGTCTTCTCGTTGTTGCCGATGGTCACCGGCTCGCTGCCGGCGGTCTTCCACGCGTTGGTGTCGGTCTTGCCGACTTCGAGCTTGCCGTTGATGTAGTAGTAGGCGTTCGGCTTGTCGATGACGAAGACGAAGTGGTACCAGGTGTTGTTCTTGACCTTGGTGTAGGCACCGGAGGGCAACGGGCACCAGTCGTAGTTCGCGACGTCGATGCACGGCTCGGTCTGGTCGCCCTCGCCGAAGTAGTGGATGCGGAAGCCCGTCTCGCCCTTGGAGAACATCGCGATGTACGCGGCCGGATGCGTCTTGGCGTTGGACCAGATCGAGAAGGTTCCCTTCGACGGCAACGGGTTGAACAGCGACGAGCTCTCGCTGCCCGGCAGCAGGACGTACTCGCTGCGGGCCCTGGTGAGCGACAGCGCGTTGCCGACCACGCCGGTGCCGGTCGCGTCGCCGGTGATGTTGACGCCCTTGCCGTTGAGGTTGCCGGCCGAGTCGCGGTAACCGTTCGCCGCGCCCTTCTCGGCGAGGTGGTGGGCGGTGATCCAGCCGTCGGCCTTCGGGAAGACCTTGGTGCCGTCACTTTCCGACGACGCCTCGGGATTGCCCCATTTCAGGGTGACGGACTGGCTGGCGTTGTTGCCCTTGACGTCGGTGCGCACCCAGATCGCCGCCTGCTTGGCGCCCGCGTCCCACTTCTCGATCTCATACGGCAGCGGTTTGCCCGCCGCGTCGTCGAACCTGACGTCCGCGCCGTCCGGCTTGGCCTGACCGAAGTCGAAGTTCGACGCGTCGAGCCTCACCGGCACCGGGAAGCCCTTCACGTCGCCCGCGACGTTCGCGCCCGCGGCGGTGGTGTCGATGGTGATCTTGCGTTGATGTGCCCAGCCCGCTCGGGCCTCCGACGCCGCCGTGGGCAGCAGGAGTGCCGCGAGCACCGCGGCGGAGATGGTGAGAGTGCGCCCTGTCTTCTGCATGTGGTCCCTTTTGTCCGGGGCGGCGGACACCCAAGGTCTTACTGGAAAGTTTGTTGCCTGTCAGCCCCGCATCACCCGATCGGACCAGTGGGCGACAATCGTCAGGCAATCGTCAGGTTAATTCGCCACACGGTGGGTGAGCATGGTTCGCGCACGTCCCGAACTTTCGGGCGTGCAATTAGTTCTGCTTTCCGACAAGCATTGCCGAGCAATTCAGTCACCCATTCGGCGGCCCTTTCCTTAACAGGGTTTCCGATATCGTCTGACTTCCGCCGCCGGTACCGCACTTTTGGAAAGAAAGGCTGGCCATGCTGAAAACGGTGGCGGCTGCTGCCATTGCGCTGTCCGCGGTCCTTACCGCACCAGCCGCGCACGCATCCGATGTTCCTGATTTCGTCACGATCGACGTGGTCACCGTGAACGGTTCCGGCTGTCCCGCCGGCACCGCGGCGGTCGCGGCCTCAGACGACCGCACGGCCTTCACTGTCACCTACAGCGACTACCTCGCCCAGGCCGGACAGGGTTCGTCGCCGACAGACTTCCGCAAGAACTGCCAGCTCAACATCAGAGTGAGCTATCCGCAGGGCTTCACGTTCGGCATAGCCCAGGCGGACTACCGCGGGTTCGCCCATCTCCAGCCGGGCGCGACGAGCATGGAAAAGGGCAGCTACTACTTCCAGGGCATGTCGCAGGGCACGAGCCGGACCCACAACTTCTCCGGCCCGAAGAGCGACAACTGGCAGGCGACCGACCGCGCCCAGGTGTCGGAAATCATCTACGCGCCGTGCGGGGAAGTCCGTCACCTGAACATCAACACCGAGCTGCGCGTGAACGCCGGATCGTCCAAGGCCGCGAGCTTCATGACGATGGATTCCACGGACAGCAGCGTGAGCACGAAGTACCAGTTCTCCTGGAAGCGCTGCTGATCCAGGCACCGATTGCCGCCGCCGTTCTTTGTTGAACCCCAGACGGAAAGGTGCCCCATGCTCAGCACAGTGGCCGCGGCCGCGCTCGCGATGTCGACGATCATCATCCCGCCCGGTGGCGCCCCCGGCGACACGCCACCGCCCGATCACATCACCATCGACGTCGTGACCATCAACGGTTCAGGCTGCAAGCCGGGAACGGCTGCGGTCGCCGTCAGCCCGGACAACAAGGCGTTCACCGTCACCTACAGCGAGTTCATGGCGCAGGTCGGGCCGGAGGCGAAGCCGACCGACTTCCGCAAGAACTGCCAGCTGAACCTGCGCGTCAACGTGCCGTCCGGCTTCACTTACGGCATCGCGTCCACCGACTACCGCGGCTTCGCGCACCTCGAGCGCGGCGCCAAGGCCCTGGAGAAGGCCAACTACTACTTCCAGGGCATGTCGGAGACGCAGTACAAGCAGCACAACTACAACGGCCCGATGAGCGACGACTGGCAGGCGACCGACACGACCGACGTGGCCGCGATCGTCTACCACCCCTGCGGTGAGAAGCGGAACTTCAACATCAACACGGAGCTGCGGGTCATGGCCGGCACCTCCGACCCGAAGAAGGTCACCAGCTTCATCTCGATGGACTCCACCGACGGGTCGATCGAGACGACCTACCACTTCGCGTGGAAGACCTGCCCGCCGAAGCCGTAACCCCTCACCCTGTGCCGGGCATTCCGAGAACGGGGTGCCCGGCACTTCCCTCAGATCAGGAAGCGGTAGGCGGTCGTGCCGGGGGCCACGTGCTGGATCTTGAGCGGTGACTCCTTCATGCGACCCCACAGCAGGTCGTAGTCCTCGCGGCGGCCGAGTTCGATGCACACCAGAGCGGCGCCGGTCTCCCGGTTGTCCCGCTTGATGTACTCGAACAGCACGATGTCGTCGTCCTTGCCCAGCACCTCGTCGAGGAACCGCCGCAGCGCGCCCGGCTCCTGCGGGAACTCGACCAGGAAGTAGTGCTTCAGGCCGCGGTGGACCATCGACCGCTCGACGACCTCGGCGTAGCGCGAGACGTCGTTGTTGCCACCCGAGAGAAGGCACACCACGGTCGAGTCCTGCGCGACGGAGATCTCCTCCAGCAACGCGGCCGAGGCCAGCGCGCCCGCGGGCTCCGCGATGATGCCGTCGATCTGGTACAGCTCCAGCATCTCCGTGCAGACCGCGCCCTCGGACACGGTGAGGAGCTCGGCGCCGCTGTCGCGCACCATCGGGAACGTCACGTCGCCGGCACGGCGCACCGCGGCACCGTCGACGAACGAGTCCACCTCCGGCAGCGTGACGGGGCTGCCCGCCTGCATCGCGGCGATCATGCTGGCCGCGCCCGCAGGCTCCACGCCGATGACGCGGGTGCGCGGGAAGCGCTCCTTGAACCACGTGCCGACGCCGGACAGCAGTCCGCCGCCACCGACAGGCACCACGACCACGTCGGGCGCGCGCCGAGCTGCTGGACGATCTCGAGGCCGACGGTGCCCTGGCCCGCGACCGTGCGGGGGTCGTCGAAGGCGGGGACCAGCGTCGCGCCGGTCGTCAGCGCGTACTCCTTCGCGAGGGCGGCCGCGTCGTCGTAGGTGTCGCCGTCGACGATCAGCTGCACCATGCCCTGCCCGAGGGCGGAGATGCGGTCGCGTTTCTGGCGCGGGGTGGTCCGGGGGACGTGCACGCGGCCCTCGATGCCGAGGCGGCGGCACGCGTAGGCCATGCCCTGGCCGTGGTTGCCCGCCGACGCGCAGACCGCGCCACCGAACGCGAACTCGGTCTGGCACAGCAGGTTGAACGCGCCGCGCAGCTTGTAGGAGCGGCCGACCTGGAGGTCCTCGCGCTTGAACCACACGCGCGCCCCGGTCCTCTCGGACAACCGCTGGTTCACCTCGAGCGGCGTGGTGCGCGCGACTCCACCGAGCCGGGCTGCGGCCGCGGACACCTCATCAGCGAAGGACATGACACTACATCTTCCTTGAACGACTCGGGTCTGGCACGCGTACCCCTAGACAGAGAGGGGAGGTGCCCGTGTTTCGCCTTTTGGGCGTGCTCACACTGCTCATGATGCTCTCCGCGGTTCCCGCGCACGCCCATGGCGCGCCCACTGACCCCGCGAGCAGGGCTTTTCTGTGTTCGCCAGGTCAGCCCACAGCATCATCCTCGCCGTGCCGCAGTGCCGTCCAGGCGGGGTTGCCGTCCAAGGAGTGGGACAACATCCGGCTGCCGAACGTCGCGGGCCAGGACGCCGCGAGGGTCCCCGACGGCAAGCTGTGCAGCGCGGGGCTCGCGAAGTACGCGGGACTCGACCTGCCCTCCGCCCAGTGGCCGGTCACGAAGCTCAAGAGCACGGACTTCACGTATCGGGCGACGATCCCGCACCAGGGCTCGTTCCGGTTCTACGTGACGCGTGAGGGTTACTCCCCGGCCCGGCCGCTGCGGTGGGCGGACCTGGAGCAGTTCCTGTCCGTGCCCACTCCCCCGCTCGTCAACGGCTCCTACGAGTTCAAGGTGCCGCTGCCGAAGGACAGGGCAGGGCGGCACCTGATCTACACCGTCTGGCAGAACACGGACACGCCCGACACCTACTACTCGTGCACCGACGTGGAGATCGCGGCTCCCGCGAAGCCGACGACACAGGTCGCGCAGCCGGCTCCGGCCGCGCCGCCCGTGCAGGCGGTGCCGCCGACGCAGTCCAGTCAGCCCAGCCAGTCCGTGACGCCTTCGACACCCAAGTCGAGCACTCCGCGACCTGTTCCCGTTGCGTCGAGTGCCGAACAACCTCCTTCCAGCGCAACGAGGTTCGGCATCTCCGCCGTGGTAGCGGCGCTGGGTGGGCTCGCCGTGCTCGGCGGGATCATGTTGTGGCGCAAAAGAATTCTGTGAACGTCCCGGTACCCCATAGGTCTGGACCACCCCTACGATGATCTTCGGGCGCGCAAACCTGCGATGTGAAGGTGTGTGCCCGTATGGCTCGAAAACTGCTGGCGTTGCTGGCAATGCTCGCCGCGACGCTCGTCCCGGTCTCCATCACGGCAACGGGCCCGGCGCACGCCGTCCCGTTCAAGGTGCTCGGCTTCTACCACGGCACGCACGACCCGGCGCACATCGCGTTCGTCAAGGAAGCGAACCCGTGGCTGACCCGCGCCGGGCAGGAGAACGGCTTCACCTACGAGGCCACCACGGACTGGAACCGGCTGAACACCCTCACCCCCGCCCAGGCACAGGTCGTGATCTTCCTCGACGACCTGCCGACCGGCACCCAGCGCGCGGGTTTCCAGCGGTACATGGAAGCGGGCGGCGCGTGGTTCGGCTTCCACGTCGCGGCGTTCACGCAGAACGCCGGCGAATGGTCGTGGTACCACAACACGTTCCTGGGCAAGGGAAACTTCGTCAACAACACCTGGGAACCGACCACCGCGACGTTGAAGACCGAGACCCGCACGCACCCGTCGACCCTGCGTCTGCCGGAGAGGTTCACCTCCTCGGTCAGCGAGTGGTACAGCTGGTCGCGTGACCTGCGCACGAACCCGGACATCCAGATCCTGGCCAGCGTCGACCCGTCGAGCTTCCCGCTCGGCACCGACCCGAACCAGCAGTGGCGCAGCGGGTACTACCCGATCATGTGGACGAACAAGAACTTCAAGATGATCTACGCCAACTTCGGCCACAACGCGATGGACTACCCGAACAACAGGCCGCTGTCCTCCACGTTCGCGAGCGCCGACCAGAACAACTTCCTCATCGACAGCCTGCTCTGGCTCGGCAGTGGTGGCACGCCGCAGCCGCAGCCCGACTGGAAGACGGTCGTCAACAAGGGCAACGGCAAGTGCGTCGACGCCCGTTCCGCGGGGACCGCTAACGGCACCGTCATCCAGCAGTACACCTGCAACTCGACCACCGCGCAGAACTTCCGGGCGGTGGCGACGAGTGACGGGTACTCGCGCCTGGAGTACCGCAACGACTCCTCGAAGGTGCTCGACGTGAGCAACGTGTCCACTTCGGACGGCGCGGGCATCCACCTCTGGACCTACGGCGGCGGCACCAACCAGCAGTGGCGCGTCACCACCGGCGCGGACGGCTACTCGACACTGACGGCACGGCACTCGGGCAAGTGCCTCTCGGCGCCGGCGAGCGGTGCCGACGGCGTGCAGCTGGTCCAGGCGGCCTGCGACGGGTCGGCGGCCCAGAGCTTCAGGCTGGGCTAGCCCGATCGTGAGTGGTTCTGGTCGTCGGAGCGACCGGAGCCACTCACGACCACCCGCTCCCCCTGCACAGGACGGGCGGCGTGAGACGAAGCCAGGAACCCGTACATGTCGTTGAGCTGGTGCAGCGCGGATACCGCGTCCCGCCACACAGGGCAGGGCCACGCACGATGCCGCCCGTACCAGGTGCGGCACGACCTGCACCGGTGCCGCTCGTTCGGCTCGTGCATCCGCAGCAACCCGCGCCACCAGGGCAGGGCGGCGCGAAGCTGCTCACGCAGCTCGAAGACCTCGTTCGGCGAGTCCGCCTGCGCGAGCTGGTCCATGGTCTTGTAGACGACGTCGATCACCGTCCGGTGAAAGGACCGCTGCCGTTCGGCAAGGGCCATGTCCGAGCTCCTCCTCCCCGCGGTTGAGACAGGCTCGCCAGGAGTCTATGTTGGCCATTGGCGGGCTTTCAACTGGTGAAAATCCCGTCACCCAGATAGCCCTTTCCGTGGGTGGAGAGGCTCACTGCGCGCAACGGGGGGAGCCGCGATGGCGGGGGAACGGTCGCTGGCTGACAAGCTCAACCACCTCTTCGCCAGGCACACCGCGCGCTCCGGCCAGGAGTACAGCAACGAGCAGGTCGCGGCGGCGATCGCGGACACCGGCGTGACCATCTCCCAGAGCTACATCTGGCAGCTGCGCAAGGGCAAGAAGGACAACCCGACGTTCAAGCACTTGCAGGCACTGGCAGGCTTCTTCGGTGTGCCCGTGAGCTACTTCTTCGACGACGAGGTCACCGACCGCGTCGACGAGCAGCTGAAGACGTTGCAGGACGAGCAGACGCGCCTCAACGAGATCACCTCGGGCAGCGACGCGCAGCTCATGGCCATGCGCGCGGGCGAGTTGTCGCCGGACCGCCGCCGCCTGGTCATGGAGCTGCTGGACGTCGTCTACCGACAGGAACAGGCCGAGCGCGGCGAAGGATGATCCGTGGCCGAACGAGAGTTGCGCAAGCGGTGCCGCCGCCTGCTGAACGAGCTGGACATCCAGCCACCGCTCGACGTCGAGGAGCTCTGCCGCCGCGTCGGTGAGCAGCGGGGCAAACCGATCAGGCTCATCGCCCACCCGATCCCGGTGCCCGGCCCGTTCGGCGTCTGGATCGCCACGGCCAAGGCCGACTACATCCTGTACCAGCAGGAGACGTCGAAGGCGCACCAGAACCACATCATCCTGCACGAGCTCGGCCACCTCCTGGCCGGTCACACCAGCGACGAGCAGGACGACGGCCTGCTCGCGGGCCTCTACCCCGATCTCGAACCGGACGCCGTACGACGCGCGTTGAGGCGTACCTCCTACGACAGCGCGCACGAGCGTGAGGCTGAGACGGTGGCGACGATCATCCTCGAGTGGGCGTCGGTGCTGGACAAGGTCGCGCCGCGCAACGTGGAGGGGCCCGCCCGCCGGATGGCCTCCTCGCTCGCCGACCGGATCGGGTGGCTGTAGATGCAGTACCTCAAGGAGACCCAGGGCATCGTCGCATTCTCCGCGTTGGCCGTGATGCTGTACCTGCTGGTGCGGCGCCCGCACGACCCGAGGCTGCGCTCGGTGACGGGCCTGGTGGCCGGCTGGGCGCTCGGCTACCCGTTCGGGCGCGCGGCGGCGGACGGACGGTGGTTCCTCGGCCTCGACCCGATGGTCTGCCAGCTGATCCAGCACTCCATGCTGCAGGTCGGCGTGTACGGCCTGATCTGCTTCTTCGTCTTCTCTGCCGTCGACGACGACAAGGCGCGCAAACAGGCGTTCATCCAGCTCGTGCCGCTGGTCCTGTGCGTGAGCGTCATGACGTGGGCGGTGCTGGCGATCCCGGACGACCTGCGGGTCGCGGCCGCTCGCGTGCCGAACTCGCTCGGCGGCGGACCCACCGGCGTCCTCGCGATCACGGTGTTCTACGCGCTGGGCAACGGTTATCTGCTCTACGGGTTCGCGGCGATGTTCGTGTGGGCCCGCCGCTACGCCCGCGGCGCCGACCCGCGGCTGCGCAGGGGCCTGCTGATCACCTCGACCGGACTCGGGCTGCTGGTGCCAGCCGACGCGATCTTCGTGTCGTCCAACATCTCCCGCTACTTCGGCGAACCGCTCCCCCGCTGGCTGCTCACCACCGCCGTGTGGTTCCTCCTGCCCGGTGTGCTGCTGTGCGTGATCGGCGTCGTCTACCCGATCGCCGCGATGCGGTTCGCGGCGATGCGACTGTGGCTGCGGCACCTGCGCGCGTACCACCGGCTCGCTCCACTGTGGACGTTGCTGCACCAGTCGTTCCCGGAGGACGCGCTGCACCGGGTGCCCTCCAGGCGCGACGCGTTCTCGTTGCGCGGCGTGCATCGGCGCTACTACCGGCGCGTGATCGAGTGCCGGGACGGGCTGGTGCGGATCAGCCCGTACGTCGCGGAGACGCCGGACGAGCTGCCTCTGGCCGAAAGGCTGCGTGCCGGGCTGGAGACGCGGAGGACAGGCGCCGTCACGGCGCGGCGGCCGATCTCGCTGGTCATCCCCGAGGACGACGGCATGGACGCCGACGTGCGGGAGCTCGAAAAGCTCGCGGTGTCGTTGCGCTGAGCTTATGGTCCGGGGGTGGACCTGCCCGTGATGCCGCCGGTGAAGCCGATGCTCGCGAAGTCCGTGCCCGAGCTGCCGCGTGGGGACGGTCTCTCGTACGAGCCGAAGTGGGACGGCTTCCGCTGCATCGTGTTCCGCGACGGCGACGAGGTGGAGCTCGGGTCGCGCAACGACAAGCCGCTCACCCGGTACTTCCCCGAGGTCGTCGAGCTGCTGAAGGAAGCGCTGCCGCCGCGATGCGTCGTGGACGGTGAGATCGTGCTGGTCACGCCGGACGGGCTGAGCTTCGACGTCCTCCAGCTGCGGCTGCACCCCGCCGCGTCCCGCGTGCGCAAGCTCTCCGTCGAGACCCCGGCGAGCTTCGTCGCGTTCGACCTGCTGGCGTGCGGCGACAAGGACGTCACCGGGCTTTCGCAGGGTGAGCGCCGCCAGCTGCTGGAGGAGGTCGTCACCGAGGTCCCCGGTGTCTACCTGACACCGTCCACGACGGACCCCGAGGTGGCGCAGGACTGGTTCACCCGGTTCGAGGGCGCGGGCTTCGACGGCGTGATGGTGAAACAGCTGGACGGCGTCTACGAGCCGGACAAGCGCGTGATGTGGAAGGTGAAGCACGAGCGGACGGCCGACTGCGTGGTCGCGGGCTACCGCCTGCACAAGGACGGCGAGACCGTTGGATCGCTGGTGCTCGGGCTCTACCAGGACGGCGAGCTGCACAACGTGGGCGTGGCGAGCAGCTTCACCGCGGCCCGGCGGCGTGAACTGGTCGAGGAGCTCAAGCCGCTGCTGAACCCTGCCGAGCATCCGTGGAGCGCGTGGGCGACCTACGAGGGGCCCGGCATGAACAGCCGGTGGAACCCCGAGAAGCAGCTTCAGGTCGTGCTGCTGGACCCGTCGCGAGTCGCCGAGGTGCGGTACGAGCACGTGCAGGGCGGACGGTTCCGGCACACCGCACGGCTGGTGCGGTTCCGTCCGGACAAGACGCCTGAAGAGTGCACTTATGAACAGCTGGAGGAGGTGCCGCCGGCCGAGCTGGACGCCCTGTTCCTCGAGGCAGAGCGGCGGCGGACAATCGACCGGTGAAGGTGATCAGGCGGGACGGCACGCACGAGATCGAGATCCAGCGGTCGCGGTTCCTGTGCCACGTCGCGCGCGTCGCGTCCGAACAGGAGGCCGCGGAGTTCTTCGCGCGGATCCGCAAGGAGCACTGGCAGGCCACCCACAACTGCACGGCCTTCCGTACCGCGGACACCCAACGCTCCAGTGACGACGGCGAACCCGCCGGCACGGCCGGGGTGCCGATGCTGGAGGTGCTGACGCGGCGAGATCTCGTCGACACCGCCGTCGTCGTCACCCGCTACTACGGCGGGATCAAGCTCGGCGCCGGTGGCCTGGTCCGTGCCTACGGCAGGGCCGTTTCGGAGGCCATCGACTCCATCGGCACGCTCACCCGTGAACGCCACGAGACGATTCTTCTCGCCGCGGACCACGATCAGGCGGGCAAGCTGGAGAACGCGTTGCGCGCGGCCGGGTACCACGTCGCGGACACCGAGTACGGCCACGACGTCACCTTCACCGTCCACACGAAGGACCCCGACGCCTTCGAGGCCTGGCTCGCCGCTCAGACCGGCGGCGCGGTGATCGCGATCAGGGGCGAGCCCGTCGACCTCGACGTCGCCGGCTAGCGCGCGCCGGCGGCGCCCCACCCCGAGAAGGGCGCCGCCCGCGTCGGTCTTCGGGTCCGGCTAGGTCTTCGGGTCCGGTGACGGGTTGTCGGGTTTGCGGGTCTCGACGAGCAGGTCGCGAATGTCTCCGTTCATGTGCTCTTCCTAGAACGAACGCGTTGTTCGGTTCCGCCGACTGGACGCCGAACAAACAACAAGAGAACAATCCGGCGGGTGCCGAGACCTGAGCGCCCGCTGGATTCCGACGATGCCGAGCTGCTCAGGTTCGCCGCGGACTTGAGATTGTTGCGTGAGAAAGCAGGTAAGCCGACCTACCGCGAGCTGAGCAAGGTCGCGCACTATTCGGTGACGGTGCTCTCCGAGGCCGCGAGCGGCAGGAAACTGCCCAGCCTGGCCGTGACCACGGCTTACGTGCACGCGTGCGGCGGTGACGTCGAACAATGGCGGCGAAGATGGCACGACGTGGCCGACGGCGCGAAGCCCGCCGATCCGGAGCGCGAACCGCCCTATCTCGGCCTCGGCGCCTTCCAGGCAGCGGACTCCGACCGGTTTTTCGGCAGGGAGAAGCTCGTCGGGCAACTGCTGGACAAAGTAAGTGAACGTCCATTCGTGGGCGTTTTCGGCGCTTCCGGATCGGGCAAGTCCTCACTGCTGCGAGCCGGTCTTGTCGCTGCCAGACCCGCCGACGTCTTCTCCCCCGGCCCGCACCCGATGCAGGCCTGGGGCGAGACGACCGCGGACCTCGTGGTGATCGACCAGTTCGAGGAGGTCTTCACCCTCTGCCGCGACGAGGACGAACGGGTCGCGTTCATCGACGCGATCACGTCCGTGGCCGGCAAGAAGGTCGTCATCGACGTCCGTTCCGACTTCTACGGCCACTGCGGCCGCTACCCCGCGCTGGTCGACGCGCTGCACGACGCGCAGATCCTGGTCGGCGCGATGAGCCCGCAGGAGCTGCGGCGGGCGATCACCGAACCGGCGTTGCGCGCCGGCTACACCGTCGAGGGCGCGCTGGTGTCGGTGCTGGAGGCCGAGCACGCGCCGTTGCCACTGGTCTCGCACGCGCTGCTGGAGACGTGGCGTCGTCGTCGCGGCACTCGTCTGACCGTGGCGGGCTACGAGGAGACGGGCGGCGTGCGGCACGCGCTGGCCCAAAGCGCCGAGGCCGCGTATCTGGAGCTGGACCCCGGTCAGCAGGCCCTCGCGCGCAAGATCTTCCTGCGGCTGACGGCACTGGGCGAGGGCACCGAGGACACCAAGCGCAGAGTCAGCCGCGAGAGCCTCGACAACGACGACGAGACGCTGTTCGTGCTCGACCACCTCGCGCGCGCACGCCTGATCACGCTCGACGACACCGGTGTCGACCTCACGCACGAGGCGGTGATCCGCTCGTGGCCCAGGTTGTCCGGCTGGCTGACGGCGAACCGCGACGGCCTGCGCGTCCACCACCAGCTCACCGAGGCGACCGCGACGTGGGAGTCGCTGAACCGCGACTCGGGCGCGCTTTATCGGGGCGTGCGGCTCGCGCTGGCCCGTGAGTGGGCCGCGGGCGACGCCGACGCGATGTCCGCGCGCGAACGCCGGTTCCTCAACGCGAGCGTCGAGGCGGAGGAGGCCGAACAGGAGGCCGCCCGGCGCACCACCCGCAGGCTGCGGCAGTTGGTCGCGTTGCTGACCGTGCTGCTGGTACTCGCCGTGACGGCGGTCGGTTTCGCGATCAGCGCCCAGCGCGAGTCCACAGCACAGCGGAACATGGCCCTCGCCCGTCAGGCGGTCCGCGACGCGCAGACTCTGCAGAACTCCGAGTCCAGCCGCGCCGCCCAGCTCAGCCTCGCCGCGCATGAGCTCACCGACAACGCCGAGACCAGGGACAACCTGGCGAGCGCCCCGTCAGGGCCGCACTTCACCCACTGGACCGCGCACACCGCCGACATCCCGGCCACCTCGGTGCACGGCACCACGCTCGCGACGACCAGCTGGGACCGCTCGGTCAAGCTGTGGGACATCGCCGACCACCGCGAGCCCGTCCTTCTCGGCACCACGTCAGTCGACCACGAGCCGCTGAGCCTCGAGTTCAGCAAGGACGGCCGTCTGCTCGCGGTTGCCGACGAACGCGCGGTCACGTTGTTCGACGCGACGGACCCACGCCACCCTCAGCGCCTGGGAGTGATCCAGTCCCCGGCCGACGCGCTGTTGGCGGCCGCGATGAACCACGACGGCACGCTCGTAGTCACGACGCACAACGACGGCAGCGCACGACTGTGGGACATCACCGACCCGCGTAACCCGGTGCTCACACACACGCTGCCTGGACACGACCGTGTGATGAGGGCAGCCGCGTTCCGCCCGGACGGCCGCGCATTCGCCGTGGCCTCACGGTCGTCCGTCGTGCTGTACTCGCTCGACGGCACGCCAGAGCGCAAGGGTGAGCTGATCGGGCATTCGCAGGCCGTCCAGTCGCTGGCGTTCAGCCCCGACGGCAGGACGATCGGCACCGGCTCGTGGGATCAGACCGCCCGGTTGTGGGATGCGGCAGAGCTGACCGCGCCACGGTCGCGCGCCGAGTTCACGGGAAGCAACGCGATCGTCTGGGGCGTGTCGTTCTCCCCCGACGGCGCCACGTTCGCCGCGACCGGCGACGCGAAGGTACGCCTGTGGAGTGTCGACGGCGTCGGACTGACCGGTGCTCCCCGCAAGCTCGGCACGGTGCCCGGCGGCATCTACTCGGCGGAGTTCACGCCGGACGGCACCACGCTGGTGATCGTCGAAAGCAGAACGGTCCGGCTGCAGGAACTGCGTGAGATGCCGTTGTTCGGCCACGAGAACAACGTGTCGTCGGTGTCGTTCCGCCCGGACGGCCAGGTGCTCTCGAGCAGCAGCTGGGACGGCACCGTGCGGCTCTGGCGAATGACCGCGCAACGCACCCGTGAACCGCTCGCGCGGATCACCGACGCCACCGGGTTCGCGCGTTCCGCGGCGTTCAGCCCGGACGGCAGATGGCTCGCGGCCGCGAGCGACGACTCGTGGGTCCGGATCTACGACGTCACCGACCCGGCAGCACCCCGGCTGAAGGCGAAGTTCGTCCCGCTGGCGGACCAGCCGTCCGTGTCGGTCGCGTTCAGCCCGGACGGCAGGACGCTCGCCGTCGGCTCGTTCAAAGTGCTGACGTTGTGGGACATCACGAACTTGGACCAGCCCCAAGAACTCTTCCGGCGCGAGGCCTGGTACGCCGCCGTGTGGACGGTGACGTGGAACCCCGACGGCACCAGGATCGTCGCGGGCACCGGCAACCAGGCGCGGCTGTTCGACGCCACGAACCTGCGGGAGCTCAAGGAGATCACGTTCTCCGGCAACGGGGACAACCCGTTGCGCGGCGGGTTCAGCCAGGACGGCAGGCTGCTGCTCACCGGTCACGGCGACACCGAGGTGCGGCTGATCGACACCGCGACGCTGCGCGAGGCCGGCAAGCTCACCGGCTTCGGCGGCGTCGCCTACACGGTGGCGTTCCACGGCACCCGTATCGCGATCTCGCACGCCGACGCCAAGATCCGGCTCTGGGACGTCACGGATCCGGCCCGGCCGCGGCTGGAGATGACGTACTCCGGTCACACGGGGGACGTGCCGGCACTCGCGTGGAGCCCGGACGGCACCTATCTCGCGTCCGGGGGCAACGACACCACCGTCCGGCTGTGGGAGATCGGGCTCGATCGCGCCGTAGCGAGGCTGTGCGCGCATGCTCCGGCGCCGTTGACGCCGGAGCAGTGGGAGACGAACTTCCCGGGAGTGCCCTACCGGCGGTTCTGCCGGTAGGGCACTTTTCGGGCTACGTACAGGGAAGCACGTCCGGATCAGCACCCGCCTTGGGCACCCACCGCACGTTCGCGAACGACGCCTGGAACGCGCCGTCGGTGTAGACCAGGAACGGCGTGTTGACGTTCTCCAGGTCCAGTCCCTTGTCGGCGAAGCAGTTGACCGAGAGCTTCACGGTCGCCTTCTGTCCGATGGGGAGGTTGCGGAACGCTTGCGTGGCATCGACTTCCGCCATGCACGGGTACACGCAGTGCGCGCTGACGACCGTGCGGTTGGCCGGGGCCTGATGCACGATCACGTCGAACACGATGGCCGCGTTGGCGTTGCCGTAGCCGCGCAGGTCGCTGCCGGTCGGGCTCTGCAGGTACACCTGGCCCGCGCCGGTGCCGGTCCACGTCGTCTTGAGCGCGTCCTGCTGGACGTTGACGTCGGACTGCACGACGTTGATCTCGGCGTGCGAGGCCTGGCCGTCGGGACCGATCTCGGTGCCGCCCCAGTTCTCAGGGGAGCCGATGAAGCTCTTGTACGGCGCGACGTCCGCGCGGTTGAAGACCTCCAGGTCCTCGGTCGCCGTGCCACCGCCACCACCGCCGGAGCAGGTGCCGCCGGGGCTGCTCTCGTCGAGCTTGCCGACGTTGCCGGTCTGCCAGTCGCGCAGGCCGTAGCCGAGCTTGAACAGCGGGTCCTGGCTCGGGTCGTTGAGCGGCGTCTGGCAGGCGCTGCGCGGCCACGAGTAGGACAGCTTGCCGCTGAACCCGTTGTGGCGTCCCTTGATCAGCAGGTCGGCGATGCCGCCGCCCTCGGTGCCGGGCAGCCACGCGGCCACGAACGCGTCGGAGCGGTTGAGCTCCTTGTTCATGTACAACGCGCGGCCACCGACGTAGACGGTGATGACCGGCTTGCCCTTGCCGGACACCTTGTCCAGCACGGCGAGGTCCTGCGGGTACAGGCGCGCGGCCTCCAGCGTCCGCTTGCCGAGGTCGCCCACGCCCTCCGCGTACGGCGTCTCACCGATGACGGCGATGACGGCGTCGAACTGCGCAGGGTCGACGTTGTCCGCGGTCTCGGCGAACGTGACGTTGGCGGCGCCCAGCGAGTCCTGGATGCCCTTGAGGATGCTGGTGCCGTTGGGGAAGTCGGCGTTGGTGTTGCCGGTGCCCTGCCAGCTCAGCGTCCAGCCACCGGACTGGTTGCCGATGTTGTCCGCGCTCTTGCCGACCACGAGAACTTTGCTGCGCTTGGAGAGCGGCAGCACGCGGTCGTTGTTCTTCAGCAGCACCGCGGACTCCCGCACGGCCTCGCGCGCGAGTTCCTTGTGCAGCAACGCCTTCTGCTCGCCAGCGTGTTCCCTCTGCGAGGGCTTGGGCGCGTCGAACGTGCCGGCGCGCAGCTTGACGCGCAGGATGCGGGTGACCGCGTCGTCGATGCGCGCCATGGGGATCTGGCCGCTCTCGACCTGCTGCACGGTGTTCGCGATGAACGCCTTCCAGTCGTTCGGCACCATGATGATGTCCATGCCGGCGTTGATCGCCTGCGGGCAGCTGGCGTTCGTGCAGCCGGTGACCTGCCCGATGCCGTTCCAGTCGGAGACGAGCAGACCGTCGAAGCCCATCTTCTCCTTGAGGATGCCGGTCTGCACGTACTTGCTGCCGTGCACCTTGCCCTCGTTGATGACGTCGTTCGTCCAGCTGTTGAACGAGATCATCACCGTCTGCGCACCCGCGGCCAGTGCCCCGTAGTAGCCCTGACCGTGAATGTTGATCATCTCTTGCTCGGTGGAGGGGTTGACACCCTGGTCCTTGCCACCGGTCGTGCCGCCGTCGCCGATGAAGTGCTTGGCGGTGGCGATCACGCCGTCCTCGCCGATGCGCTTCTTCGCGTTGTCCTGCAAGCCCTTGATGGCCTCGAAGCCGTAGGCGCGGGTGATCCGCGGGTCCTCCGAGAAGCCCTCGTAGGTCCGTCCCCACCTGTCGTCGCGGACGACGGCGAGCGTGGGCGAGAACGCCCAGTCCTGGCCGGTGGCCCGGATCTGCTCGGCCGTGGCCTCGTTGATGTCGCGGATGAGGCACGGGTCGTGCGCGGCGCCGAGCCCGATGTTGTGCGGGAAGACCGTGGCGCCGAAGACGTTGTTGTTGCCGTGCACCGCGTCGATGCCCCAGATGACGGGAATCTTGGTGCGCGTCTGCTTCGACGCCTCCCAGTAGGCGTCGGCCAGCTTCAGCCAGTCCTGCGGCGTGGCCTTCTTGTTGGCGCCGGGCCAGCTACCGCCACCGTTGAGGACGGAGCCGAACCCGTACGTCGTGACGTCGGCCGGCGTGATCGCGGCGATCTCCGGCTGCGTCATCTGGCCGACCTTCTCGGCCAGCGTCATGTCCTTGAGGATGGCCTTGATCCTGGCCTCGTCCCTGCGGTCACCCTTGAGCTGGCTCTCGACCTTGGGCCAGTCCTTCAGGGCGGGCAGGGACTTCTCGATGCGGGCACACCCGTGCTCGGTCCTGGGCTGCCCGATGACCGGTTGTTTCGGTCCGTGCGCTTCCGGCGCGGCGGCGGCCGCTGTCGCGCTGGCGGCGAGCGTCAGCCCCAGCACTGCGGCAAGAGTGCTTCTCCAATGCATGCCGCAGATCCTCAACGGCGTGTTACGTCCACGTCAATGGGAACGCTCTCATGACTTTTTTCCGGAACTCCGTGGACGAAGCGCCCATACCGGGCTGGTGCGTTCGTGCGGGTGCGGGGCGGTGGTCCGGTTGGGCGGTCGGGTACGGCCGGCCGGGGTGGGTTGCGTTCCGCGATTCCGTTGCGTGCCAACGTTGTCATGCAGGCGGAAGGACGCGCATGGTTGCGTCTCGCGACTTCGTCGCGATGGGGGTGGTTGCTTCATCACCGCTGTTCAGATGACGTATTGCCCTGTCCGGCTCGCTTCGCATCGCCACATCAGGGCGACTTCGGCCGGGAGCTCACAGCAGCCGGCTGTCAAAGCCCGCCTCGATCAGGCGGTCGTACGCGTCCATCACGTCCCCTGGCACGTCCTGCTCCACCGCGAACCCATGCTTCGGGTACTCGACGACTCGCTGCAAGTCACCGACCAACATGTCGACCACGAGCTTCTCGTCACCGATCGACCTGACGTAGTCGTCGAACTCGAGCGGCTCGGACGCGCACACCACCTCGACCTCCGGCCACACCTTGCGGCAGGTGGCGAAGGAACGCCGCTCCATGTACGGCTTCGAGATCAGCAGCACCGAGCGCGGCCGGCAGCCGTGTCCGGCGAGCAGTGAGCGGGACAGCGTCACGTTCTGACCGGTGTTGCCCGCCTCCGGCTCCACGAGAATGACACTGTCCGGGACACCCAGGCTGATGGCGTGCTCCCGGTAGTGCACCGCTTCGCCGCGAGGGAACCGAGCCGCCGTGGTCGGACTGTTGCCGCCGCTGAACACGACCACCGGGAACAGGCCGGCGTGGTACAGCTCGGCCGCGAAGGTCGCCACCCCGAGGTCGTGGCTGCCGAGCCCGATGGCGGCATCGACCGGTCGCAGCTCGTGGCCCATCTGGTGGTACTGCCAGATGCTCTCTGCGTCGCGCCACTGCTCGCCGGTGATGGACACGGTCACTGGTGGTGCACTCCTAGTTCAGATGCTCGAAGGCTCTGCGGATCGCTTCGATGCTTGAGAGTTGGTGGGACATGCCGAACGTACGGGAGGTGCCAGCCGTCTCGTCGAGCAGCCGTAGGCCACTGCCTGACGTGGCTTGATCAGACAGCAGGATGTGGGCGTGTGCCGTCTGCAGTCTGACGCGCTGCATCGGCGAATCCGCAGACTGGTTGGTCAACGCCACGTCGATGTACCGCTGCGCGTTGCCAAGGTCGCCGACGCCTCGGTACGCCAGCGCAAGCTTTTGATGTGCAACCGACCAGTCATCGGGCTCTCCGAGTTGCTCGAAACGCTGAAGCGCCGCAGCCATGGCGGCCATCGCGCGATCGTTGTCGCCTTTCTTGCTCAGAGCCGTGCCAACCCAGAGCAGGGCACGGGTGCGGTCGCGCGGGCTCAGCCTCGCGTCTTCGGCGAGCAGCTCGTAGTCGCAGGCGGCAGGCTCCAGCCGGCCTCTCATCTCCTCGACCACGGCGAGCGACAACTCCATCTGCGCCACCCGCCGAGGCACGTCGAGTTCATGGAAGAGCTCATGTGCCCGGTAGTACGCCTGGCGCGCTGACAAAGGCCCGGCGATGTCACCCTGGTCGCGCCGCAGATCGCCGAGCAACGCCAGCGAGCGGGCGTGCAGGTACAAGCCGTGGTTGTCAAGGTCCTCCGGGGCGAAGCGACGGAGCCAGCGGTCGACGAGATCGGCTGCGAATCTGAAGTCCTGTCGCGCCAGGCACGCGCCCGCGCGTCCCAGGTCGTCACCCCACGTCTCGTAGTCCCACTCTCGTGGACCAGACGAGTAGTAATCCCGGATCGGCGCTCGGCCGTCCTGCCGAAGCAGGAGCTCGAACCGCTGCTTGGTTTCGGCGTCGGCCACAGTCAGGGCAGTGTCCAGGATGGACTGCATGAACGGACGTGGTGTGGTGTCCGCGCCCAGGGCCTCCCACTTGGTCACGGTGCGGACGCCGACGCCCAACCGCTCAGCGAAGGCCCGAACGCTGAGCCGCAGCGCACGGCGAAGTGCCCGCGCCTCGCTACCGGTCCAGTGAGCCAACGACCCCATTCCGGCCTCCCGCGCCTCATGCAACCACGGTTGCGCGAAGTCATGCACCGCAAGTGCCACGGAAGGGCAACACCCGTTCATTCCCCGCAGGACAACCGGTGACCAGGCTCTTCAACAGGCGACAACCACGGAGGTGCTGCTGGCATGAAGACCAAGGCGATTGCGGCGCAGATGCTGCCAGTCACCGTCCAGCTCACCTTCGCGGGGTCTCCGCGTTGAGCTTCGTTGCGGTCATGGTCACGTCCGCCGTTGATCACGCAGTTGTCAACGCCGCTGATCGCGAGCTTTACAAGCTCCGCGAAGCCGCCGCCGACCATGTCCGATGACCTGCCCACCGCCGAAATCTTCGTGGCAACGCCACACGGCATGCACCGATCGACGTGCGAGATGTGCAGATCGCTCATGCACGTCTGGAGTTCTCCCACGGCTGAGCACGTGGAGCTTTCGACCATCCGCGAAGGCTTCGAGACCTTCACATACCGATGCCTGTGTCGATGCGGCTGCCTGGCGATCCTCACCCATTCCGGCCCTATGCTCCCGTCCCCTGCGCAAGGGGCGGCGGGTGCACCGGTTCGCACAGAAGGAGACGACCATGACCACGCTCGCGACTCCGACGCTCATGTCGACCGAGGTGCGGCACCGGCTGCGCACACAACTGGTCCATGAGCACGCGATCAGCGTCATCGAGGCCGACCGGATCATCACCGACACGATCAGCTTCCTCACGGTGTGCGCGGCGAACCGCCACGAACAGTTCCGACCGAGCAAGCAGGTCGACCTGGGCTGGCATCAGTTCATCCTGAACACCCACGACTACGCCGAGTTCTGCGATCGGGCGGCCGGTCGGTTCATCCACCACGTGCCGGAGGAGTTCGTCGCACCGGAGCGTCGCGCGACAGCCGACGTACTCGCCCCTACCGTGGAGGCGATCAAGAACGCCGGGCTGCCCTACCATCCCGAGCTGTGGCTGACCGGCGAAGGACGTTGTTCGCAGTGCCACGCAGGCTGCACCAATTGCGGCCAGGGCGGCGACGAAGACCCGAACTGAGGAAGACAGATGAGCGTCCGCCCTGCGTGGCAGGACCTGCCCACCGGACTGCGGGAAGCTGTGCAGGACCGCACGGGGCCCGTGCTCGAGGCGGAGATCCCTTCGGTTGGGCGCAACTCCGCGTTCGCCGCCTCGCTGACCACTGCGAGCGGTCGAGTGTTCTGCAAGGGAGGCAGAGCGGAAGGTCCGCAGGCGATCATGCACCGCAACGAGGCAGCGGTGAACCCGTTCCTCCCGAAGAACCTGGCGCCGCAGCTGTTGTGGCACATTGAGCAGGACGACTGGCTGCTGCTCGGATTCGAGCACGTTTCCGGGCAGCACGCCGATCTCTCGCCGGGCTCTGCCGATCTCTCGCTCATGGCGGACGCCGTGCGGAAGATCGGTGCGATCAAACCGCCAGAAGTCCCGCGCCGAATGATCGCCGATCACTGGGAAGCGGCACTCGCGAACGGGACCACCAGCGAATGGGCGGCACAAGCGCCGCAACACATGCACGGTTCGACGTTGGTCCATTCCGATCTCAACCCGTTGAACGTCCTCGTCGCCGACACGGCGCGCGTCGTCGACTGGGCGTGGTGGCGGACCGGCGCGGCCTGGATCGACCCGGCGTTCGTGGTCGTCCGGCTCATAGCCGAAGGACACGAGCCGGCGGGAGCCGAGGAATGGGCGGCGCAGTTCGACGGGTTCCGGAAAGCGCCTTCCGAGGCGATCTCCGCGTTCGCCGCGTCACTGGTGTGCCTCTGGGAACGGAAGTTCGCGGACACCGACGTCACGAAGGCGGCTCGGACATGGGCCGAGTTCCGGACAGCGAACGGCCCCCAGTTCCCGTAGAAACCAGGGGCCGCCGAAACAACAGTCAGCCGACGAGCGCGCGCACCCGTCGCAGCACCTCGTCGGTACCCAGCGTGCGGGCGACCGCGTGCAGGTCCGGGCTCCGCGTGGACCCGGTCAAAGCGACGCGGATGAGCTGCGCCGCCTCACGGATCGAGCCGGGGTAGGCGTCCGGGTTCTTCTTGAGCTCCTTGGGGTTCGGCGCGAAGCCGTGCTTGGCGGCCAGCTCGCGGATCTGGCCGAACCACTCCTGCCCGTCCTCCAGGTCCGCGTAGCCGTCCGCGAAGTCGGCGGCGAACGCGGAGATCAGCTCCGGGGAAAGCCCGCCAAGACGCTCGTCGGAGCGGTCGGACACCAGCGGGAACAGCGACGGGAAGAAGAACCCGTAGGCGGACCGGAAGTCGGACCACTTGCGGAGGTCCTTGCGCGGGTTCGCGACCTCGGGGCCGCGCTCGACCCGCAGGGCCGCCAGAGCCTCGTCACGCGAAGCCGCCAGCACCTCGACGAGCTCCGGGTCGTAGGTGGAGGCCCACGCCGAGACGCGATCCACGATCTCCTCACCCGACAGCGTCGCCACGTAGTCGGCGGCGATGTCCTCGAGCTTCACGAGGTCGACCAAAGGCCCGGCGACACCGCACTCGGCGAGGGAGATGGGCGAACCGAGAGCCTCGGCCAGCGGCAGGTCGGCCAGGCGGGCGTTCACCAGGCCGCGCAGGTAGTACTGGACGGCCTCGGCGGGGAAGCCCGCCTCGATGAAGAACTCGACGGAGGCCTCGGGGTCCTTGCGCTTGGAGAGCTTGCGCCGGGAGCCGCCCTGCTGCTTCATCAGCGGCGCGATGTGGGCGTACTCGACGCGCTCGAAGCCCAGTGCGTCGAACAGCTGCAGGTGGGTCGGGACCGACGAGATCCACTCCTCGCCGCGGATCACGAGGTTCACGCGCATCAGGTGGTCGTCGACGGCGTGCGCGAAGTGGTACGTGGGCAGGCGCGGCGACTGGTCGGACGCCTTCAGGATCACCACGTCGTTGCGGTTGGCCTCGTGCTCCAGCTCCCCGCGGATGGCATCCACGAACCTGGTCCGCTCCCCCGCCTTGCCCGGCGAGCGGAAGCGGACGACGTACGGACGACCGGCGTCCAGGGCTTCCTGAACGTCCTCGGCCGTCTTGTCGCGCCAGATCGCCCAGCGGCCGTAGTAGCCGGTGGGGAGTTTGGTGGCCTGCTGACGGGCGGTGATGTCCGCCAGCTCGTCCTTCGTGGCGAAGCACAGGTACGCCTTGTCCTGACGCAGCAGCTCGCGCACGTACGTCAGGTAGATCTGCTCGCGCTGCGACTGGTGGTACGGGCCGTAAACGCCAACGGCGTCGGCCTCGTCGGGCTCGATCGCGAAGTAGGAGAAGGCGCGGTTGAACTGCTCGACGGCGCCGGCGACCTCGCGGGCCTGGTCGGTGTCCTCGACGCGCACGATGTACGCGCCGCCCGAGTGGGACGCGACGTCGCGGTCGATCATGCCGACGTACAGGCCGCCGATGTGCAGGAAACCGGTCGGCGACGGGCCCAGGCGCGTGACCTTCGCGCCCTCCGGAAGCGGTCGCGGCGGGTACTGCTCCTCCCAGAAGGACGGCTCGGGCAGGTCCGAGGGGAACAGGGCGTCGACGACGGCACGGTCGAGCATCGCTGAGGGTCTCCAAACCGGGGAAAGAAGTCCGCCCAGGTTATCAACGCAGGAGCACGGGGAACGCCACTGGGCATGAAGGCAGTCACTTGGCACGGCAAACGCGACGTCCGGGTCGACAGCGTGCCCGACCCGGTGCTCAAGGAACCGGAAGACGTCATCGTGAAGATCACGTCCAGCGGTATCTGCGGTTCGGACCTCCACCTTTACGAGGTGCTCGGGCCGTTCCTCACCGAGGGCGACATCCTCGGGCACGAGCCGATGGGCGTGATCGAGGAGGTGGGCGCGGCGGTCACCCAGCTCCAGCCGGGCGACAGGGTGGTGATCCCGTTCAACGTCTCGTGCAACTCCTGCTTCATGTGCGACCAGGGCCTGCAGAGCCAGTGCGAGACCACCCAGGTCAGGGAACACGGGTCCGGCGCCGCGCTCTTCGGGTACACGAAGCTCTACGGCCAGGTGCCCGGCGGACAGGCCGAGTACCTCAGGGTCCCCTTCGGCAACAGCCTGCCGATCAAGGTTCCGGACGGCCCGCCGGACGACAGGTTCGTCTATCTGTCCGACGTCCTCCCCACCGCGTGGCAGGCCGTCGAGTACGCGAACGTCCGGGAAGGAAGCGTCGTCGCGGTCCTCGGTCTCGGGCCGATCGGCGACATGGCCTGCCGGGTCGCCCGGCACAGAGGCGCCAGAGCGATCGGCATCGACCTCGTGCCGGAACGGCTCGCCCGCGCCAAGGCACGTGGCGTCGAGACGATCGACCTCCGCGGCGCCGGCAAGCGCCTCACCGAGGTCGTCAAGGACCTCACCAGCGGCCGCGGCCCGGACGCGGTGATCGACGCGGTCGGCATGGAGGCCCACGGCGCACCGGCGGCCAAGATCGCCCAGCACCTCACCGGGCTGCTGCCGGACACGATGGCCCAGAGGTTCATGAAGGAAGCCGGAATCGACCGCATGAGGGCGCTCTACAGCGCGATCGACATGGTCCGGCGCGGAGGCACCGTCTCGATCGTCGGCGTCTACGGCGGCATGGCGGACCCGATGCCGATGCTGACCATGTTCGACAAGCAGATCCAGCTCAGGATGGGCCAGGCCAACGTGTGGCGCTGGGTCCCGGAGATCCTGCCGCTGCTCACCGACGAAGACCCGCTCGGCGTGGACGACTTCGCCACGCACCGCCTGCCGCTCGAAGACGCGCCCAAGGCGTACGAGACGTTCCAGAAGAAGAACGACGGCATGGTCAAAGTGCTGCTCAAACCTTGATCGGCATATCCTGCCCCGCATGGCCAAGTACCTGGACGTCCACCCGGTCAACCCGCAGAAGCGCGCCATCGACCAGGCCGTGCGGATCCTGCAGGAGGACGGCCTGATCGCGTACCCGACCGACTCCTGCTACGCGCTCGGCTGCCGCCTGGGCAACAAGGACGGCATCGACCGGATCCGCGAGATCCGCAAGCTCGACGACAAGCACCACTTCACGCTGATGTGCGAGAACTTCGCCCAGCTCGGGCAGTTCGTGGTGGTGGACAACGCGGTGTTCCGCGCGGTCAAGGCCGCCACGCCGGGCGGCTACACGTTCATCCTGCCCGCGACGAAGGAGGTGCCGCGCCGCATGATGCACGCGAAGAAGAAGACGGTGGGCGCGCGTATCCCTGACCACGTCGTGACGCAGGCGCTCCTCGACGCCATGGGCGAGCCGCTCCTCACGTCCACGCTGCTGCTCCCGGACGAGGCGGAGCCGCTGGTGCAGGGCTGGGAGATCAAGGAACGCCTCGACCACGCGGTGGACGCGGTGATCGACTCCGGTGAGTGCGGCACCACGCCCACCACGGTGGTGGACTTCTCCAGCGGCGAGGCCGAGATCATCCGCTACGGCGCGGGTGACCCCGCCCGTTTCGAGTGACCCCGATTCGAACTACCCAGATTTGAACTACTACGACACGACCAGTGCGTAGTCGGCGTCGGTGGCGGTCGTCTCCGTGTGTCCGTCCACGTTGACCGAGGTCGCCACCACCTCGACGGTCCAGGTGCCCGCGGCCGGTGCCTGGACGAACACGTTCTCCACGGTGTCGACGGTGTTCGCGGCACCGCCTGCCGTGGACCAGTTGCCGGCCGCGAGACCGTTGTTGCCCCAGTAGACGGTGCCGTTGGGCGCGGTGACCTTCAGCGTGAGGTCGTTGACGGTCGCCTTGGCCGCGGTCGGCGAACCGGCGGGGTCGGTGTAGGCCAGCGTCGCCCGCAACGGCGTCTGACCGTTGGACGACACCGTGTACTTGCGCGTCTGACCGGTCGTGACCAGGTCGGTCTCGTTCACGAGAACCGGCAGCTTCCAGCCACCGGCCTTCGCGCGGTCGTACAGGTTGCGGACCGACGCGGTGCCCCAGCCCTGGTGCGTGCGGGTCTGGTCGTGCGTGGTCCCGCTGAAAGCGTGCTGGTCAGCGGTGTTGATCAGCAGTGCCTTCGCGGTCGCCGCGTGCGGGCGGGACGTGAAGACGTCGCGGTTCTTGCCGGGAGCGCCGTCGAACACGCCGTCGGCCCACATCTGGAACAGCAGACCGGCGTTGCCGCAGGTGATCGGCGTGGCGCCGGACGTGCCGCCGAACGACGTCGTGTAGGCGGTGTCGTTGGTGGACGTCGTGGTGTCGATGCGGTCGTAGAAGTTCGACAGCTCCGGCTTGATGCGGCCGTCGGCGGCGGGGCCGATCGACGCTCCGCCGTTCCACTTGTCGTCGGCGCGCGAGGCGGTGTTGTAGTGGTAGTGGCCGCCGACCGACAGGACGTTCTTCGCCCACGCCTGCGGGCGTGAGCTGCGGGTGCCCGCGTTGCTCTGCGACTGGCAGATCAGGATGTCGTGGTCGAACACGATCCGGTCCATCTGCTGCGAGATCGCCGTGTAGGACGTGGTGAGCCCGTCACCCCAGCTGTTGCTCTGGAACACGGCCTTGTACTGGCCGGCCGGGTCGACGAGCTGCTTGGTGTGCGCGTACCGGTCGCCGGAGTTGTAGACGGCGAAGATGCCCTGTCCTTCAGGCAAAAGGCCGCGCTGAGCGGACGAGACACCGGACGCGAAGATCTGCCCGTACGTCGACGTGCCGTGCGAGGTGCTCGACGAGTTGCCGGTGTGCATCACCGGCGGACGGGCGCGGAACTCCTGGTGCGTGGTGCGCAGGCCGCCGTCCATCACCTCGCCGCGCACGCCCTGGCCGCGATAGCCGCCCACGGTCTCGATGTGGTTGGCACCGGACGACTCGCGCGAGATCGCCATGTCCGTCTCCGGCGCCGACACCGGGTCGATCGCGATCACGGCGGGCAGCTTGGCGAGCTGGGCCGCCTGGCCGGCGTCCAAGGTGGCCATGATGTGCTCACGGCTGGCGGAGATCACGTTCACCTTGCCGCCCAAGGACTTCACCTTGTCGGCGACGGTCTTCTGGTCGCGCGCGTCCTGCTCGACCAGCGTGATCAGGTAGTCGGAAGAGCCGCCCAGCGCCATGATCTGCGGCTGGGCCTGGAACGGGCGCACCTCGCGCACGTAGCTCAACCGCGTGACACGTGCGGTGTTCGTCATGCGGGCGAGGTAGGTGCCGTCCTGGACGAACGCACCGAGCCGCACGCCGAGGCCCTGGAGCTGGTGGCGCTGGGCGTCGGACAGGGTGGTGCGGAACTGCAACAGGTAAGCGCTCTCAGCCGGGGCAGCGACGGCAGGAACGCCGCTGATCAGCGCGAACGCGGATATGGCTGACAATATTGTGCGCAGCACGAATACAACCTCCACATCGGCAGGGATGGCGATGACCGGAGGGCAGTCACCGCCCGTGACCAGCACGTTACCGCGAAAGACCAGGTCAGGACATCAGTCGATCGGCGGTGATCATGTTGACGGACGGTGTAGAACAATCCCTTTGGCCGCCGATATTCTCATTCGCCCGGATGGCGCATCCGGCGTAACGTCCGGTCAGGTATGCCCGACATGCCCGGCAAAGCATTTCCGCGCGGAGGACGGATGTCTGTCTCACCTGAGCAGCTGATGGAAGAACTGCGGACGTTGTGCCGGGGGCGCGGTGTGCAGACTCCGGGAATCGACTTGCACGTCGGGCCGTTGCTGCGCCGGGTGTGCGGCATCGTGGAGACGGACGGCGCGGAAGCCGTGCGAACGAAACTGCGGGACTGGATCACGAACGCGACGCGCGGTTTCCCGGCGGAGGTCCGCAACGCCGTTCTGGCGCCGCTCGGACTGCACGAGGAAGCGCAGTTCCGGTTCCTCAACGAACGCATCGAGTGGCTCGCGAAGCAACAGGACCGCGGCGCGCGCACGGTGCGCAGGAGGATGGAGGCCGGACTGCAGCGCCTCGTGGAGGTGGCACTGCAGCCGGCACCGTCGACGACGCACGTGGCGCCGTCGGAACTGTGGCACGTCAAGGAGTTCGACGCGCTGCTGAAGCTGGACGGCCCGACGCCCGCGTGCACGGAACGCCGGACCGTCGTGGCCGACACCGACGGTGTCAACGAGATCGCGTGGTCGATCACGATCCCCTCCCCCACGCCCGAGGGTGCTCCAGGTGACCTGGACGTGGAGGTGTTGCACGGGGTCGAGCTCATCGGCCACGAACGGCCGTCCCCGCGGCGTTTTCTCATGAAGCTGCGGTTGCCCCGACCCCTCAACACAGGGCAAACGCACCAGTTCGCACTCGAGGTGCGGGTGCCGCGAGGACAGCCGATGCGTCCGACCTACGTGTTCTGGCCGGAGCGCATGTGCGAGTCGTTCCGGTTGCGGGTGCGGTTCGACCGGGACGACCTGCCCGAATCGGTGTGGCGCGTCGAGGAGGCCCTGGCGCGCGACACCGACGACCTGACGCCCTGGCCGAAGAAGCTGCCCGTCGACGAGATCGGCGAGATCGACGTGTCGTTCCCGCATCCCCGCCAGGGCCGCGGCTACGGCGTTCAGTGGACGCCACGTGCCTAGCCGAGCACGATCAGCAGAACGGACAGCAGATCAATGAAAAAGTGCGGTTCCACGGCTGACACCTCCCTTTGTTGGCCAGGGAGAACCGCAGTCCGAAGTCGGGTCAGATCACCGATACCGTGAAGAAGCTGCCGACCACGAATCCCACGAACAGGCAGATCGCGGCAACCTTCACGACGGTGGTGAGTGAGCAGATCATTCTCATCGAGAAATTCACCTTCTCATCCTGACTGGCTTTCGGTCTGAAGTTCTCGCCGATGCACCAAGAGTGGCTTTCTGCCAGTCGAATGAGAACGGGTTTCCTGTTTCCTCCGAAATGAGGAAACCCTGGGTGTGCTATTTCTGGGCCGTGCGGCGCAACGCCATCACGAGCAATGCGTGCGAACTGCCGGCGTGCGGAAGCATGCCCTGACGGACGAGGTCGAGCGCGTGGCAGAACGGCATGGTCCGCACGCGCAGGTCGGCCTCACCGGGCTCCAGCGCCGCCTCACCCTGGGTGAGCCCGGTGGCCAGGAAGATGTGGTCCACGTGGTTGCTCAGGCTGTCCGCGCCGTGGATCTGGCCCAGCGGCTCCCACTTCTCCGCCCGCAGCCCCGTCTCCTCCGCGAGCTCACGCCGTGCCGCGGCCAGCGGATCGGCGTCCGCGTCGTCGACGGCGCCACCGGGCAAGCGCCACTCGGTACCGCCGTGGGTGTAGATCCACTGCCTCGTCAGCACGACGTGATCGTCGTCCTGGATCGCGAGAACCGTGACGGACCCCGGCGCCACGACGTGCGTGTACGTGTCGTGCCCGCCATCAGGTCTGACGACGTCGTCTGAACGCACCTCGAACCACTGGGACCGGTGGACCACGTTGGTCGCCAAGCGCTGCCAGACCATCACCACACCAGCCGCCTCGTCGGAGCGCGTCATCACCATGACTCACATGGAACCATCGCCGACCGCTTCAGTTAGCCCCAGTTGATCGTCAATCTCCGGCCAATTAATGGACATTCGGTATCCGGGTGTTTGAACCCGTACACACTCGCGGGGGAGGGGGTGAAGCCGTTGTCGCCCACGTTCGCACAGGAGTTACGCCGCCTGCGCAACGAGCGCGGGCTCTCGCTCAGCCAAATGGCCGGTCTCGTGCCGTACAGCAAGGGACACCTCAGCAAGATCGAGAACGGCCAGGTTCACCCGAACCCCGAAATGGCCAAGATCTTCGACGACGCCCTGCAGGCCGAGGGTCACCTGGCCGAACTGGCCGATGCGCCCGTGCGCCCGATCCCGAGCGACCACACCACTCTGCGCACGTACGACTCGATGTTCGACCACCACCGCGCGTTGGGTCATCGCCTGAGCCCCGAGGTGGTGCTCGCCAGCCTGCGTCCCCAGGTGGACGTCCTCAGCTCCATGGCCCGCTCCGCCAGTGACCCCGGTCTGGGCCGCGGACTGTGGCTGCTGGCGCCCGGTACGCCGAGTACGCGGGCTGGATGGAGCAGGAACGCGGCGACGACGCCTCCGCCGCCGAACTGACCAGGCGTGCCGTCCAGTGCGCGGCCAGGGGCGGCGACCTCGAACTGGAGGCCTGGGCGCTGGTCCGTGCCGCGGAGTTCGCCTTGTACCGGGGAGATGCCCGCTCCACCGTCGGCTTCGCCCGCCGCGCGGGCAAGTCCCGTTCCACTGCGGTGCGGGCCGGCGCCGCCCTGCGCGAGGCGCAGGGCTACGCGCTGGCGGGCGCCACGATGCTGTGCGAGGCGGCTTTGGAGCGCGCCCGCGCCCTGCAGGAGAGCCTCGCCGAATCCCGGTACATGCCGCCTCCTATCGGATTGGGTTGCGCCCCTGATCCTTCTCCAGCTCGGCGGCGTCACCGGAGTTTTCTCAGCAATCCGACATCTCTACAG
>NZ_VSRL01000090.1 GCF_012184385.1 Lentzea indica
ACTGACTGCCGCGATCTGGCACAACCGCGCCACCGGCCAGCCCGTCACCCGATCCCTGATCGCATACGACCACTGATCAGTTAGGACTTACTCGTCTAGGTGCCATGGACGAACTGCGGGAACGCGCGTTCTCCGCGAGTCCGGTCGCCCAGATCGTGGTGACCCCGGACGACGTCGTGGCGCTCGCGAACCAGCAGGCGGAGAACACCTTCGGCGTGGCGCCGCGGGACGTCGGCAGGCTGCTGCGCGACCTCGACATCTCCTACCGCCCCGTCGAGCTGCGCGGGTTCGTGGAGAAGGCACGGCAGGAACGCAGGTCGTTGCGCATCAAGGACGTCGAGTGGACGCGCGGGCCCGGCGACTCGCTGTGGTTCGAGATCCACGTCAACCCGCTCATCGGCGCCGGCAACACGATCCCGGGGGTGTCCGTCGCGTTCCACGACGTGACGGCCGCGCGGAAGCTGCTGGACGACCTGGAGTACGCCAACCGGCAGCTCGAGTCGGCCTACGAAGAGCTGCAGTCCACCAATGAGGAGCTGGAGACCACGAACGAGGAGCTGCAGTCCACGGTCGAGGAGCTGGAGACCACCAACGAGGAGCTCCAGTCGACCAACGAGGAACTGGAGACGATGAACGAGGAGCTCCAGTCCACCAACGACGAGCTCCAGAACATCAACGACGCGTTGCGCGAGCGCACCACCGAGCTGGACCACGTCAACGCGTTCCTCGAGTCGATCCTCACCTCGTTGCGCGCGGGCGTGGTCGTGCTCGACCTGCAGATGACCGTGCTGGCCTGGAACAGGGGCGCGGAGGAGCTGTGGGGCGTGCGCCGCGACGAGGCCGAGGGCGAGCACCTGCTGAACCTCGACATCGGGCTGCCGGTGGCCGAGCTCAGGTCGGTCGTGCGGTCGGCGCTGAGCGACGTGACGTTCATGGACGAGGTCAAGGTCAGCGCGGTGAACCGGCGCGGCCGCGAGGTCGTCGTCCGGGTGGTGTGCAGCTCGTTGCGCGGCAACAGCGGTGAACCGAGCGGCGCGATCCTCGTGATGGAGCTGGCCGAGTAGGCGTCTCAGGACGACCGGCTGTGCGCCGTACCGCCGTCACCGAGGAAGACGCTGGTCGTGCCGCTGACCTCGAACGCACGCAGCACGATCCGCGAGCACTGGGCGAAGACCAGGTCGACCTGGCGGCGCTCGCACTCCAGCCGCACCGTGATCAGCGCCGACAGGCCGGCCGATCCCAGGTACGTCACGTCGATCAGGTCGAGCATCAGCACCGTGCGGGTGGTCTCGAGCTGGTCCAGCAGGAACTTCTCGAACCGAGGTGCTGTCGCGATGTCGATCTCGCCCGCGACCTGCACGACTGTGGACACGCCCCGGCGATCGGCGGTCAGCTCCAGCTCGTTCACACGTCCCACCTTCTCCCGCGTCAATGGTAGGCCGATCCGGGCAGCCCGCAGTCCGCCTGCCAATTCGTGACCGAACCATCGCGCAGGTCGCCCTGTGACGACGGCGCCGGTCTGGCAGGATTCCGGCAACACCACGACCGGGGGTAGCCGCGATGACCGAAACGCCCGGCTGGTCCTCACCCGACCAGCAACCGAACCAGCCGCAGCAGCCGCCGCAGCCGCCTCCCGGCTACTACGCGCCGCCTCCGCCGGGACCTCAGCCGACGATCAAGCCCGGTGTGATCCCGTTGCGCCCGCTGGCCGTCGGCGAGATCGTGGACGGCGCGATCACCACCATGCGCCGGTACCCGAAGCTGCTCATCGGCGCGGCCGCGGTGGTCGCGGCGATCACTCAGATCCTCGGGCTGCTGGTGCAGCTGCCGTTCCTGGACGACCTCACCGCGGTCGCGACGCTCGACCCGAACACGGTCACGCAGGAGCAGGCGCTCAACCAGTTCACCGACGCCGCGGTCGGCTTCCTCACCGGCACGCTGCTCACCGTCCTGCTGCTGCTGATCGGCACGGTGTTCCTGTCCGGGTTCATCACCGTCATCGTCGGCCACGCGGTGCTCGGCAAGCCCGTCACGTTCGCGCAGGCGTGGGACGAGTTCAAGCCGCGCCTGGTGCCGCTGCTCGGCGCGACGCTGCTGTCCGGTCTCGTGATCACCGTCGGCGCGATCTTCTGCCTGCTGCCCGGCATCTGGCTGTGGGTGATGTTCGCGCTCGTCACGCCCGCGCTGGTGCTGGAGCGCTGCGGCGTCGGCACCGCGTTCGGCCGCTCGCGTGCCCTCGTCAACGGCGCGTGGTGGCGGACGTTCGGCATCCTGGTGCTCGCCGCGGTGATCAGCTGGGTGATCAGCTGGATCATCAGCCTCCCGTTCGGTCTGCTGGGCGCGGCGACCACCGGCTTCAGCGCCGACCCGACGGCGGCGCTGAGCGTGGGCTCGCTGATCCTGTCGACGATCGGCGCCATCATCGCGTCGACGATCACGTTGCCGTTCACCTCCGCGGTGACCGTGCTGGTCTACGTCGACCGCCGGATGCGCTCCGAGGGCATGGACATCGAACTCCAGCGGGCCGCAGGACATGGCGGTCTCTGACGTACCGGTAGATCTCGACCGCGACGAGGCCCGCGAGGCGGCCACACGGGAGCTGAGCGACCCGGCGTACGTCTCCGACGACCCGAACCCGCTGGAACGCGCCATCGACTGGGTGCTGAACCGCCTCGGCGAGCTGCTGGCCGGGGCGGGGGGACGCCGGTGACAAGGCGTACGCCGTGCTCGTCGACGACGAGGAGAACGCGGACGTCGACATCATGGACATCTCCAACCCCGCCGCACCGGTGAAGATCGCCGAGTACGACCTCGCCGCGATGTTCCCGCAGATCCTGCAGCACACGCCGGCGAACCTGACGGAAGTCTTCCACCACGACATGATCGTCAAGCCGATCAACGGCAGGCAGATCATGCTGATCTCGTACTGGGACGCCGGCTACGTGAAGCTCGACGTGACCGACCCGAGAAACCCCGTCTACCTGGGCGACACCGACTTCGCCAACCCCGATCCCGAGGCGCTCGAGTCGGGCATCGTCGCCGCACCCGAGGGCAACGGCCACCAGTCCGAGTTCACCAACGACAACCAGTACGTCATCGCCGCGGACGAGGACTTCAACCCGTACGTGCTGTCCGCTGCCACCGACGACGGCACCAGCTTCGCGGCGAGCCAGGGTGACCTGACGCCGCAGCTGCCCGCGGGCCAGACGCTGTCCGGCACCACGGTGTACGTCGGCAGGGGCTGCAACGTCGACACGCCGATTCCGGCCGCGCCCGCGGTGGGCACCAAGCAGATCGCCGCCGTGACCCGTGGCGGGTGCACCTTCACCGAGAAGGTCGCGAACGTGGCCGCCGCCGGTGGTTACGAAGCGCTCGTGATCATCAACCGGGAAGGTGCCTGCGGTGCGTTCGGCATGACGGTGCAGGGCACGCTGCCCACGTTCTCCGCCGACCGCAGGACGGGCTTCAGCTTCTTCGACAAGGAGGCCGAGTATGACGAGGCCCAGTGCCTCGCCGGTGGCGACACCCTGGCAGGCAGCCTGATCCCAGGACTGGCCATCGGGGCTGTCGGTGACGTCGTCACGTTCACCTCGTCGTTCGACGGCTGGGGCTACGTGCACCTGTACCGCAACAACGACGGCAAGATGGCGGAACTCGACACCTATGCCATCCCCGAGGCGCACGACCAGGCGAAGGCGTCCGGGCACGGCGACCTGTCGGTGCACGAGGTCGCGACCTCACCGACGCGCAACGACCTCGCGTACTTCTCGTACTACTCGGGCGGTTTCCGGGTCACGAAGATCGTGAACGAGAAGCTCGTCGAGGTCGGCCACTTCATCGACGAGGGCGGGAACAACTTCTGGGGCGTCCAGGTGTTCTCGCACAAGGGCAAGGAGTACGTCGCGGCAAGCGACCGCGACTACGGCCTGTACATCTTCGAGTACACCGGGCCGTGAGTGACTAACGGCGCCTGACGAGAGCCCAGGCGGTGGGCAGCACGCCCGCCGCCAGGGCGATCTTCACTGCGTCACCCAGCAGGAACGGCAGCACACCAACGGACAGCGCCTTGCCGAGACCCATGCCGGTCGCGGCCATCAGCCACGGCACACCGACGCTGTAGATCACCAGATTGCCCAGCACCATGGTGCCGACCGTGCGCAACGGCGTGCGGTCGCCACCGTGCTTGGCCAGAGCACCGACCAGTGCGCCCGCGAACACGAAGCCGACCACGTAACCCAGCGACACCGGGGCACCGGACGACCCGCCCTGGAACCACGGCACACCCGCGACGCCCGCGATCAAGTACAGGAGCATCGAGGTCGCGCCGCGCTGCCAGCCCAGTGCGCGCCCACGAGCAGAGCGGCGAACGTCTGGCCGGTCAGCGGCACGGGCTGCCGGGGATGGGGATCGCGACCTGGGCCACCAGGCCGGTGAACGCGGCGCCGGCGAGAACCAGCGCGAGGTCGCGGACGATCGCACCCGGCACGAGATCGGCGAGCACGACGCGACGCGGTGCGACAGCGAGAACGGACACGGCGAACCTCCCTGGCGGATCGGGTGAACCGAGGTTAACCAGGGAAACTCGAGAACGTCTTTGTTGGATCTCCACAAAGTGACGGGTCACACATCCAGGGCGACCTTGCCCGCCACCCTCTCCTCGTTGCGCCGCGTCTTGGTCCAGCCGTTGTTGCCGCGCACCAAGCGGATCAGCGCGCGCCACGACGTGATGTAGAAGGTGTAGATGTACAGCGCGTAGCCGAACCCGTACGCAACGGACTTCCAGAACCCGACGGGCGCACAACGGGCGCGATACACCGGTCCCCAGAGGACGAACGGCAACAGCCCGAACGCGCCGTACACGGTGAACAGGATCCAAGCGCCGTCGAAGAACCACGCCACGACTTCGGAAGGCGACACCGCGAACCGGTACGCCATCATCGCCATCGGGATCGGGTAGATCAGCGTGCCGAGCAACTGCATCCACGGTTGCGCGAGGTAGTACATCATCTCCGCGGCGCCCAGCGTGGTCAGGTGCTCCGAGTGCCAGATGCGCCGCAGATAACGCATGCACTGCATGGTTCCCTGGCCCCACCGCGTGCGTTGCGCGAGGAAGCGTCGCAACGAGTACAGCGCCTCCTGGTTCACGTGGGTGTCGAGGGTGAACCCGGTGTGCCAGCCCGCGGTCAGCAGGTGCACGCCGAGCTCGAAGTCCTCCAGCAACGAGCCGCGCCACGGGCTTCCCGTCGGCCCGGCGATCGAGTCCAAAGCGGACAGACGGGTGAACTGCCCGTTGCCTCCCATGGAGATCGTGCCGGTGGCGCCGCGCGACAGCTGGATCGCCGCGATGGCCGTGCGGAACTCCAGGTCCTGCATCCGCACGAGCCCGGCACCGAACGCCCTGCGCCAACGGGAAACTCCCGGCTGCCGCTGACCCGCGTTGATCATTCGCACGTCCACCTGCACGGCACCGATGCGCGGATTGCCGAAGAGATGGTACGCCGCACAGACTTCCAGGCAGTTGGGAGCAGGACGGCCGTCCGCGTCCACCACGACGATGATCGCGCGGTCGGCGTCCGCGTGCCGGCCCATCCACAGCTTCAAGGTTCTGTACGCGTCGTTCAACGCGTTGCCCTTGCCGGTGCGGGCGTACGGACGTTGGCGTTCCACGAGATGGATGTGCTTGTCCCTCTCGCCGCCGTTGCGCTTCAACGTCCGCACCACCCCGGCGGTGCGGTCGTCGGAGTCGTCGTCGATGACCCACACGTGCGCGATGGGAAACGTGCCCCGCAGGTACCGGATCGTGTCGCCGATGACGGCCTCTTCGTCGCGGCACGGCACGAAGAAGTGCCATTCCAACGAGTTCGGCACGCCGACGGGCGCGGGTTTGCGCCGCAGGTACGGCACCACGATCACGAACACGTACGTCACGAAGGCGACGCTCATCGTCAGAGCGAGCGCCTGCGTGAACCCGAGAACGAGGTCGAGGCTCACTTGCGCGTGGCCAGCCAGACGAACGCGACGAGTGCGGCCGCGCCACCGAAGACGCTCACCATCGAGCCGAGCAGCGTGTGGCCCCAGTAGTAGCCGGTGTCGACGCCCAGCCACTGCACCAGGCCCACGAGCGTGAGCACGCGGAACTGGTTCACGATCACGACGGCCAATGCCGCGATGCCCAACGCGATCAGCACGCGCGACCGGATGCGCGGGCGCAGGGCGATCATCACCGCGCCCACCACGATCAGCGGCAGCACCAGGAACGCCGAGGTGCACTCCGGCGTCATCCGCAGGCCCAGCGGCGTGTCCGAGCCCAGCCCGAAGTAGACGGTCTGCCGTTCGGGGATCACGTCCACGCCGTAGGAGCTGATGACGCCGAGGATCGCGCCGGACAGCGAGATCTCCGCCGTCCGGTACAGGCGGTGTGCGAACACGAGTCCCGCGGCAGTG
The DNA here is from genome assembly GCF_012184385.1 of Lentzea indica. Lineage (GTDB taxonomy): Bacteria > Actinomycetota > Actinomycetes > Mycobacteriales > Pseudonocardiaceae > Lentzea > Lentzea indica. The sequence continues at coordinate 6,445 of NZ_VSRL01000090.1, forward strand.
GCGAGCAGGACGACCACCGTCACCCGGTTCGGGAATGCGGTGCGGCGCACGGCAAGCGTCACCCGAGGATCCTTTCCACCGATTGAGGGAGCGCCCAGACGGGCTACCTGACGTTCCATCGGTAGACGGAACGTCAACCCTCACCCCCGGATCGGGTGACGCCGTAACCGGAAATTGATCAAAAAACCCACGATGAGTGGCCTGCATTGGGCGAGTTGGGTGGTCGTGTCGCCCGATACGGGGAGTAACCCTCAGTTCCCTCGAAAGAAAGCCGATGCCCGTAATTGCCCCCGGAAAGCGTGAACCAGATTGGTTCCAACGTGCCCTGGGGCCGGAGGAATCAAAGGGAAGGAGTTTCATGCGTGTCCGAATGACGGGGCTGGCTGGAGTCATCGCGATTGCCGCACTCCTGGTCGGTGCCGCACCTGCTTCGGCCGCTCCGGGGGACGCCTCGGCCTACGGCGCGAGGCTCAACGTGACGCTGCTCGGCAACCCCGCGGTCAACGCGGAGCCGTTCGCCGCCGCCAACGCGAACGGGCCGACGCAGAACACGTTCGCCGGCGTCGACCTCACCGGGATTCTGAAGACCGGTGTCATCAACGCCTCCGCGTCGCGGGACGAGAAGTCCGGCGGCGTGTACTCGCGGGCGAGCACCGCGGACGTCCGGGTCGACCTGCTCTCCAAGGTCACCGGGAAGATCTCCGCCGAACTGGTGGAGGCGGAGTGCCAGGCGACCCAGAAGGGCCTGGCGGGCAAGTCCAAGCTCGCGGGCGTGAACCTCGGCAAGCTCGGCCAGGTGAACGCCGATCCCGCGGCCAACACCAAGCTGGACGTCCAGCTGGCCGGCGTCAAGATCGCTGAAGTGATCTTCAACGAGCAGATCAAGAACAACGACGGCAGCCTCACCGTGAACGCGATTCACATCAAGCTGCTGCAGGGCGTGCTCGGCTCCATAGGCACCGGCGACGTGATCATCTCGTCCGCCACGTGCGGTCCCGCCGGCCTGCCCATCCCGATGGCGTCGGGTGCGGGCCTGTGGATCGGCCTCGGCCTGCTCGGTGTCGCCGCCGCTCCGGTCGCCTTCGTGGCGCTGCGCCGTCGCGCATCGCTGAACGTGGCCTGAATCCAGGAGCGGCAGATGTACAAGGTCCCCGGTACCGGCATCGGTGTCGGCACGGGCGTGGGTGCCCTCGCGGTCACCGGCGCGGACGTGACGTGGTGGATCGTCGCGGGAGTCCTGCTCTTGCTCGCTGGTGCGTTCCTCATGCACAGCACGCGAAAGAGGCGCCGCGTGGTCCCGGTCGAGACCAGACCGAACCGAGCTGGCTGACACGGTCCGCCTGGGGTTGCCCCCGGTCCCAGGCGGACCTCCCAGTCTGTCTTCCGAGAGAGGACAACGTTGACTACTCCCGCCCCTGAAGGGACGAGATTCCTGTCCGTCCTTGCGGCCGGACACCCCTGGCGAGGCACGCCTCACGGCGCAGGGTTCCTGTTTCATCGGCAACCGCGCCAGGCAGTGCCTGGTCGTCTTACGTCGCCTCCGCAGGCATTCACCCCGAGTGGGGCAGGTTCCCGGTCGACCACCGGTACCCGTGGTGCGTGTGGTTCCAGCCGATGTGTGGCCGGGGTGGCACGGGTCGCGTGCCGTTGGCGACCGTACCAGGACCTGTTACTGCGGTCTCTGGAGCCCATCCTGCTCCGCAGGGGTTCGATTCCTCCTCGCCCTCAACGGCGAGGCTTCCTCGGAGGTTTCAGGTGAGCAAAGAAGTTCTGCTGGTGGCCGGCACGCGGCCTGAAGCGGTGAAGATCGCCCCGGTCGCCATCGCGTTGAGGGGGCACCCCGGCCTCCGTCCCACGATCGTCCACAGCGGACAGCACTCCGGCATGGTCGAGCAGGCGTTCCGCGCGTTCGACCTGGTGCCCGACGTGCGGCTGGACGCGCCCCGCCACACCGGAACGCAGGCCGAGCTGGTCTCCCGGTTGTTGCCCGAGTTCGACGCCGTGCTGGAGGAACGCGACCCCGCGGTCACCCTCGTGCAGGGCGACACCACCACGGCCCTGGCCGCGGCGCTCGCCTCCTTCTGGCGAGGAATCCCCGTGGCACACCTGGAAGCCGGTCTGCGGACCGGTGACCTGTACGGCCCGTTCCCCGAGGAGGGGAACCGGCAGATGATCTCCCGCATCACCTCGCTGCACCTCGCGCCGACGGACGACGCCGCCAACGTGCTGAACACCGAATCCCTGCCGGACAGCCACATCGTCGTCACCGGCAACACCGTCGTGGACGCCGTGCAGCGCGTCGCGTCCGCCGACCTCGCCGCGTCCAGCCCCGATCTGGTTGCCCTGGAGCGCACGCTGGACGCCACCGGCGGCCGGCTCATGCTCGTCACCGTGCACCGCCGCGAGTCGTGGGGCCGGCCGCTGATGCGCGTGCTGAACGCCGTGCGCTCGATCGCCGACCGCCATCCCGACCTGCACGTGCTGATCCCCGCGCACCCGAACCCCGGTGTGCGCGAACAGGTCGTGTCGCTGCTGGGCGGGCACGAGCGCGTCGTCATCACCGACCCGCTGGACTACCCGGACCTGGTGCGTGTGCTGCGGCGTGCGGCCTTGGTGCTGACGGACTCCGGTGGCATCCAGGAGGAGGCGCCCACGTTCGGCGTGCCGGTGCTGGTGCTGCGGGAAACCACCGAACGCATGCTCGCCGTCGACGCCGGGTGCGCCTGGCTCGTCGGCACGGATACCACCCGCATCCTCGCGGAGGCGGGGTGGGTGCTCGGCTCCCGGTTGCGGCTTCCCTTGGGGCGCAACCCGTTCGGCGACGGGCGTGCCGCGGTGCGGGTGTGCTCCGCGTTGGAGAGGCTGGCCGGCCTGCCGACTGCTCTGCCGCGCCGGGAGCCGTTCGCCACGCTGGCGGGTGTCTGGTGAACCCGCACTTTCTTTCGTGACCAACAGCTCGCCTGTCACCGGGTCGTGTAATTGCGAATTCACGAACGGGTGACATGGGGTGCCGAGCCGTTACCAGCGCCCCCTCATCACCACGATTATCGGGCGGAGGAATCGAGCCAAAGGGGAGAGGGCGAATGAGACGCAGCGGAGTGTTGCCCGGGACGGTGATGGCGATGGTGATTCTGCTCGTCGCCGCCGCACCGGCGTCCGCCTCGGTACCGGGGACGGCGCTCGTGGGCCGCGCGGACTTCACGAGGACCGGGCAGCCCGCGGTGGTCGTCTCGCCGCTGGCCTCCTGCGACGTGAACCCGGACGTGGCGGGCACCGTCACCGGCACCGCTCCCGCGGTCAGCAAGACGGGGATCAAGTTCGGGGCCTCCACCGCCTCGTGCACGACGACGGTGATGAACCAGGAGGACTGGATCACCGAGACCAGGTCCGAGGCGAAGGGCACGAACTTCGAGCTGAGCGTGCTCGTCGCCGAGGGCGGGCCGCGGCTGAAGATCGCCGGCTGGAAGATCACCTGCGACGCGAAGCAGAACGGCACGAACGCCGGGTGGTCGCTCGGTGGCATGTCCGGCTGGACCGGCCTGCCGCAGCAGATCCCGCACGGCTACGTGCACGAGATCAAGGGCAGGAACAACGTCGTGCTCGCGAAGGCGCTGTTCACCGAGGGCGTCTTCCCGGTCCCCAACGACGGCAGCATCACGATGAACCTGATGAAGATCACCTTCGAGCCCGCGTCCGGCTACAGCGGTGACATCCGCATCGGGTCCGCGTCCTGCGCCCCCGCCCCGTGAGTACAGCCCGAGAGGACTGAAGTGCAGAAGAGTGTGATCGTCGGGGCCGTGGTCGCGCTGGCTGTGGCGACCGCGGCCTCCGCGTTCGCCGGCAACCCGCCCGGCACGGCGTCGTCGGGTTCCGCGGACTTCGCCAAGGCGGATCAGACCTTCAAGGTCGAGCCGCTCGCGGTGTGCGACGTGAACCCGGACCAGGCCGGTACCGTCACCGGATCCAGCCCTGCCGTGAGCAAGGGCGGGCTCAAGATCGGTGCGACGTCGTCCACGTGCACGACCGAGGTCGTGAACCCGGACGAGTTCATCACCAGGACCAGGTCGGTGGCCACGGGCAAGGCGTTCGAGCTGTCCGCGCTCGTCGCCGCGAAGGGCCCGCGGCTCAAGATCGGCGAGTGGAAGATCAACTGCGACGCCGACGAGAAGGGCACGCAGGCGGGCTGGGAGCTCAAGGGCATGTCCGGCTGGACCGGGCTGCCGCAGCAGATCCCGTCCGGTTACGTGCACGACGTCAAGGCGAGCAACGGAACCGTGCTCGCCAAGGCCAAGTTCACCGACACGGTGTTCCCGGTGCCGAACGACGGCAGCCTCAGCATGACCCTGCTGAAGATCACGTTCGAGCCGTCGTCCGGCTACACGGGCAGCATCACCGTCGGAACGGCGGCCTGCACGCCAACGCCTTAAGCGACACCGACACCCGCGGCGCGCAACTCGTCCAGAGCCGCGTCGCGGGTCGTCGGAGCAACGGCGGCCGTCAGGTCGGCGAGCACCGTTGTGCGGAAGCCGTTCCGTTGTGCGTCAAGGGCAGTGGCTCGGACGCAGTGGTCGGTCGCGATGCCGACGACGTCCACATCGGTCACGCCCTTGTCCGTCAGCCATCCCGCGAGGTCGTTCTCCGCCTCGAAACCCGAGTACGCGGCGGCGAACCGGCCCTTCGAGAAGACCTGCTCCACGCGCGCGACGTCCAGCTCCGCGTGGAACGACGCACCGGGTGTCCCTGCCACGCAGTGCACCGGCCACGTGTCGATGAAGTCCGGCGTCTCGGAGAAGTGGGAGCCGGGATCCACGTGGTAGTCCCGGGTCGCGACGACGTGGTCGTAGGACGACGAGGCGATGTGCTGGGAGATGGCCGCCGCGACGGCCGCACCGCCCGCCACCGCGAGGGAACCGCCCTCGCAGAAGTCGTTCTGCACGTCGACGACGATCAACGCCTTGGTCATCGGGACTCCTCCAGGTAGAGCGTCGGGATCGCGGGCTCACCGCGCGAGAGCTTCAGGCCTTCCCACGGCACGCTCACCAAAGCCGCGCGCAGACGTTCACGGCTCTGCTCCAGCGTGGGTACCCCGTCGGCGATCTGTCCAGCGCGCATCAGCGGGATCTGCACGAGCTTGTCGTACCGGCCGAGCTCGGGTGTCGACGACGCCTGGAACACGACCTCCTCCAGCGCCGTGCCGGTGTCCTTGTGGCGTCGCAACGCCTTCTTCCAGCCGCCGCGCGACTGCTTGGACGTGCTGCGCTTCTCGACGTGCTTGCCGTCGACCTCGACCAGCTTGTAGACCATGCCCGCGGTGGGGGCGCCGGACCCGGTCACGACGGACGTGCCGACGCCGTACGCGTCAACGGGCTCGGCGCGCAGGGCGGCGATCGAGTACTCGTCGAGGTCGCCGGACACGACGATCCTGGTGTTGCGTGCCCCCAACGAGTCCAGCTGGTCGCGAGCCTGCCTGGCCAGCACGCCCAGGTCGCCGGAGTCGATCCGGATCGCGCCGAGATCGGGCCCCGCCACCGCGACGGCCGTCTTGATGCCCTCGGTGATGTCGTAGGTGTCGACCAGCAACGTCGTGCCGGCGCCCAGTGCCTCGATCTGGCTGCGGAACGCCTCTTCCTCGGAGTCGTGCAGCAACGTGAACGCGTGCGCGCACGTGCCGGCCGTCGGAATGCCGTGGCGGCGACCGGCTTCGAGGTTGGAGGTCGCGGTGAAACCGGCCAGGTAGGCCGCGCGGGCGCACGCCACGGCGGCTTCCTCGTGCGTGCGGCGCGAACCCATCTCGATCATGCGGCGGCCGTTCGCCGCGGTCACCATGCGGGCGGCGGCGGACGCGATCGCGCTGTCGTGGTTGAGGATCGAGAGCGCGAGCGTTTCCAGCACCACGCCCTCGGCGAACGAGGCCCTGACCGTCAGCACCGGCGAACCGGGGAAGTAGAGCTCGCCCTCGGGATACCCCTCGACCTCACCGGAGAACCGGTAGTTCGCGAGCCATTCCAACGTCGAGTCGTCGACCACGGCGTTGCGGCGCAGCTGGTCGATCTCCTCCTCGCCGAAGCGGAAGTTCTCGATCGCATCGAGCAGCCTGTTCACCCCCGCGACGACGCCGTAGCGGCGTCCGTCCGGGAGCCTGCGGGCGAAGACCTCGAACACGCACGGACGGTCACCGGTCCCGTCACGCAGCGCGGCCGCGAGCATGGTGAGCTCGTAGTGGTCGGTCAGCAACGCCGTCGAGTTCATGGTCGCCAACCCTAAGGTCGCAAGCGGTTTAGCCGCATGCGGTCTTCACCACTGCGGCGAACATGACACCATTGGCGGTATGACCACGCCCGTCGAACAGGAACGGACGCAGCCAGAGGCCGTCGGCGAGGAGATCGCCGCCGAGGACCGACCCTGGCAGACCGTGGTCTGGAACGACCCGGTAAACCTCATGTCCTACGTGACGTACGTCTTCCAGAAGTTGTTCGGCTTCAGCAGGGACAAGGCGACCAAGCTGATGCTCGACGTGCACCACAAGGGCAAGGCGATCGTGACATCGGGCACCAAGGACAAGGTGGAGGCCGACGTGGCGAAGCTCCACGCGGCAGGGCTCTGGGCGACCATGCAGCGGGCCTCGTGAAACGGTGGATCCGCGACGGTGACGTCGTCATCGGCAGGCTGGATCGGCAGGAGGCCGCGGTCGTGCGCGGTCTGGTCAGCCAGATCCAGGACATGCTGCTGGCCCGCGCCGAAGAAGCGCCACAGGACGAGCTCGCGGAGCTGACGGGCATCAGGACAGGCTCGTCGGAGGCTCCCGACGATCCCATCCTGGGCAGGCTGCTGCCCGACTTCCACCGCCTGGACGACGACGTGCCGGACCCGGACGAGGTCAACTCGGCGGCGGCGTTGCGCTCGCTGCACGAACCGGAGCTTCTGGACCACAAGACCGGCGCGGCCGAGGTCGTGCTGCAGACGTGCTCGCCGGACGGTGGCGAGATCCGGCTGTCTATCGGTGAGGCCGAAGCGTGGCTCGCGTCGTTGAACGACGTGCGCCTGGCGCTGGGCACAGCGCTGGACGTCTCCGAGGACATGCCGGACGAGCTGCCGCCGGAGGACCCCAGATCGCCGCACCTCGGTGTCTACCACTGGCTGACGTGGGTGCAGGACACCCTCGTCGAGGCGATGATGCCGTGATTCCCGGCGTTCTGGTCGGCCATCATCACCGCGTCGAACCCGGCTGGGCGACCGGCACGACCGTTGTGCTGGTTCCTTCCGGAGCCGTCGGCGCTGTCGACGGACGTGGTGGTGCGCCAGGAACTCGCGAGACGGACCTGCTGGATCCGGCGAACCTGGTCCAGCAGGTGCACGCCATCTGCCTTTCAGGTGGCTCCGCGTACGGGCTCGCGACCGCGGACGGCGTCATGCGGTGGCTCTCGGAACGCTCGATCGGCTTCCGGGTGGGCGCTCAGCCGCACCACGTCGTGCCGATCGTGCCGGGTGCGGTGATCTTCGACCTGCCGATGTCGGAGTGGGGCAACCGGCCGGACGCGTCGTTCGGTTACGTGGCTTGCGATGCCGCGTCCGAGGAGTTCGCTCTCGGTTGCGTCGGCGCGGGTGCCGGCGCGCGCGTCGGCTCGCTGAAGGGCGGCGTCGGAACCGCTTCGACGCGGGTCGGCGAGTACAACGTCGGTGCGCTGGCCGTGGTGAACGCCGCGGGCGAAGTTGTGGACCGCGCAACGGGTCTGCCGTGGCTGCCCTCGCTGGGGACGTCGTCCGTCGACCTGCCCGAACGCAAGCCGGAAGGCCTCAACACCACGATCGGCGTGGTCGCGGTGGACGCGGCACTGTCCAAAGCGGAGTGTCAGCGCCTGGCGATGGCCGCGCAGGACGGCCTGGCACGCGCCGTGCGGCCTGCTCACTCGATGTTCGACGGTGACACGGTGTTCGCGCTGGCCACCGGTGCCGTGCCGCTGGCCGAGCCGCGTCCGTTCGCCTTGGACGCTCTTTGTGCCGCGGCCGCGGAGATGTTCGCCGAGGCCGTGGTGTCGGGTGTGCGCGAGGCGACCACGCTGGGCGAGGTCAAGGCTTTCCGCGACCTCTGAGCGGGTAGCCACGACGTATGGCCGATGTGATCGATCAGGCGGCAGGTGTCGTGTCCGAGCTGGTGCCCGGTGGCGTGGCGCGGCCTCCGGTCCCCGGCAGGGAGCTGGTGGTGGTCGCGCCCGCCGCGCTGTTCGTCGTGGCGTTCCTGGTGCCGCCGGGGGCCGGGCGGGTGCTGATGAAACTGGGCGTCGCCATCACGCCGTTCGCGACGTGGGCCGAGCTGGCCGCGTGGCGAGGGCTCGACCGCGCACAGCGCCGGTGCGGGGTGGCGTTGCTGGCCCTCTACCTCGTGGTGGTGCTCAGCAGGCGTCGATGAACGCCTCGGTGACCCTCATCCCAGCACCCGCACCCATTCCGCGGCGATCTGCTCGGCCAGCTTGTGGGCCTCCGCGAGGTCTTCCGGTGCCGATGCCGCGATCCAGTCGACCGCGCGGCCCTCCGGCAGTTCGCCGGCGAGGTACTTCTCCAGCGCCACCAGACCGAGCTCCCACCCGGCGCCGGTGCCGGGGACGAACTCGCCGGGCATGGGGGAGTGCGTCAGCGTGAGGATCGTCGAGTCGCCGTCCGCTTCGAGGCGGACGAGCACGTCGGTGGCCATCTCACCGATCTCCCAGGTCAGGCCGATCTCGGCGGGCCGGTCGCAGCGGACGATCTCGCCGCCCGCGTTGCCCTCCAGCTGGTAGCGGCCGCCGGCCCGCAGGTCGCCCGAGATCGGCAGGAACCAGCGCACCAGGCGTTCCGGTGAGGTGATCGCGTCCCAGACGTCCTCGCGCTCAGCCTTGTAGTGCCGCCGGATGACGAGCTTCTCGTCCTCATAACTGCGGTCGGTCACGGTCTGCCTCCTCTTGCAGCCTCCGCTCGCGCCTGCCGCGTGCCAGTTCGGTCGCGAGCGCGTCGAGGTGCGGTTCCCAGAACTTCCGGAAGTGGTCGAGCCACGCGTCGATCTCCCGCAACGGGTCGGGCGCCACGGCGTAGACCCGTCGCGTGCCCTCGGGCCTGACCTCGACGAACCCGTTCGAGCGCAACACCTTCAGGTGCTGCGACACGGCGGACTGGGTGATCCCGAACTCGGCCTGGACCACAACGCCGACGTCCCCCGCAGCCCGCTCACCAGCGGCGAGCAGCTCCAGGATCCGCCTGCGGACCGGGTCTCCGAGTACGTCGAACGCGTGCACGACGGCCACTGTAGTAGCCACCACTAATATAAGCCAGTGCTAAAACAAGCTGGGTGACGTGGTTATCTCGCATACCGAGACAACTTTCTTCAGCCCGTAGGATTGAGCACGTGCTGGTGATTCGCCGTGACCTGGTGGACGCGATGGTGGCCCACGCCCGCCGCGACCATCCCGACGAGGCCTGCGGGCAGATCGCAGGGCCCGAAGGCTCTGATCGGCCTGAGCGCATCATCGAGATGGAGAACGCGGAGCGCTCGCCCACGTTCTACAGGTTCGACGCTGCCGAGCAGCTCAAGGTGTATCGCGAGATGCAGGCCAACGACGAAGAGGCGGTGGTCATCTACCACTCGCACACGGCGACCGAGGCCTATCCGTCCCGCACTGACATCAAGTTCGCGAATGAGCCCCAGGCGCACTACGTGCTGGTCTCCACGCGTGACCCGATCGAGCACGAGCTGCGGTCGTACCGCATCGTCGACGGTGTCGTGACCGAGGAACCGGTCAAGATCATCGAATCCTGAGTTGTATCCGTTCCCGGAGGTAGAAACCATCATGGCCGTCACCGTGTCGATCCCGACCATCCTGCGCACCCACACCGGGGGCGAGAAGTCGGTGTCCGCCACCGGCACGACGCTCGCCGAGATCATCGACGACCTGGAGAACAACCACGGCGGCCTCAAGGCCCGCCTGGTCAAGGAGGGTGCGCTGCACCGCTTCGTCAACGTCTACGTCAACGACGAGGACGTGCGCTTCGCCGGTGGCCTCACCGCTCCGGTGAAGGACGGCGACAACGTCACCATCCTCCCCGCCGTCGCGGGCGGCTGATCTTCCGATGGCCCGCTACGACTCGCTCCTGGACGCGCTCGGCGGGACACCGCTGGTGGGCCTGCCGCGCCTGTCGCCGTCCGAGAACGTGCGCATCTGGGCGAAGCTCGAGGACCGCAACCCGACCGGCTCGATCAAGGACCGGCCGGCGCTGGCCATGATCGAGGCGGCGGAGCGGGACGGCGTGCTGCGTCCCGGCGCGACGATCCTGGAGCCGACGTCCGGCAACACCGGCATCTCGCTCGCCATGGCCGCGAAGCTCAAGGGCTACGGCCTGGTGTGCGTGATGCCGGAGAACACCTCGACCGAGCGTAGGCAGCTGCTGCAGGCCTATGGCGCGCGCATCGTGTTCTCGCCCGCGGCCGGCGGGTCGAACCAGGCCGTCGCCGCCGCGAAGGAGCTCGCCAAGCAGAACCCGGACTGGGTCATGCTCTACCAGTACGGGAACCCGGCGAACGCGGAGGCGCACTTCCGCGGCACCGGCCCGGAGATCCTCGCCGACCTGCCCTCGATCACGCACTTCGTCGCCGGTCTGGGTACGACGGGCACGCTGGTCGGCGTCGGGCGGTTCCTGCGCGAGGCCAAGCCGGACGTGCAGATCATCGCCGCCGAACCCCGGTACGGCGAGCTGGTCTACGGCCTGCGGAACCTGGACGAGGGCTTCGTGCCGGAGCTGTACGACGAGTCGGTGCTGACCGGGCGGTACTCGGTCGGCTCCTACGACGCGTTGCGCCGCACCCGGCAGCTGCTGGAGACCGAGGGCATCTTCGCCGGCATCTCGACGGGCGCGATCCTGCACGCCGCGCTGGCCGTGGCGCAGAAGGCGGAGGTGGCGGGGAAGACCGCCGACATCGTGTTCGTGGTGGCGGACGCGGGGTGGAAGTACCTGTCCACGGGCGCCTACGCCGGAACGCTGGACGAGGCGGCCGCCAGGCTCGACGGCCACCTCTGGGCGTGACGAAACCCTCCACCGATTTAGAGGGCGCCCTTCCAGGCGTGATCTTCGCTCATGTTGCATCCCCCCAGATGCTCATCAACTGACGTTGAGCCGACGAGTGATCATAGCTCGTCGGCTCACGTCTGGAGCAGTGAATATTCGTAGCGTCAGCCGTTGAAGGCGAAGCCCGGCAGGCCCGCGCCCACGCCGGGCAGCACGAGCAGGGAGCCGTTCAACTGGCGGTCCATCAACGCCTGGTCCGACAGACCGACGCGCGCGGACGTGACGTAGAGGTCCGTGAAGTCCTGGCCGCCGAAGCAGCACGCGGTCGGGTTGTCCACCGGCAGCTCGATCTCGTGGTCCAGCTCACCCTGCGGCGTGTAGCGGCGAACGGCGTGCCCGCCCCACAACGCGACCCACACGCACCCGTCGGCGTCGACGCACAGCCCGTCGGGCCAGCCGTCGGTGTTGCCGACGTGGGTGAGCGGGCGCCGGTTCGAGACGGTGCCGTCGGAGTTGTCGAACTCGAGGACGTCGATCCGGCGGGTCGGGGTGTCGATGTAGTACATCAGCTTCGCGTCCGGGCTCCAGCCGACGCCGTTGCTGGTGTTCACCTTGTCCACCATGACCTTCGCGGCGCCCTCGCCGGTGATCCTGGCGAGCCAGCCCTCGTCGGCCGCCTGGTCGTAGCGCATCGTGCCGGCCCAGAGCCGTCCGGACGGGTCGACGCCCGCGTCGTTGCCGCGCACGCCCTCACGGGCCCAGTAGACGAGCCAGCTCTTGGTGCCGTCGCGGTCGATCAGCGCGATGCCGTCGCGCAGGTTGCAGACGATGCCGCCCTGCGCGCGCGGCTTGGCGGCGCCCACGTGCTGAGGCAGTACGAGCACGGCGTCGTCGTCCCGCGCGGGGGCGTAGCGGTGCACCTCCGAAGCCAGGATGTCCACCCACAGCAACGTGGAACTGCTGTGGTCCCACGTCGGCCCCTCGCCGAGCTGGGCCGATGCGCGTACCGCTACTTCGATCGACACCTGATCAGCTTAGGCCGTGGCCGGTGAGCCTCGTTGCTCATCGAACGAACTCACCGGCCCGGCCGCCACGTACTCTGGACACGTGGACCGCACCGCCCTTGCGAAACGGGTCATTCCGCCGCACCCAGTGCTGTCGTTGCTCGTCGTGTCCGGGTTCGTCGGCTTCCTCTACCTCGTCGAGGCTTTCGACGTGGCGACCGGAGGTTCGCTGGAGGACGACGGCGTGCGGCCGCGCGACTTCGGCGAGTGGGACAACCTGCTGTGGATGCCGCTGATCCACGGCGACTGGAGTCACCTCACCGGCAACGCGGTTCCGTTGCTGCTGCTCGGGTTCCTTGCGACCTCCGGCGGGTTGAAGCAGTTCTTCCAGATCACCGTGTCGATCTGGCTCTCGTCGGCTCTGGGCGTGTGGGTGTTCGGCAGCCCAGGCAGCCACATCGGCGCGTCGGGGCTGGTGTTCGGGTTCCTAGCTTTCCTGCTGGTGCGCGGGCTATTCGCGCGATCGTGGCTGCAGCTGGTGATCGCGGTCGGCGTGTTCGCCCTGTACGGCGCCGCGCTGTGGGGCGTGCTGCCCGGCCAGCCCGGCGTGTCGTGGGAAGGCCACCTGTTCGGCGCAATCGGTGGAGTTCTGGCTGCGTGGGGTGTGTCTCGTGACAACCGGCGCCGCAGTGCACCGGCTACATTCACGCCGTGACGATCGGGATCATGGACTCGGGCGTCGGCGGCCTGACGGTCGCCCGAGCGATCATGGACCAGCTGCCCGGCGAGTCGATCCACTACATCGGCGACACGGCGAACGGACCTTACGGGCCTCTGCCGATCGCACAGGCGCGCAAGCACGCGCTGGAGGTCTGCGACCAGCTGGTCGACGAGGGCTCGAAGATGCTCGTGATCGCGTGCAACACTGCGTCCGCCGCATGCTTCCGCGACGCCCGTGAGCGCTACGACGTGCCGGTGGTCGAGGTGATCCTTCCTGCGGTGCGCCGTGCGGTGAGGACGACCCACAGCGGCCGCATCGGCGTGATCGCCACCCTCGGCACGATCAACTCGCACGCCTACCAGGACGCGTTCCAGGCCGCACGCGACGTGACGGTGACTGCGGCGGCGTGCCCCCGGTTCGTCGACTTCGTCGAGCGCGGCATCACCTCCGGGCGGCAGGTTCTCGGGCTGGCGCAGGCTTATCTGGAGCCGTTGCAACGCGCCGAGGTCGACACCGTTGTCCTGGGCTGCACGCACTACCCGTTGCTGACCGGCGTGATCCAGATCGTCATGGGCGAGGCCGTGACGCTGGTGTCGAGCGCCGAGGAGACGGTGAAGGACGTGGTGCGGCTCCTGACCGAACGCGACGAGTTCGCTGTTGATCCGCCGCTGCATCGGGTGACGTGCACCGGTCCGCCGGAGCGGTTCGCGAAGCTCGCCACCCGGTTCCTGCCGACCTTCGAACAGTGGGGCTGATGTGCTGCTGACCGTGCTCGGCTGCTCCGGCAGCATTCCAGGACCCGGTGCGGCGGCGTCGGGATATCTCCTGGAGGCCGACGGGTTCACGCTGGCGCTGGAGTTCGGGAACGGGGTGCTGTCGCGGTTCCAGGAGGAGCGCCCGCTGTTCTCGATGGACGCGTTGGTGCTCTCGCACCTGCATCCTGATCACTGCGTCGACGTGTCCTCGCTGTACGTGGCGCGGAAGTACCACCCGTCGCCACCTTCCGGTCCGCTGCCGGTCTACGCACCTGCCGAGGCGCACTCGCGGTTCATCGCCGCCTACGCGCCCAACGAGGCCGAGCGGTCGTCGTTGGACTTCAGCGATGTCTTCTCGTTCCACGGCCTGGGTTCCCGGGTCCACATCGGACCGTTCACGGTGGACTCCGCTGTGGTGGCACACCCGTGTGAGGCCTACGGGTTCCGGATTTCCTGTGGCGGGGTGTCGTTGGCCTACACGGGCGACAGCGGGCCGTGTGCGGCGCTGGACTCCTTGTCGTCGGGTGTGGACGTGCTGCTGAGCGAGGCGAGCTGGACGCACGCCCCGGACCGGCAGGAGGGCTTGCACATGTCCGGACGCGAGGCGGGCGAGCTCGCCGCACGGACGGGGGCCGGGCGGCTGCTGATCACGCACGTACCGCCGTGGACGTCGCGCGAGGACGTGCTGAAGGAGGCCCGATCGGTGTTCGGCGGGCCATGTGAGCTGGTCGTGCAGGGCGGCCGCTACGAGGTGGGGGAGCAGGCATGATCGAGATCGAGAGGGTGGGCGACCACGAGTTCGTCGCTTCCAACGGGCGCGGCGCCTCGGTGCGGATCGGCCGCAAGGGCCAGGAAGGTTCTTTCAGCCCGGTCGAGCTGCTGGTGGCGGCCGCGGCGGGCTGCGCGATGGTGACGTCGGAGACGCTGATCCTGCGCCGCACCGGAGGCGATCAGCTGTCGGCGGTCGCGGACGCCGTGCAGTCCGAGAGCGGCAACGAGGTGATCTCCATCCCGGTGACGCTCTCGTACGACCTGTCCGCCGTGGACGATCCGGAGGCGCTCGAAACCGTCGTCCGTCGCGCCGTGGAGCAGTTCTGCACGGTCACGCGGACGCTCAAGCAGTCGGCGACGGCGCCCCTTCAGCTGCCGACGCCGCTCCAGACCGCCGTCGACCCGCTGTGACCGGCGCGCACGGTCTGCACGGTCGTGCCGACCGCGAGCAGGATCACCAGCACGGACACCACGACTGAGATCACCCGCCACGTCTTCGTGGTGGGTGCCTCCGCCTGGCGCTCTCGATCCGCGAGCCTGCCCGCGACCAGCAGCGCGATCACCGCGACCCCGAACCCGAGCGCGATGGGCAGCAGCGTCGTGCCCAGGTCGGCGTGAGTCTGGATGGCGGGATTCGGCCCGACCCTGCTTTCGAGCGCGGCCTTCAGGTCCTCGCCCGCCTGCTTGGCCACCGGGACGGCGCCGACACCGGCGAGGGTGATGCCGAGAACGGGCCAGGCGTACCTGCGCCGCCAGCTCGGGACCAGCGCGATCGCGACCGAGGTGAGCGCCGCGAGGGGCAGCAGCACGACCACCGCGTGCACGAACAACGGGTGAAGCGGAATACCGTCGATCGTCAGCATGTCTCTCCCTACGCCAAGGCGCTCCGCAGGGTTCATTAGGGTAGGCCGCGTGGTGCGAAGCGATGGCCGAAACGACGACGTGTTGCGTGACATCCGGATCACGCGTGGATATCAGACCTGGCCCGCCGGCTCGGTCCTGATCGAGTTCGGGAACACCCGCGTGCTCTGCGCCGCGAGTGTCACCGAAGGCGTTCCCCGCTGGCGTTCGGGCTCCGGCCTCGGCTGGGTGACCGCCGAGTACGCGATGCTGCCGTCCGCCACGCACAGCCGCAGCGACCGCGAGTCCGTGAAGGGCCGCATCGGCGGCCGCACGCACGAGATCTCGCGCCTGATCGGGCGTTCCCTGCGTGCCTGCATCGACCTGGCGGCGCTCGGCGAGAACACCATCGTCATCGACTGCGACGTCATCCAGGCCGACGGCGGCACCCGCACCGCCGCGATCACCGGCGCGTACGTCGCGCTGGCCGACGCGGTCACCTATCTGGGCGCGGCCGGCCGCCTGGCCGACCCTTCGCCGCTGTCCTGCGCGGTGTCCGCCGTGTCCGTCGGCGTGGTCGACGGCAGGGTCCGGCTGGACCTGCCCTACGAGGAGGACTCGCGGGCCGAGGTCGACATGAACGTCGTCGCCACCGACGCGGGCACGTTGATCGAGGTCCAGGGCACCGGTGAGGGCGCGACGTTCGCCCGGTCCACTTTGGACCGCATGCTGGACGTGGCTCTGCTGGGCTGCGCAGAGCTGAACCGCATCCAGGCCGCTGCTTTGGCTGAGCCGTACCCCGGCGTGCTGCCCGAGCCCAAGGCGAGCAGGCGATGAAGCTCCTGCTGGCTTCGCGCAACGCCAAGAAGCTTCGGGAGCTGCAGCGAATCGTTGCCGCGGAAGGACTCTCGGACATCGAGGTGCTGTCCCTCTCCGACGTGCCTGAGTTCCCTGAGGCGCCGGAGACCGCACCCGACTTCGAGGGCAACGCGCTGGCCAAGGCCCGTGACGCCGCTGCCGCTACCGGTCTTGTGTCCGTTGCGGACGACTCCGGACTTGCTGTTGACGAGCTGAACGGCATGCCCGGCGTGCTGTCCGCTCGGTGGTCTGGCCGTCACGGTGACGACGAGGCCAACCTGGATCTGGTTCTGGGCCAGCTCGGCGACGTGCCGGACGAGCGCCGTGGCGCGGCGTTCGTGTCGGTGATCGCTCTCGTCGTGCCCGGTGGCGACGAGGTCGTCGTGCGTGGCGAATGGCGCGGCACGTTGCTGCGGGAGCGGCGCGGAACCAACGGCTTCGGCTACGACCCGATCTTCATGCCCGAGGGCTACGACATCACCTCGGCGGAGATGACCGCCGAGCAGAAGGACGCGGAGTCCCACCGGGGCCGGGCGCTGAAGCTGCTGGTCCCGCACCTGCGCAAGCTCGTCTAGGCAGCGGCGTGTGCGTGGGACGCGACCGACACCACGCACACGCCCGCCGCGATCAGCGCCATCCCGCTCAGCATCGCGAGGTTGAGCGGATCCGCGAAGAGCACGCGGCTGGTGATCGCCACCAGCGCGATGCCCGCGCCTGCCCAGATCGCGTACGTGATGGCGACCGGCAGGCCCATTCGGATCACCACCGACTCCAGGTAGAGAGCGGTGAGGAAGCCGGCGCCGAGACCGATCACGGGCCACGGTTTGGTGAAGCCGTCGGAGTACTTCAGACAAAGGGTTGCGAAAACTTCCGCGCCCACGGCGACGGAGAGCAATATCCACTTCAGCATTTGAATTTTTCCCAGCACGAAACGCACGCAGCGCAAGGCGTGCGTGTGTGACTACGAACGGAGGACGGGGCTGAACGCCCTGGTCAACCGCCGCGCGTGGGGAAGTGGACGCGCAAGACGAAATCAGACGGGATGTCGGGACCGCGAGGTGCCGTCAAGCGACACACGGTGTATCACCGTCACCGGAACAAGGGGCGGCATTTGTTGCACGCCCTCACCCCGACCATACCCGAAGAAGGGGCCGCCGCCGCAAGTCCTGCGGCGGCGGCGTCACATTCGGTGTGGAAATTCAGGCGGGAAGTTCGCGCAGCAGTTTGGCGACGTGGCCGGTGGCGCGGACGTTGTACATGGCCTTGACGATCTTGCCGTCGGGGCCGACGAGGAACGTCGAGCGGATCACGCCCTGGACGGTGCGGCCGTAGTTCTGCTTCTCGCCGAACGCGCCCCACTCGACCAGGACCTTCTTGTCCGGGTCGCCGAGCAGCGGGAAGGTCAGGCCTTCCTCGGCGCGGAACTTGGCGAGCTTTTCCTGCTTGTCGGGCGAAATGCCGACGACCTCGTAGCCGGAGCCGGCCAGAGCGCTGAGGTTGTCGCGGAAGTCGCAGGCCTGCTTGGTGCAGCCCGGCGTGCCGGCTGCCGGGTAGAAGTACACGACCACGGACTTGCCGAGGTAGTCGGACAGGGACACCGGCTTGCCCTCGCTGTCGGGCAGCGTGAACGCGGGCGCGGTGTCTCCAGGCTCGAGACGACTGGTCATGCCCAGAGCCTAGGCCTGGCCCTCGAAGACGGTCGCCGCGTCCTGGCCCTGTCCACCGGGCTGGATGGTCAGCTGGATCATCACCGGCTGCTCGGACACCGCGAACGCCAGCTGGATCTGGGTGTCGCGGCCCGGCGGGAGCTCGGCGACAGCGGCGGCGAGGCCGTTGAGGCCCTGCACGGAGTCGACGAGCTCGGCGGCGGGGGAGCCGTCGGCCGTCGCCCGCACGGAGAGCTGGGAGGGGCGGTAGGAGGCCTTGGAGCCGTTGTAGACGGTGATCGTGAAGACCGCCGTGCGCTTGGCCGGGGGGATCGCCGTCTCGGACGGCGCCAGGGAGCGGGGAGCGGACACCACGACGGACAGACCAGAGGCCCAGACGCGTTGCGTGCCGAACGCGGCGGCGCCGGACGCGCTGGGCGTCTCGGCTCGTTGTTCGACTGTCAGGTTCTCGTTGGGGGTGACGGCGACACTGGGGCCCGCACATCCCGCCACGGCCAGCAACAGGCACAGGCCCGTGGCCGATTTGGCGAACTTCACGAACTCCCCTTTCCCACCCCGGCGGTGGGTGTGAACGACTCCCGTCAACTGTGACGGTGCCGAAGGGGGTGCGGGGACCGAATGTGGCCTCTGACGCGGACCTGGTGCCAGGCCGTGGCCGTCTCGTGATGGGCGGCGTGGGCGGCGCCACACAGTGCGCCTGCCCCACGCCGTCGCTTGGTGATGCTAGGGAGCGCGTCGGGGGGCGTGCGCGCTCACACCGATCATCGCCGACAGTGTGTCTGGCGCTACAAGCGGAGCTGATTATCACCCGTTCAGAGCAGCGCCAGTCGTACGAAACGTGAAGGTCACGCGTGGCCGACTCACGTATGTGCGGCTGAACGGCCGAGCGACGGCGTCCGTTCGGCCAACTCACTGAGCAGTTCGAAGGAACGGAGGCGGTCCTCGTGCCCGTGCACGATGGTCGTCACCATGAGCTCGTCGGCGGCGGTCGACTCCATCAACTCGTCGAGCCCGGCGCGGACCGTTGAGGGGGATCCGATGATCTGGGTGGACATGCGGTCCTCGATCACCAGCTCGTCGATCTCGGTGTACGGGTAGTCCGCGGCTTCCTCCGGCGTGGCCAGCGGCCCTGGGTTGCCCTGGCGCAGCCGCACGAATGAGAGCGCTCCCGGACCGGCGATCCAGCGGGCGTGCTCGTCGGTGTCCGCGACGATCACCGAGGCGCACACCATCGCGTACGGCTCGGACAGCACCTCGGACGGACGGAAGTGCCGCCGGTAAAGGTCCAGCGCGGGCAACGTGTTCTGCGCGCTGAAGTGGTGGGCGAACGCGAACGGCAGGCCCAGCAGACCCGCGGCCTGCGCGCTGTAGCCGGACGAGCCGAGCAGCCAGATCGGGGGCTTGTTGCCGGCGGCGGGCACGGCGTTGAGCTCCGCGGTGCCCTCGAAGTACTTGATCAGCTCGGTCAGTTCCTGCGGGAAGTTCTCCGCGGAGAGACCGGCTTCGGTGCGCCGCAACGCCCGAGCGGTCTTCTGGTCGGTGCCGGGCGCGCGGCCGATGCCGAGGTCGATGCGGCCGGGGTGCAACGCCTCGAGCATGCCGAACTGCTCGGCGACCACCAATGGCGCGTGGTTGGGCAGCATCACGCCGCCGGAGCCGACGCGGATCGTCGACGTGGCGGACGCGATGTGCTCGATCAGCACGGCGGGCGCGGAGGACGCGATGCCGGGCATGTTGTGGTGCTCTGCGAACCAGTAGCGGTGGTAGCCGAGTCGTTCTGCCTGCTGAGCGAGTTCCCGCGAGTTCCGCAGTGCGGTCGTCGCATCCGACCCCGACGTGATGGGGGCGAGGTCGAGAACTGACAGCGGCATCTCACGAAGACGGCTCATGCATCGATCAACACCGATACTTGGTGACTTCTTCCGTGAGCCGGGTAACTCGTTTCGCGGCCTGCTGGTAGGTGGTGCCCTCCGGGTGCAGGGTCAGCACCGCGACGATGCTGAACCGGCACGTCCCCGACGTGTGCATGGCGGGCGACTTCAGGTCCAGGTCCCACTGCACGCGAGGGCGTGGCCTGTCGACGCACGGCTTCGTCGGGTCGCCGAAGCCGGACCAGCCCTGCTTGAACGCGGGCCTCCAGGTGGCCGACGGCAGTCCGAACGACTGGTCGAAACCGTCCGAGGCGCACTTCTCCGCCCGTTGCAGGTGCCCCATGATCGTGCGCCGGACCTTCGGCTTCGCGTCTTCCAGCACGTACCTGTAGATCTTCACGACGTCGTAGGCGCTCACCGCCGTGTAGCCCCACATGCCGCGCCTCTCCGGCGGCCGCGTGTCCTTGAGTCCCAGGCGTTCGGCCGTGCGCACGACGAGCTGGTCCCAGCCGTTCTCCACCCACAGCTCGCTCGCGGCGTTGTCGTCGCTCGCGCGCAGCATGGGTTCGATGCGCGGGTCGTCGCCGCGCGTCTCCAGCTGCTCGATCGCGATCAGGATCTTCACCAGCGAGGCGGATCTGATCGGCTTGTGCACGTCACGGCCGGTCAGCGTGTGCGTGATCCGGTTGTAGACCGCGTATGAGGCTGTCGTCGTGGGGACGGGCGCCGCGAGCAAGGCCATCGTCAGAAGTAGGTGCACGATCTTGGACGCTAGCGTCGAATGATCCGTGGGTCACACGTTGAGAAGAACCAACGCACGTTTGTGGTTGATCGTGGTGTGACGGACGTGGTGGTGATCGGCGCGGGGCAGGCGGGCCTGTCCGCCTCGTACTTCCTGCGCAGGCGCAACGTCGAGCACGTCGTGCTGGACGCGAACGACGCTCCCGGCGGCGCCTGGCTGCATCGCTGGCCGAGCCTTCGCATGCGGACCGTGCACGGCATCCACGAGCTGCCCGGCATGCCGTTCGAGCAGCCCTCGCCGGACGAGCGCGCCAACGAGGCGATCCCGTCGTACTTCGCCCGCTACGAGCAGCTCTTCGACCTCCCGGTGGTGCGCCCGGTCACCGTCACGCAGGTGGTGAACGACGGCGAGCTGTTGAAGGTCGAGACGTCCGACGGCGTCTGGACCACGCGGGGCCTGATCAACGCGACGGGCACGTGGCGCCGCCCGTTCTGGCCGTACTACCCCGGCCAGGAGACGTTTCTGGGCCGTCAGCTCCACACCGCCGACTACGTGGGCCCTGAAGAGTTCGCCGGCAAGCGCGTGGTCGTTGTGGGTGGTGGCGCCTCCGCCACCCAGCTGCTGATGGAACTCGCTCTGTTCGCCTCGGACACCCGCTGGGTGACGCGGCACGAACCGGTGTGGAACGAGGGACCGTTCACGCCCGAGTACGGCCGCCGCGTCGTCGGCCTGGTCGACGAACGCGTCCGCGCCGGACTGCTGCCCCACAGCGTCGTCAGCGTGACCGGCCTGCCGTTGAACGACCAGACGCGCGCCGCGATCGCGTCCGGCGTGCTGGACCGCAAGCCGATGTTCGACCGCATCACGCCCACCGGCGTCGCGTGGGGTTCCGAGCACTTCGACGCCGACATCATCCTGTGGGCGACCGGGTTCCGGCACGATCTCGACCACCTCGCGCCCCTGCACCTGCGCGCGCCGGGCGGTGGCATCCAGGTGGACGGCACCCGCGTGGTCGCCGATCCGCGCATCCACCTCGTCGGATACGGCCCCTCCGCCAGCACGATCGGTGCGAACCGGGCTGGTCGCAGCGCTGTCCGGGAGTTGATGCGCCACCTCGGCGAGACGGCCCCAGCCCGGCTCGAGTGAAGATCGACCGGCGCGCGGGACCCTCGTGCGATGAGCCGCAAGTCATCGCGTGGACAGGAAACGCTCGCCGCAGACAGCCACGACATGATCGAGGTGCGCGGGGCGCGGGAGAACAACCTGCGCAACGTCTCGCTGGACATCCCCAAGCGCCGCCTCACCGTGTTCACAGGGGTGTCCGGATCCGGGAAGTCGTCACTCGTGTTCGGCACGATCGCCGCCGAGTCGCAGCGGCTCATCAACGAGACCTACACCGCGTTCCTGCAGGCCATGATGCCGAACCTGGGCCGCCCGGACGTGGACGAGCTGCGCAACCTCAGCGCCGCGATCATCGTCGACCAGGAGCGCATGGGAGCGAACTCGCGGTCGACGGTCGGCACCGCAACTGACGCGCACACCATGCTGCGCATCGTGTTCAGCAGGCTCGGCAAGCCGCACATCGGTACGTCGGCGGCGTTCAGCTTCAACTCCACAGAGGGCATGTGCCCGGAGTGCGAGGGCATGGGCAGCGCCCGCGGCCTGGACATGAACGAGATGTACGACGTGGAGAAGTCCCTCAACGAGGGCGCGATCACCATCCCCAACTTCCACCCGCGCTCGCAGTACTGGCAGACGTACAACATGTCCGAGTTCTTCGACATGGACAAGAAGCTCAAGCACTTCACCAAGAAGGAGTGGGACCTCTTCCTCCACGCCCCGGCGGAGATGCTCAAGCGGGACAAGTTCAACTTCAAGTACGAAGGCCTGCTGGTCAAGTTCGAGAGGATCTACGCGGGCAAGGAACGTGACACGGTCCAGCCGCACGTGCGGGCGTGGATGGACCGCGCCATGACGTTCACGAAGTGCAACGCCTGCGACGGCACCAGGCTCAACCAGGCCGCGCTCGACTGCAAGATCAAGGGCAAGAACATCGCCGACCTGTCCTCGATGCAGATCAGCGACCTCGCCGAGTTCCTGCGCAAGATCACCAACTCCGAGGTCGCGCCATTGCTCGCGAACCTGCTGAACACGCTCGACTCGCTCGTCGAGATCGGCCTCGGGTATCTGTCGCTGGACCGCGAGTCCGGCACGCTCTCCGGTGGTGAGGCGCAGCGCGTGAAGATGGTGCGGCACCTCGGTTCCGCGCTCACCGACGTGACGTACGTCTTCGACGAGCCCACCACCGGCCTGCATCCGCACGACATCGAGCGGATGAACGACCTGCTGCTCCGCCTGCGGGACAAGGGGAACACGGTGCTCGTCGTCGAGCACAAGCCCGAGGCCATCGTGATCGCCGACCACGTCGTCGACCTCGGCCCCGGCGCCGGCGTCAACGGCGGCGAGCTCTGCTACACCGGCGACCTCGAGGGACTGCGCAAGTCCGGCACGCTCACCGGCGACCACCTCGACCACAAGGTCGGCCTGCGCGACCAGGTCCGCACCCCCAAGGGCAAGATCTCGGTCAAGGGCGCGAAACTGCACAACCTCAAGAACGTGAGCGTCGACGTGCCGCTCGGCGTGCTCACCGTCGTCACGGGCGTCGCGGGCTCCGGCAAGTCGTCGCTCATCCACGGCTCGCTCGGCTCCCGCCAGGACGTGGTCAAGGTCGACCAGTCGCCCATCCGGGGCTCGAAGCGCTCCAACCCCGCCACCTACACGGGGATGCTCGACCACATCCGCAAGGCGTTCGCCAAGGCCAACAAGGTCAAGGACTCGTTGTTCAGCGCGAACTCCGACGGCGCGTGCCCGAACTGCAAGGGCATCGGCCTGATCTACACCGACCTCGCGATGATGGCCGGCGTCGCCACGATCTGCGAGGAGTGCGAGGGCAGGCGGTACACGCAGAAGGTGCTGGGCTACAAGCTCAACGGCAAGAACATCGCCGAGGTGCTGCAGATGCCCATCGCCGAAGCCGCGTCGTTCTTCACCGACGGCCCGACGAAGGCGATCCTCGACCGGCTCGTGGACGTCGGCCTCGGCTACCTCGGCCTCGGTCAGCCGCTGAACACGTTGTCCGGCGGTGAACGCCAGCGCCTCAAGCTCGCGATCAACATGACCGACAAGGGCTCGGTCTACGTGCTCGACGAACCCACCACCGGCCTGCACCTGGCCGACGTCGACCAGCTGCTCGGCCTGCTGGACCGCCTGGTGGACAACGGGAACACCGTCGTGGCCATCGAGCACCACCAGGCCGTGATGGCGCACGCCGACTGGATCATCGACATGGGTCCGGGTGCCGGGCACGACGGCGGCAAGGTGGTCTTCACCGGCACGCCGCACGACCTGATCGCGTCGGGTGACACGCTGACGGCCCAGCACCTGCGGACCTACGTCAAGGGGTAGCGCCCTGCGCCGCCAACTGAGCTGGTAGCGGTTGTGAGAGCGCGATCGTCAGAAGTCTTGTCCGCGACGTCGTCGGCTCGTTGGCCCCTGGTGCGTCTGCAAGTACCACCGACTCTTGATCGAATCGCCTTCAACTACACCCAACTTGTTCCGCATCCGTAGGACCGACACCGCGTGCTCGGGCGCGAAGCGACCTGCTTGGTAGCGGAAAGGTGCCTGTTGATGTTGAGTTGGCGGTACTTGCAGACGCCATCAGGGCCAGGCGTGTCCTGCGCCGGTGAGGTCAGGAACGCGGGTCGGAAACCTTTGAGCGTGGTGTGGTCCTTCCTTTCGACTTCGAGAGGCGAGAGACGACGAAGACGATGATCGCCACAACTACAAGCCCCAGCACGACCTTCGAACCGATGCCGACGTACTGCTCGACGAGGTGCCAGTTGTCGCCGAGCAGGTAGCCCGCGAGGATCAGCGCGGTGTTCCACAGCAGGCTGCCGGCCGCGGTGTAGGCGAGAAACGGTGCCATCCGCATCCGCTCGATCCCGGCCGGGATCGAGATCAGGCTGCGGAACACCGGGATCATCCGGCCGAAGAAGACGGCGCGGTAGCCGTTGCGTAAGAACCAGGCCTCGGTTTTGTCCACATCGGACACCCGCACCAGTGGCATGCGCGACGCGATGCGCCGGACGCGGTCGCGGCCGAGCATGGCGCCGATCCAGTGCAGCACC
This sequence comes from Lentzea indica, assembly GCF_012184385.1. GTDB lineage: Bacteria > Actinomycetota > Actinomycetes > Mycobacteriales > Pseudonocardiaceae > Lentzea > Lentzea indica. The sequence continues at coordinate 30,892 of NZ_VSRL01000090.1, forward strand.
AGCGCGCCCGCCACGGAGCCGAAAGTGGTCCACAGGATGGCGTCGAGCAGGGACATCTTGCCCTGTGCCGCGGTGAAACCGGCCAGGGGCAGGAAGAACTCACTGGGCAGCGGCGGGAACAGGTTCTCCAGCGCGATCGCCAAAGCCGCTCCGGGTGCGCCGGCCGCGTGCATCAGGTCGGTGACCCAGTCGACCAAGTTCATGCGATCCAAGTTACGGATTCGGAGCTGAGAGACATCCCAGGAGCGTAGATGTCAAGCCGCAGCGGAAGTGACGTGATGGGACCAGGCGGTCGTTTCGTCGTAGAGGGTGCCGGTTTTGAGGCA
>NZ_VSRL01000091.1 GCF_012184385.1 Lentzea indica
GTCCAGCCGCAAGGCCTCCAGGCCCGCTGACGCCAGCGCCTCCGCGGCGGGCAGCCGGACGCCGTCCAGGTACGCGTGGCCCCTGCCGCGCAACGCCTGTGCCGCATAGGCGAGCGGGATCAGGTCACCACTGGCACCGACGGAACCGTAGCGCGGGATCGCCGGCACGAACGTGGTTCCGAACATCGCCGCGAGCCCGTCCACGACGTGCGCGGACACGCCGGAAAGTCCCTGCGCCAGGGACCACGTGCGCACGAGCAGTGCGGCGCGGGCGATGTCCAGGGGGAGGTCAGGTCCTTGGCCGGCGCCGAGGTGTGCGAGGGTGTTGTCGCACTGGTCAGCTTCGGAGGCACGGCCCGCGAAGCCCACCAGAGCACCGAACCCGGTCTTGGCGCCGTACACCGGCCGCTCGTCGTCGGCGAGCACGGTGCGCAGGTACTCCCGGCCCCGCGCGACCCGGTCCGCGACGACGGGTTCGACGTGCACGAACACGGGCGCGGAAGCCCGCAGAAGGTGCGCGACGGTCAGCGGCGAACCGAGGTCCACGGACGTGTCTGAAGCGGTCGTGGTCACCACACGGACGGTAGGCAGCCGATCTCAGAAAGTTCTGAGATCGCGTGGGTAGCTTTCCCGTCCATGGCGCACGACTACCTGATCATCGGCGCGGGACCGGCCGGTTTGCAGCTCGCCGCACTGCTGGAGCGGGACGGTCGCGACTACGCCGTCCTCGAACGCGGCGGCGGGGCGGGCACGTTCTTCACCCGATTCCCGCGGCACCGCCAGCTCATCTCCATCAACAAGGTCCACACCGGGTTCTCCGATCCGGAACAGCGGATGCGGATGGACTGGAACTCGCTGCTGCTCGACGATCCGGATCTGCTGTTCACCCGCTACAGCCCGAAGTACTTCCCGGACGCCGACGACATCGTCCGGTACTTGCGTGACTGCGCGGCCACCCTGAAGATCCACTACGACATCGATGTCACCCAGGTCTCCCGCGACGGCGACGGGTTCGCCGTCACAGCCCGAAGTGGACAGACGTGGCATGCGAAGAACCTCGTCATGGCCACCGGGGTCTCGCAGCTCCACGTGCCGGACATCCCCGGCATCGAGCACGTCGAACGCTACGACACCTTCGACACCGACCCGGAGTCGTTCACCGACCAGCGGGTGCTCGTGATCGGCAAGGGCAACTCGGGCTTCGAGACCGCAGGCGCGCTCGTCGAACACGCGGCCGTGATCCACGTGGCCGGGCCGCACTCGGTGAAGCTGGCCTGGCAGACGCACTACGTCGGGCACCTCCGCGCGGTCAACAACAACTTCCTCGACACTTACCAGCTCAAGTCCGAGAACGCGGTCATCGACGGCACGATCGAACGCATCGAGCCCCGGCAGGAGGGCGGGTTCCGCATCCGGTTCCGGTACGCCCGCACGGTCGAGAAGGTGCGTGAGCTCGAGTACGACCGGATCATCGCGTGCACCGGGTTCCGGTTCGACGCCTCGATCTTCGCGGGGAACTGCCGCCCCGACCTCGTCATCAACGACCGGTTCCCGCGGCTCACGTCCGCGTTCGAGTCGACGAACGTCCCCGGCCTGTACTTCGCGGGCACGATCACGCAGTCCCGTGACTTCAAGAAGTCCACCAGCGGGTTCATCCACGGCTTCCGGTACGGCGCCCGCGCGCTGCACCGCGTCCTGAGCGCCCGCCACCACGACGTCCCGTGGCAGGGCACGGAACTGGAGCTGTCACCGGAGGCGATCAGCGACGCGCTCATCGCCAGGGTGAACACCTCTTCGTGTCTGTGGCAGCAGTTCGCCGTCATCGGCGACGTGGTGACGGTCGACGCGAACACCGCCCGGTACGAGGAAGAGGTGCCGGTGGCGTACGTGGCCGACGGTGGCCTCGGTACGGCCGAGCACCGGTTCGTGGCAACGCTGGAGTACGGCCCTGACCACGACACGGTCGATCCGTTCGACATCACCATCCCGCGCGTCGCCGAGAACGACCCGGTCAACGCGGCCGACGCGAGCTACCTGCACCCCGTGGTGCGGTACCACCGCAACGGCGTGCTCGCGGCGACCCACCACCTGGCAGAGAACCTCGAGAACCACTGGGACCTGCCGGAGGTGCACCAGCAGCCGCTGGTCGTGTTCGTGAAGGAATGCCTTGCCGGCGCATGACGCCGAGCCGTTTCCGCGCGCGGTGCTCGACGTGCTCGGCGCTGCCGCGGACCGGCCGGTGTTCGAGCACGGCACCCGCGTGGTGACGGCGAGAGATGCTCGGCCTCGTCGCGAGGATCGCGACCGGGTTGCGCGCCAACGGTCTCAGCCCCGGTGACGGGATCGCGTTGCTGCTGGGTGTCACCCCGGAGGCGTTCGCGACGATCCTCGCGGCGCACGCGGTGGGCGCTCGGGTCGTGGGCGTGCGGCCGGGGCTGACCGAGGCGCAAGTCGAGCACCTGCTCAGCCTCGACATCGCGCTCGTGGTCCGTGATTCGGACGTGGCCGGCCTGACCAAAGCCTCCCCTGAGCCGTTGCGCTGCACCGGAAAGCCGGCGACATCGCCCGGCTCATCCACACCAGCGGCAGCACGGGCGCGCCCAAGGCGTGCGCGCAGACGTACGCCTCGATGACGAACGCGTGGACGGCCCAGCCCGACGCGTGGCCACCCGCGATCCGCGAACTCGCGACCAGGCTCGACCGGTACCTCGTGTTCGGATCGCTGTCGAGCCAGGTGATGTTCGAGTACGCGATCCTCACTCTCACCGCGGGCGGCACCGTCGTCGTCGCCGACAACCCCGTCGACGCGATCACCCGGCACAAGGCCACGGCGCGCGTGATCACCGTGCCCGGCCTGGCGAAGCTCGTCGCGGGCCAGCGCCACTCCCCCGCCGACCTGTCGACGCTGCGCGCGCTGCTGGTCTCGGGCTCACCGCTGACCACCGAACGCCACCGCGAAGCACTCGAAGTCCTGGGACCGGTGCTGTTCCACGGTTACGGCCAGAGCGAGACCGGGATGATCTCGATGGCGACGCCGTCCGACCCGCCGGGCACAGTCGGAAAACCGCCGGTGGACGTGGAGATCCGCGACGGCGAGCTGTTCGTCCGCACTCCCGGCCAGGCCAGTTCGTACTGGGCGAACCCGGAGGAGTCGGCCGAGGTGTTCGTGGACGGCTGGGTCCGCACCCGCGACCTCGGCCACTTCGACGCCGACGGCTACCTGCACCTGACCGGCCGTGTCAGGGACGTCGTGATCGTCAACGCGAACCTGCATTACATCGGCCCGATCGAGCACGTGATCGCCGAACACCCGGACGTCGCCGAGGTCTACGTCGTCGCGGTGCCGGACGACGACACCGGCGAGGCCGTCCACGCCTTCGTCGTGCCCAAAGGCGATCGCGTGCCTGAACTGACCGAGCTCCGGCAGCTGGTGACCGAACGGCTCGGCGCGGCCTGCGCACCCGTCCGGGTCACCGCCATCGCCGAACCCCCTGTCGCGCCCAGCGGCAAACCCGACAAGCGCTTGTTGACCGCGTGAAGGAGAACGTCGTGTCCAGCGAGGTTTCGACCGAGTGTCTCGTGATCGGTGCCGGTCCGGCGGGGCTGCAGGCGTCCTACCTGCTCAAGCAGGCGGGACGTGACCACATCGTGCTGGAAGCCGGTGCCACGGCGGGAACGTTCTTCACCCGCTTTCCCCGGCACCGCCAGCTGATCTCCATCAACAAGGTGCACACCGGCTGGGACGACCCGGAGCTGAACCTGCGCGTCGACTGGAACTCGTTGCTGAGCGACGATCCCGAGCTGCTGTTCACCGGCTACACACCGCGCTACTTCCCGCACGCCGACGACATGGTGCGCTACCTGGGCGACTTCGCCGTCAAGAACGACCTGCCGATCCGCTACGACACCCGCGTCATGTCGGTGAGCAGGCCTGACGACTTCGTGGTGCGCGACCAGCACGGCGCCACGTACCGGGCGAAGCGGATCATCGTGGCGACCGGTGTCTCCCGGCCGTACGTGCCGGAGATCAACGGCGTCGAGCACGCCGAGCTGTACTACGACGTGTCGGTGGACCCCGCGGAGTTCACCGGCAAGAAGGTGCTGATCATCGGGCGCGGCAACTCGGCGTTCGAGACCGCCGACGCCCTCGTCGAGACCGCCTCCGTCATCCACGTCGCCGGGCCCGGCTCGCTGAAGCTGGCCTGGCAGACGCACTTCGTCGGCCACCTGCGGGCGGTGAACAACAACTTCCTCGACACCTACCAGCTCAAGTCGCAGAACGCGGTGCTCGACGGGCACATCGCCGGCATCCGGCGCGATGGCGACGGCTACCTGGTCGCGGTCAGCTTCCAGCGGGTCGCGGAGGTGATCAAGGAGATCCGCTACGACCGCGTCGTCCTCGCGACCGGCTTCCGGTTCGACGCCTCGATCTTCGCACCGGAGTGCCGGCCGCGGCTCACGATCAACTCGCGTTTCCCCGACCAGACCGCGGAATGGGAGTCGGTGAACGTGCCGGACCTCTTCTTCGCCGGCACGATCACCCAGGCGCGGGACTTCAAGAAGTCGACCAGCGGGTTCATCCACGGTTTCCGCTACGGCGTCCGCGCGCTGCACCGGATCGTGGAACACCGGTACCACGGCGTGGACTGGCCGAGCCGTGACGTGTCCCCCGAGGGCATCACCGACGCGATCATCGAGCGGGTCAACCGGACTTCCGCGCTGTGGCAGCTTTTCGCGTTCATGGCGGACGCCGTGCTGATCGATCCCGACGGCGCCGTGAGGTACGTCGAGGAGGTACCGGTCGCGCACCTGCACGAAGCCGTGGCGCGGGGCGACTTCGGTGACGTCGAGTCGTACCTGGCGGTGACGCTGGAGTACGGCGCGGACCACGACAAGGTCAACCCGTTCGACATCTCCGCCGGCCGCACGTCGCAGGAGGACACCAGCGGGCTCGACGGCCGCTACCTGCACCCGGTGGTCCGGCGGTTCCGCGCGGGAGAGCTCGTCGACGAGCACCACATCACCGAGAACCTCGAGAACGAGTGGGACGACGAGAAGGTGCACAAGGCACCGCTGCGGGCGTTCCTCCGGTGAACCCCGTGCTCGCCGAACTGCACGACAAAGCACGCGCGGTGCTCGACCCCGTCCACTACGACTTCTTCGCGGGCGGGGTCGGGGACGAGGTCGTGCTCGCGGAGAACGAGGCCGCGTTCCTGCGCCTCGCCCTGCTGCCACGGGTGTTGCGGGGCAAGAAGGTCAGCGACGCGTTCCCAGTGCTGATCTCGCCGACCGCGTTCCACAAGCTCGCTCACCCCGACGGCGAACTGGCGACGGCACGGGCGGCCGCCGGGACGATCCTGGTGTCCAGCATGGCTTCGACCGTGCCGATCGCCGACGTCGTGGCGGCAGCAACCGGGCCCGTGTGGTTCCAGCTGTACGTGCAACCAGACCCCGAGGTCACGCAAGCCCTGGTGCGACGGGCGGAACGGGCCGGCTGCACCGCACTGGTCGTGACGGTCGACTCGCCGGTGTTCGGCAGGCACCGCAGGGACATCGCGCACGGCTTCCACGACCTGCCCGCCGGGCTGGCGGCGGAGAACATGCGAGACCTGCATGGCGTTCCCGGCCTGCGGAAGATCGAGATGTCGGCGTTCTCGTGGGAGGACATCGACCGCCTCCGCTCGATGACGTCACTTCCTTTGTGGGTCAAGGGAGTTCTCCACCCTGCCGACGCGGTGCTCGCGGTCGCGCACGGGGTGGCGGGCATCGTCGTGTCCAACCACGGCGGCCGCCAGCTCGACCTCACACCGGCAGCCGTCGAGGCGTTGCCCGGGGTGGTCGACGCGGTCGCCGGACGGGTTCCGGTCGTGCTCGACGGCGGTGTCCGAAGTGGAGGTGACATCGCCCTGGCACTCGCGCTCGGAGCGTCCGCCGTCGGCATCGGCAGGCCGGTGCTGTGGGGGCTCGCGGCGGACGGCGAGGCAGGGGTGCGCCGGGTGCTCGACGTGCTGCGCGACGAGTACGAGCACGTCCTCGCGATGTGCGGCGGGGAGCTCACGCGCGACATGGTCGTCGTCCGCGGAACGGGGGTGTCCGGGTGGCGTGGGTGATCGGGCTGCTCGCCGTCGCGGTGGTGCTGACCGCGCCACGCTGGCTGCCGGCGCGGGTGGTTTCCTTGCGCGCCAAGGTGTTCGAGAAGGTCAACGGGGACAGCGCGATCACGTTCCCCAACGCGCAGGTCGGCCCGGAACGGTTCCAGGAGCTTTACAGCCATCCCGCCGCGAACGGCCGCAGCAAGGGCGCCGGGCTGTCGACCTGTTCTGGTACTCGGCTCTCCCCCGGCCCCGAGGTGCACCAGGAGCACCTGGAGGCGGCCCGCGCTACGACGACGTGGCCCGCGCGACGCGCGCCTTCCTCGCGGGACCCGCGGAAACCCTGTCCGCCACGGCCAGGAACTGCACCTCACGCGTGCTGGACGAGGTGCTGACCGGCCCGGTCACCCACGTCCGGTTGCGTGACCTGATGATGCCGGTCTGGGCCGAGTACTTCTACGAGCTGGTGTTCGGCGAACCGTGCCCACGCCCGGCACGCGACCTGATCGTCGGGCACGCCAACGACGTCGTGACCTCGTTGAAGTGCACCGGTTTGCGCCACCCCGCCCGCCGTGCCCGCCTGACGCGCTACCTGGAACAGCGGCTCGCGGACGTCCGGCACCCGCTGCCCGCCACGCTCTCGAAGACCGAGCAGGTGCACTACCTGCAGGGCACCTACTTCAACACCGCCGTCGTGCAGATGTCCGAGGCGATGGCGCACCTGTTGCTCGCGTTGGCCCATCACCCCGAGGTCGCGGCACGACTCGCGGAGAACCCGGACGACGACAGGTACTTCGCCCATGTGCTGGACGAGACCTTCCGCCTCTACCCGTTGTTCGGCATCGCGCACCGCATCACCACCGCCGACATCGAACTGGACGAGCACACGACGTTCCCCGCCGGTTTGGTGCTGTGCTTCAGCTATCCCGCCTACCACGCGACGGGCTACCAGAACCCGCACGAGTTCGACCCCGATCGCTGGGAACACACAGCGGCCCGCCACGCGCACCACATCCCGTTCGGCATCGCCGCCAACCGCCCCTGCCCGGCGTGGCGGCTGTCCCCGATCGCGATGCGGGCGGCCACGAAGGTGGTGCTGCGCCGCGTGACGCTGCACTCGTCGGTGACACACACCCGATCGCTGCCGAGCCGGGGCCCGTGCCTGCTCGTCCGCGATGGCTCGGTCCCGCGCGCCCGGCTGGTCCTGATGCGCGTGCGGGACCGCTGGGAGGACGTCTGGCGCAGCGCCGTCCAGCTCGTGCTCGGCACGGCGATGGTGCTGCACGCCCACCGGCTGCGGCCGGCGGGCCGCTACTTCGACACGCACGACACGCAGGGTTGCCCGGTCCGGCACTAGTCCCAGGAGATCCCCGTGAACCAGATCCACTTCGCGCTGCAGGTCTTCGCCGCGCTGGCGGTCGTGCTCGTCGCGACCACCGTGTGCGGGCGTCTCGCCATGCTGGTCAGGCAGCCCAGGGTCGTCGGCGAGATGGTCGCCGGCGTCCTGCTGGGACCGGCACTGCTCGGCGCCGTGGCACCCGGCGTGCAGGCCCAGCTCTTCCCCGCGGACGTCAAGAGCACGCTCTACGTGCTGAGCACGATCGGGCTGACGTTCTACATGTTCCTCGTCGGGTCCTCTTTGGACCACGGGCTGACCGCCGGCGCCAACGCACGACGCGCCGGCGTGCTCGCCGTGTCCGGCATCGTGCCGACGTTCGTGCTCGGCGCGGGCGCGGCGGTGATCTTCTACGACTCGCTCAGCCCGCAGGGATCGAGCCTGTGGGTGTTCATGCTGTTCGTCGGCGGCGCCCTGTCGATCACCGCTTTCCCGATGCTCGCACGGATCCTGCAGGAACGCGGCATCGCCAACACCCCGATCGGCGGGCTCACCCTCGTCGCCGCGGCGATCGACGACGCGGTGGCGTGGGGATTCCTCGCGCTGATCATCGCGGTCGGCACGTCCGGCAGCCCCGCCGGCGCCCTGCGCACCGTCGGCGGCGCGGCCCTGTTCGCGGTGCTGATGCTGACGGTCGGCCGCAAGTGGCTCGCGAAGCTCGGTGAGCGCGCCGAACGCGATGGCAAGCTCAGCCGCGACATGATGGCGATCGTCCTGCTCATCGTGCTGGTGGCCGGCTGGTTCACCGACTTCATCGGCGTGTTCTCGGTGTTCGGCGGCTTCATCACCGGCCTCGCGATGCCGAAGACCGCGGTGGTGCGCCACGAGCTCGAAACGAAGCTCACCGACCTCAACTCGATCCTGCTGCTGCCGGTGTTCTTCGCGTTCAGCGGCCTCAACACGCAGGTCTCCGGCTTCGGCGCAGGTGGAGCGCTGTGGTTCCCGCTCGCCGTGATCATGCTCGCCGCGTTCGCAGGCAAGTACCTCGGCTGCGGTCTGGTGGTGCGCGCCCAGGGCTACTCGTGGCGCTACGCGTCGGCGGTCGGCGGGCTGATGAACGCGCGCGGCCTGATGATCCTGATCTTCATCAACATCGGCCTCGCCTACGGCCTCGTGACACCGGAGATGTTCGCGATCCTCGTCCTGGTCGCGATCGTCACCACCGCCGCGGCCATGCCGATCTACCGCGCGTCCCTGCCCGATCACCTCGAAGCCCAGGCCGACGTCAAGCCTGTTCCGTCGCGCGTTGGGTGATTTTGGTCTGCACTGAAGCTATGAAGATGAACATACTGTCAGACCGATACCCTCTGATCATGGACAGCAGTCGGCAGACCCGTGTGCGCCAGGCGTTCGACGACTTCTTCTCGCCGGCCGAACCGAAGTCCGAGAGCTGGGTGCTCGACCTGTTCCAGCGCACGGCCCAGACCGTGCCCGCCTATCGGAAGCTCTTGCGGGACAACGGGATCGAGCCGGCGTCCATCACGACGTTCGAGGACTTCCAACGGCTGCCGCTGCTTGACAAGCAGAGCTACCACGAGCGCTATCCGCTGCCGGAGCTGTGCCGCGACGGTACGCTCGCCGGCTGCGACATGATCGCCGTGTCGTCCGGGTCGAGCGGCCGGCCGACGATCTGGCCGCGGGCGCTGGAGGACGAGCTGCACGTGGCGCGGCGGTTCGAGCAGGTGCTGGTGGACGGGTTCGCGGCCGGCCAGCGCGCCACGCTGGCCGTGGTGTGCTTCCCGCTCGGCACCTGGGTGGGCGGTCTGTTCACGCAGGCGTGCGTGCGGCATCTGGCGGCCAAGGGCTGTCCGATCACCGTGGTGGCGCCGGGCAACAACAAGGCGGAGATCCTGCGGGTGCTGCCCGAGCTGGCGCCGCACTTCGAGCAGGTCGTGCTGCTCGGGTACCCGCCGTTCGTCAAGGACGTCGTCGACACCGGGGTGGCCAAGGGCGTCGACTGGTCCGCGTACGTGATCAAGCTGGTGCTGGCGGGCGAGGTGTTCAGCGAGCAGTGGCGAGACCTGGTCTCACGACGAGCCGGGATCGCCGACCCCGTCCGTGACATCGCATCCCTTTACGGCACAGCGGATTCCGGCGTGCTGGGCAACGAGACCGCGGTCTCGGCCGGCATCCGGCGGTTCCTCGCGGACCGTCCCTCGCTCGCGCGGGAGATCTTCGGCGACTCGCGGCTGCCGACGCTCGTGCAGTACGACCCGGCGAGCCGCTTCTTCGAGGTGCACAACGGCACGCTCGTGTTCACCGCGGACGGCGGGATTCCGCTGATCCGCTACCGGATCGCGACGAGGGCGGGATTCTCGGGTACGACGAGCTGCTGGCCCACTGCGCTGAGCACGGTTTCACTCCCCCGCCTGGTCCTGAACTGCCGTTCGTCTACCTCTTCGGACGGTCGCTGTTCACGGTGTCGTTCTTCGGCGCGAACATCTATCCGGAGAACGTGACGGTCGGCCTGGAACAGCCCGGCATCAGCGACACCGTGACGGGCAAGTTCGTGATCGAGTCGGTCGAGAACGCCGACCGCGACCGGCTGTTGCGGATCACGGTCGAGACCGCGCCGGGCAGGACCGCCGACGCCGCGGTGATCGCGGAGTCGGTGCGCGCGCACTGGTGCGGCTCAACAGCGAGTTCGCGCACTACGTGCCGGCGGAACGGCAGCTGCCCGAGGTCGTGCTGCGGCCGTCCGGCGACCCCGAGTACTTCCCCGCCGGCGTGAAACACAGGTACACCCGACCTGCCTGAAATGAGCTTTTGCGCCACAGATCAATAGCTTTTCCTGAGTTCCTCCCTCTGCCTAAAGTGGCGTCGGCCGAATTTGTTCATGGGTGAGGGAGGAATCCTTGAGGTTCGTTCGGCGTATTTTCCTGGCATTGGCTCCGGTCGCATTGCTCATGGTCGTCGGGGTCGCGGCTCCGAGCGCGCAGGCCGAGGCCCCGGTCGCGCAGGCCGCTGCTGTGGGAGCGGCCTACGACACCGAGACCGGCCAGGCACTGGCCGCCTGGGACTGCAACACCGGCAACGTCTGCTTCTGGAACGGCTTCGGCGGCACCGGTGGCCGTTGCATGTGGGACGTGCAGGACCCCGACTGGACGAGCGGCAGCATCAAGTGCTCGTGGGCGACGACCAAGGAGGTCAAGTCCGTCTACAACCGCGGCACGTCCTCGGCGAAGGGCGTCGTCTTCTTCCGCAACACCGGGTACAACAACCGCATCGGTTGCACCCGTCAGGGGCAGAAGGGTGACCTGGCCGGCACGTACCAGGTGCGCTCGCACCAGTGGACCAGCGGCAGCTGCGGCTGAGTTCGGTCCACTTAGCACAGAACCGGTCTCGGGACACCGTCCCGAGACCGGTTTTCGTTGCGGAATTCGGCGGAGTGACAAGCCCGGTAATGTGATCCACGGTGACCTGTGCCTGGGGAGGTTGCTGTGTTGCGCATCCATTTTTCCGCTGGTGATCTGGAGCGAACGCAGGTAGCAGAAAGGGTCGATCCGCTCTGGGAAATGGTGTTCAGCTGGCTTCGATTGACCGAACTGGACAGCGGGCTGATGCTTCAGCCCTGGCTGCGCGACGTCCGTCGCAACGGCGACCGGCAGGTGATCAGGTCGGGCGTTCGCATGCTGTCCGTGCTCGCGCCGCTCGGCCCGTACTTCCCGGACTTCCTGACGCCGCCGGAGGGTGCTCTCGGCCTGCCGAGCGCGCTCGAGGCCATCCGGTCGACGCCGCGTGAACGGCTGCGTGACGAGTTCAAGCGGCTCGACGACGTTCGTCCGACACCCGAGTGGACACGTCCGCTGGCCGGGGGCGACGGTGCAGCGCTGCTGGAACTCACCGAGGCGATGGCCCGCTACCACGCCGTGGTGATCGAGCCGTACGGCTCGGTCATCGAGGAGGCGGTCGAGACAGACCGCCTGCACCGGATCGGGGTGGCCGGCTGCGTCGAGGGACTGCTGCGGGGCATGTGGCCATTGATGAACTGGCGTCCGCCGGTGCTGGAGGTCCAGTACGCCTATGACCGGGACCTGCACCTCAACGGGCGTGGGCTGCGGCTGGTGCCGTCCTACTTCTGCCGCCGCACGCCGGTCGCGTTCGCAGACCCTGTGCTACCCCCGACGGTGGTCTATCCCCTGCACCACGACTGGACGTGGGAGCGGCAGCTCGCGAGTGGACGGCGTCAGCAAGGGGCGCTTGCGGCGTTGCTCGGCACTACGCGTTCCGCGGTGCTGGCCGCTGTCGGTGCCGGGGCCACGACCACCGAGCTGGCCGCACGGCTGGGTGCCTCGCCGTCGTCGGTCAGCCGCCACACGACAGTGCTGCGGGAGGCGGGGTTGCTGACCACGGAGAGACAGGGATTGTCCGTGCTGCACCAGAGAACGTCGCTGGGGTCAGCTCTGCTCGGCAACAACTGAGGTGCGGCGGCGCCTCCACAACCCGATCACGCACGCGGCGAACGCCGCCCCGGTGAGCAGGACGTGGATCGCGCCGCCGAACCTGGTGGCGAAGGTGAGCTCCGACCGCAACGGCACGGTGCCGACCATCAGGTCGTCGGTGAACATCCCGGTCGACTGCACGACACTGCCGTCCGGACGGACCACCGCGCTGACACCGCTGATCGCCGCGACCACGACGGCACGGCCGTGTTCGATCGCGCGCAGGCGGGCCATCGAGAGTTGCTGGTAGGTCATCTCGCCGCGGCCGTACCAGGCGTTGTTCGTCGGCACCACGAGCAACTGGGCGCCCGCTGCCGCACTCTCACGCAGGACGTAGTCGTATGCGACCTCGTAGCAGATGCCGACGCCCACGCGCGTGTTCGCGATGTTCAACACTCCGGGCTCGCTGCCCGCATCGAGGTCCGGCTGGTCGGCGAACGGCGTCACGAGCCGGGCGAGCGCGCGCAGCGGGATGTGTTCGGCGAACGGGACGAGCTCCTGTTTCGCGTACGACTCCCCCGCCCCCGTGCCGGGCTGCCAGGCGATGACCGCGTTCTCGTTGCGGCGCAGCGCACCGACGAGCATCGGCACGCCGAGATCGTCGACAGCGCGGTCGAGGACCGGGTCCCTGTCGCGAGTGCTCGTCGCGCTTTCCGGCCACACCACGAGATCCGGCTTGGGCACCGACCCGCCGTGCACCAGCGCCGAGAGCTCGGCGGTCTTGCGGAGGTGGTTGTCGCGCAGGGTGTCGCGGGCCGTGAGCAGGCCGAGTCCGATGTCGGGCGCGTTGCCCTGGACGACCGCGACGGTCCGTTGCCCGTTCTGCGCGTCGACGACGACCAGCGGACCGAGCGCCAGAGCGGCCACGAACGGCAGCAGTGCCCAGCCGTGGCGCCATTCCCGCAGGCGAGGCAACCAGGCGGCCAGCCCGAACCCGGTCACGACCACCCCGAAGGTCACCAGCGGCGCGCCGCCGACCACCGCCAGACGCGCGAACGGGCCGTCGACCTGGCCGAACGCCACGCGGCCCCACGGGAAGCCGTTGAACGGGACCAGGCCACGCGCGGTCTCCTGCAGCACGAACAACAACGCCGCCCACACGGGTGCCGCGGGCAGCCGCGCAACCACCGGGACGAGCGCCAGCGCGGCGGAGACGAAGAGGGCCATCAGCGCCGAGAGCACGAGCCACGGCCACGGGCCGAACTCGGTGCCGAGGAAGTGCTGGATCCACCACAGCTGCGGCAGGAAGAACCCCAGCCCGAACACGAACCCGAGTCCGGCCGAGCGGCGAGCGCCCGCGCCCTTCACCGTCAGCCACAGCACGGCGAACGCCGGAACGGCGAGCCACCAGAGCGTGCGCGGCGGGTAGCTCAGTGCCAGCCCGGCACCGGCGAGTGCGGCGGCGCCGTAGCAGGTGAGGTCAGCTCGGCGCGACAACGGACACCCGGCGCAGGACGAAGTAAGCGCAGCCCACCAGGGCGATCCCGAGCGCGTAAGCGAGGACGAGCTCCATCACGCGTCCGGTGAAGTTGCCCGCGAGCGGCGGCACCAGCAGCGCGAAGACCCCGGCGAGACCGGCGACCCTGGTCCGCCACGGCCCCTCCGGCAGGCACGCGGCGAGCGGCAGCACCGCCCACAGCAGGTACCACGGCTGGATCACCGGCCCCAGCACCACGATCAGGCTCATCATCATCCCCAGCGCCGTCACCTCGGAGACCCCGCCGAGCAGCTGGCGCCGCAGCACCACCGCGATTCCGCACAGGATCAGCACGAGCCCCGCGACTCGTGCCGAGGAAATCATCGCCTGGCCGCTTTCCGGTCCGAACACCGCACCCGCCAGAAAACCCGGCCAGTTGGTCGGCGCCATCCAGCTGTTGACCTTCGACGGGGTGCTCAGCGCCTGCACCCAGCCGAACCCCGATCCGCCGGCCAGCGACGTCACGACCGACACCCCGACGGCGGCGGCCACCATGCCCAGGCCGGCGCCCGCGAACCGGGTCCAGCCTCCTCCAAGGCGACGGGCCAGCGCGGTGCCAACCACGGCCAACGCGACCAGCGCGGGCAGTTTGACCTGCGCTCCGAGCCCGATCAGCACCACACCGGCCGTGAACTGCCACCACCGCAGCTCCGGCAAGGCGTGCAACGCGATCACCGTGCCGGACAGCATGAGGCCGAGCATCAACGCGTCGTTGTGGACACCGCCGATGAGATGCCACAGCACCAACGGGTTCAGCACGCCCAGCCACAACGCCGTGCGCGCGGACGTCCCGGCGAACGCCGCGAGCCTCGGCACCGCCCACACGACGAGCAGCAGGCCGAGCACTGCGGCCAGGCGGTACAGCACGATGCCCGCCACCGGATCGCCGCCGGTGACCTGGGCGATCGCCCGTTCGACCGTGCTGAACAACGGCCCGTACGGCGAAGGCGTGTCACGCCAGTAGACGCCGACGCGTGCCACGGCCTCCGCGCTCGCCCCGGCCGCGGGGCTCACCACGTTCGGGTCGAGCCCGCGCGCGGCCACCTCGCCCTGGGCCAGGTAGCTGAACACGTCCGCGCTGAACAACGGCGGGGCCACCAGCAGCGGCCCGCACCACAGTGCGAGCGTCCGCCGCAGCCACGACGCGTCCGGCCTGGTGCGGCCGAGCAGTGCCCACGTCAGCACGACCAGTCCGGCGCCCGCGATCGCGGCGGCCAGCGCGACCGGCACGGTTCTGGTGGCCCACGCTCCGGCGGTGAGCAGGACCGCGCCGCCGAAACCCGTCCAGCGCAGCAGATCCGGGGATTCGGTGATGACCGCGGTCGGCCGGCGGTACGTGACGGTGGACGTCTGCACGGAAGAGACAGTGCTTTCCGGACTGATCGTCACGCGTCCGACTGCGGTCGCGTTCGCGCGTACGACCAGAGGATGATCTTTTCTAGCTCAAAGTCGGTCAACGTCCCGCGAAGTCGTGAGTCATCCACACGACTCCCTTGGCGTCGCGGATCACCACGATGCCGATCCGCGTGGACGATTTGCTGAGAATGTTCTTGCGGTGGCCGTCGTTCGGCGGCTTCTCGTCGAGCATGCTCTGCGTGAGGCCGAGCGCCATCTTGGAGATCGGCTCGACCGCGTCCTTCACCGGACCGCCCATGCCGACGTTCTCGGCGACGGAGCTCCACTTCACGCCCGCCGCCGTGCTGCGCTCACCGAGACCGCTCTCGCCGGGGCACTGGTGCGACAGTCCGCAGCCGTTGCTCATCATCGCCCTCGTGTGCCGTTCGGCGGCGACGACCAGGGCCGGGTCCACGCTCAACGGGGGCAGGCCCTCCTTCGCCCTGGCGTCGTTGATCATCGCGAGGACTCGTTCTTCCGGCGTGGCAACGCGAACCGGCTCCGGGGTCGCGGTCGTCGTCGTGGTGGTGGTTGCCGACGAAGTCGTGCTCGTGGTGGACGACGTCGTTTCCGCGACGGACGAGGACGTGGTGAGCGGTGCCGAGGTGTTCGGGATCGCCACGGCGGCCGGTGGGTCGGACGGGAACAGCACCACGACACCGACCACGCCGACGAGCGCGCACACAGCGGCGGCGCCGGCCACCGCGAGAACGGGCTTACCGCTGGCGAAGCCCGCCACACGCCCGAACAGGCCAGACGCTTCCGCGAGGTGCTCCGCGTGGTGGTCGAGAGCGGCAACGTGCGCGACGGGTTCCACCTGGCTCAGGCTGTCGAGCAGCCGCGGCAGGTAGGCGGCGGGGACCGTGAGCAGCGCGGCGCCGGTCAGGATGCGCTCGACCGGCATCGCGTCGTCCACACCGCGCCGGCAGCGTCCGCACTCGTCGACGTGCCGCAGGAGCCTCTTGCGCCACAACGGGTTCGGCTCGCCGGACCAGCCCTGCGCCGCCCGTTCGAGACCCGCGCAGCGCGGCTCGACCGACAACGCGCGGACCAGGTGGCGGATCGTCTCCAGACGGCCCTTCAGCCTGCTGACCCGCACCGTGACGGCGTGGGCGCCGAGGTCGAGCGCGTCGGTCACCTCCGCGCGGGTCAGCTGCCCGACGCGCTCCAGCGTCCACAACGCCAGCAGCTCCCGGTCGGCGGGGTCCAGCCAGCGCGCCGCCTCGTCGACCTCTCGCCGTTGCTGGGCGAAGTGCAGGCGGGACAACGCGACCTCGACGAACTCGGCGCCGGGATCGGCCCTGTCGTACTCCTCCAGCGGGGCCGGTGCCGCGTCACGGCGGCGGTGGTGCTCACGGACCTGGTTGATCGTGACGGCGACCAGCCACGACCTGAACCGCTCCGGCTCCCGCAGCGCGTCGATGCCGCGGATCACGCGGACCATCGTCTCCTGCACCACGTCGTCGACGTCGGCGTCGGCGTTCACCGCCCGGCCGGCGACGTTGTAGACCAGTGGCAGGCAGGCCGCGACGACCGCGTCGAGCGCCGCCCGATCACCGGCCCGCGCGGCCTCGACCTCCTGCTGCCCCGGCCACTCCCGACCCGTCACTTCCGCACCTCTCGCCGACGACTTCCGCACGCCATGGGAGACCGGCGAGTCTCACCTCAGGTCACAGAAACCGGGCGGATTGGTGATCCAGGTCACACGGCGACGACAGCCACCCCGGTCCGTCCGCCGTCGACGTCGATCACGGTTCCGTGCACGAACGCGGCGTCGTCCGAGGCCAGGTAGACGGCCGCGGCGGCGATCGCGTCGGGATGCCCGGAACGTCCTGCCGGCGTGCCGCGCATCATCACCTCGCCGGGGTGGTCGGTGGCGGTGTCCCAGTCCGGCGAGACGACGACGCCGGGCGAGACGGCGTTGACCCGCACGCCCTGCGGCCCGAACTCCGCCGCCCACGCCCGCGTGAGCGTCTCCATCGCGCCCTTGGTGGAGCTGTAGAGCGCCCCGACCGGTACGGCGAGCCGTGCGATCCACGAGCCGAGGTTGATGACCACGCCGCCACCGGCGCTGATCATCGCGGGGACGAGGGCCTGTGTCAGGAAGAACGGTGCCTTCACGTTGACGCCGTAGACGCGGTCGAAGGTCTCCTCGTCGGTGGTCGGGGTGGTCGCCGGCGGGTAGATGCCGACGTTGTTGACGAGGATGTCGACCCGGCCGTGCAGCAGGTCCTGGGCCTGCTCGGCGAGCGCACGGCTCGCGGCGGCGGTGCCGTCGAGATCGGCACGGACGAAGTCGGCCCGTCCGCCGTCCTCGCAGATCTGGCCGACGACGGCCGCTCCCCTGGCGTCGTCTCGCCCGGAGACGACGACGTGCGCCCCTTCCTTGGCGAGGGCGACCGCGATCGCGCGGCCGATGTTGCTGGTGGAACCGGTGACGAGGGCTGTCCTGCCCTGCAGACGTTGTGCCATGTCCTCGAAGTTAGGCGTGGATTTTTGGACCGGCAAGTCCAGAACTTCAGCCGCGGAGATGGTCGATGAGGGTGTCCAGCGACGCCTCCAGGTGCGCGATGCTGCCGGTCGACCTGAGCACCTGGACTCCGCCCTGGATCCCCGCGATGAACGCCGCGGCGACGCGATCGGCGTCCACGCTCGCGCGCACCAGGCCGGCCTCCTGCATCTCGGCGATCCCTTCCCGCACGTGGAACTGCCACCGGTTGAGGAGCGTGCTGACGACCTCGTTGGCGCCCGGCGTGCTGCCGACCTGGCTCATCAACGCGCCCAGCGGGCAGTTCCGCCCCTGCGCGCGGTACCTGGCGATCACCGAGTCGCGCCAGCGTTCCCAGGCCGCCCACGAGGTCAGCGCGCCGAGGTGCGGCTGCTGGTCGTCGAGCACGCGATCGGCCTCGAAGCGCGCCACAGCGAGGAAGAGCTCCTCCTTGCCGTCGGGGAAGTAGTGGAAGATCTGCCCCTTGCTGGTGCCGGTGATCGCCCGGATGTCGTCCAGCGTCACGCCCGCAGGGTCGTCGCTGCGCAGGTACGCCGCCGCGCCCTCGATGATGCGCTGCCTGGTCGCGCGCCCTTTCGCCGTGAGTCGCATACCTCGACAGTACTTTTTCTGGACCGGCTGGTCCACTGTGGTTGACTGGGATCATGCTCCCCTGGGAAGGCTCACTCACCGGCCGGCTCGACCGGCACACCGTCGTTTCCGAGCTGCTGCGCGACAACCCGCTCGGCGACCCGCACGAGCGGCCGTTGTGGGTGTACGTCCCGCCGGGCTACGACGACAGCGACGAGCGCTACCCCACCGTGTACGTCATCCAGGGCTACACCGGGCACGTGAGCATGTGGGCCAACCGGATGCCGTTCCGCCAGCCGTTCGTCGAGACGGCCGACGCGGTGTTCGCCAACGGCACGCCGGGCTGCGTGGTCGTGTACGTCGACGCCTGGACCTCGTACGGCGGTTCGCAGTTCGTCGATTCTCCCGGCACCGGCCGCTACCACTCGTACCTGTGCGACGAGATCGTGCCGTGGGTGGACGAGCACTACCGCACGATCCCGGACCGCGAGTCCCGTGCGATCGCGGGCAAGTCGTCGGGCGGGTTCGGGGCGATGATCACGCCGATGCTGCGGCCTGACTTGTTCGGCGCGCTGGCCACGCACGCGGGCGACTCGCTCTACGAATTCTGCTACCTCGCGGACTTCGGCAAGGCCGCGCGTGCGCTGCGCGACTACGACCACGACATCCAGAAGTGGTGGGCGGACTTCCGGAGCCGGACCGCCTTCACCAAGCCGGAGGACATGGAACTGCTCGGGATTCTCGGTGTGGCGGCGTGCTTCTCGGCCGCCGAGGACGGCACGCCGGAGCTGCCGTTCCACCCGGTGACCGGAGCGCCGCTGCCGCAGGTCTGGCAGCGCTGGCTCGACTGGGACCCGGTGCGCATGGTGCCGGGGCATGCCGAGGCGGTGCGCTCGTTGCGGGCGGTGTGGATCGACGCGGGCCGCAGCGACGAGTACTTCCTCGATCTCGGCGCGGAGGCGTTCCGGGCCGAGATCGCGCAGGCAGGGCTTCCCGACGAGCGCGTGCACTTCGAGCTCTTCGACGCGGGTCACGGCGGGATCGACTACCGATACCCGCTCTCACTGGCTTGGCTCGCCGATAGGCTGGCTCGATGATCCGCGAAGTGACCCTGCGCCTCGTCGAGGACACCGACCTCGACACGTTGTTCGAGTTCATGCGCGATCCGGAGTCGGTGCGGATGGCGGCGTTCACCGCGGAGGATCCCGACGACCGCGACGCGTTCGACGCCCACATGCGCAAGGTGCTGGCCAATCCGGAGGCCACGAACCGGGTGATCGTCGGCGACGGGCGGGTCGTGGGCAGCATCGCCAGCTTCGTGATGGAGGGTGATACCGAGATCACCTACTGGGTCGACCGCGCGGTCTGGGGTCAGGGCGTGGCCGGGCGGGCGGTGGCGTTGTTGCTCGACCTCGTGACCGTTCGGCCGATGCACGCCCGCGTCGCCAGCGACAACGCGGGCTCGATGCGGGTGCTGACCAAGGCGGGCTTCGAGGTCGTCGGCACCGAGATCTCCTATGCGACAGCGCGGAAGGAGGAGATCGAGGAGACGATCCTGAAGCTCAGCTGACGAACTTCTCCGTGCCCAGCACGCCGAGCAGCTGCAGCTTGTCGAACGCCTCCGTGCGCGGCGGCGCGGTGAGCACCAGCAGCATCTGCGACTGGTCCTCGGTGAACAAGGCCTGGCAGTCCACCTCGATCTCACCGAGCTGCGGGTGGACGAGCACCTTGTGGTCCTCGAACCGTTTCGCGACCTCGTGCCGGTCCCAGATCTCCGCGAACTCGGCGCTTTCCCGTTGCAGCACGCGAACGAGCTCACCGGCCCGTGAGCGCGGGCCCATCGTGGCGTAGGCGGCGCGCAGGTTCGCCACCTGGGCGCGGCTCTGCCGGTCGCGGTCGTGCTCGGGGTAGACCAGGCGCTCGCCGGGGTCGGTGAACCAGCGGTAGATCCCGCTGCGCGCCAGGCCGGTGAAGCGCGAGGTGTCGCCGTAGAGGGCCTCGGCGAACCTGTTCTGCACGAGGATCTCGCCGAGGTTGGACAGGATCAGCGCGGGCGTGTCGTTCAGCCGGTCCAACACCCGTCGCAACGCCGGCGCGACGTGCGTGCCGGTGATCTGGGGCGAGGGGGCGTTGCGACCGGCGACCACGAACAGGTAGTCGCGCTCGTCGTCGCTCAGTCTCAACGCGCGGGCCAGCGCGGCCAGCATCTGCTCGCTCGGCTGCGGACCTCGTTGCTGCTCAAGGCGCGTGTAGTAGTCCGTGGACATCGCAGCCAGTGACGCGACCTCTTCGCGCCGCAGCCCCGGTGCCCTCCTGCGCGCGCCCCCCGGCAGGCCGACGTCCTCCGGCAGGAGCTCCTCCCGGCGACGGCGCAGGAAGGCCGCGAGTTCCACACGATCCATGACCCCAGTATCCGTGGTGTGCCGCGCTGAACCAGGGATCGCCGATCCCCCGATGAGCGGTCTCTGCCGCGCCCGGCGGGGTTGCCAGAACCTCGTTGCATGGACATCACCGGAAACACCGTCTTCATCCCCGGCGCCACCAGCGGCATCGGCCTGGCGCTCGCCCTCGCCCTGCGGGAGCGCGGCAACACCGTGATCATCGGTGGCCGGCGCACCGAGCTGCTCGAGAAGATCGCTCTTGAACACCCCGGTGTCGGGACGGTCCGCGTCGACACCGCCGACCCCGACAGCATCCAGGCGGCCGCCAAGGACGTCCTGTCCCGCTTCCCCGAGCTCAACGTGCTGATCACCATGGCGGGCGTCATGCGGGTGGAGAACTGGCTCCGCCCCGAGTCGTTCCTGGAGTCGGCCGAGCGCACCGTGACCACCAACGTCCTCGGCCCGATCCGCCTGATCGCCGCGTTCGTCGAGCACCTCCAGACCCGGCAGGACGCCACGATCATGACCGTCTCCTCCGGCCTCGCCTTCGCGCCGTTGAAGGTGACGCCGAGCTACAACGCGTCCAAGGCCGCCATCCACATGCTCAGCGAGTCGCTGCGCCTGCAACTGGCAGATACGTCGGTCCGGATCGTGGAGCTGGAGCCGCCGTCGGTGCAGACGGACCTGCTGCCCGGCCAGGCGGACAACGACCACGCCATGCCGCTCGACGAATACATCTCCGAGGTCATGAGCATCATCGAGACCCAGCCCGACGCTCACGAGATCCAGGTCGAGCGCGTGAAGTTCCTGCGCTACGGCGAGGCTCGCGGCGACTACGACCAGGTCGTCGCCGCCCTCAACGCCTCGGATCCGCACGGGGAATGACCAGAACCGGCAGGGCGGTGCCAGACCGGGTGGGAGCCGCCCTGCTCACCGGGTGGAGCGGAGCTCGGCTTGGCGGCGCTTCAGCTCGTTGATCGTCGCGTCGACCTCGTCGCGGTGCCGCTGAAGTCGTTCGATGGCCTTCTCGATCTCGGAACTCCACTCCTCGACCTTGTCGCGGTCGACCTCGGCGTGGTCGTCGTGGAGTTCCGTGCGGTCGCCCGGCACCAGCCGCACGTCCCACCGGGGAAGGTGTCCCATCCTGTTGTTGATGAAGTCGTGCAGCCCGTCCATGCTGTCGTTCAGGCGCTCCACCCAGGACCGGCGCCGCTTGGCTTCCGTCTCCGGGTCCTTCTCGTTCCAGGAGGCGTCGCGCATCGAGCGGGTCAGCGCCTCGTCAGTGGCACGGAAGTTCGACAGCAGACGCGTGATCGCGTACCTGACCGCCTCCACGTCCGGCGGTTCGGCGTCCGAGCGTTTCGCGGCCGACCAGCTCCGTTGCCCGCCGCGTCGCTTGTAGTGCTGCTGCATGGCCTGCTTGGAGCGTTCACCATATTCCGCGCCCAGCTGTTCCCACGTCCAGCCGCTGTCCATGACGGACTCGATCAGCACTCGTTCCGCCCTGTCCACCGACTCCCTGGCCCAGGGCATCATCCGCAGCGCGCTCAACGACTCGCTTTCCTCTCTCACCTCGTCAACGTATCGGTTGACGTTCAGTGGCGTCAATCGATACGTTGACGTTCAGAGGTGCTCGCCGCGCCGGTAGCGTGAGCCCATGCCACAGATCACCGTCGAGTACTCCGCCGAGGTGAGCGAGGCGTTCGACCGCCGCGCCTTCGCCCTCGCGCTGCACCAGGCCGTGTCCCCGCTGGTCGGCTCGGACGTGGCCGCGTTCAAGACGCGGTTCCGGCAGATCGAGGAGTGCGTGATCGGGGACGGGTCGCCGACGGCGATGATCCACGTCCGGATCGGGTTGCTGTCCGGGCGGCCTGCCGAGCTCAAGCAGGAGGTGGGACGCGTGGGCATCGGGATCGCGCGCGACCACCTCAAGCCGGTGGACGGGCTCACCACCCAGCTCACCCTCGAGGTGTACGACATGGATCGCGAGCAGTACCAGAAGCTGGTGCTCTGAGCTCAGCCATCACACCGCGGCGAGGTCCATCCGCAGGAACTCGGTGATGCGCAACGCCTTCGGCGGGCGCTTGACGTCGTCGGCGAGCGCCGAGAACGCCTCCTCCTGCCCGACCAGGCGCGGCGCGGTCAGTTCGAGGTCTTCGCCGCCGATCCTCAGCTGTGCGCGTCCCGCCGCCAGAACGTTGCGCGCCCAGTCCGAGCCCGACCCGTAGACCAGGACGAACAGGTAGCCGCCGTCGACAGGGTGCGCGTCCATCGGCGTGCGGTACGTCGTGCCGGACGTCCGGCCGACGTGGGTCAGCACCGGGTACTTCCCGCTCGCGATCGCACGCGGGTTGAACACCCGCTTGTTGATGTGTCCCCACCATCCGGGCATCGGCATCTCGATCTCCTCCCTTACACCTGTAAGGCTGCCTTACGAGTGTAAGGTTCGTCAACGTGGCACGGCAATCACTGACCAGGGACCGGGTGCTGGAGGCCGCGATCCGGGTCGCGGACCGCGGCGGTCTTGAGGCGATCTCGATGCGGCGGGTGGCGCAGGAGCTGAACGTCGAGGCGATGTCGCTCTACCACCACGTGCCGAACAAGGACGCGATCCTCGACGGCGTGGTGGACGCGGTGTTCGCCGCGATCGACCTGCCGCCTACGGGATGCGCCGACTGGCGTGACGTGATCCGTGCTCGTGCTGCCTCCGCACGTGCGGTGCTGTCGCGGCACAGTTGGGCTCTCGCGCTCATGGACTCACGACGCAACCCCGGCCTCACGACGTTGAGGCACCACAACGCCGTTCTCGGTGTACTGCGAGAGGCTGGGTTCTCGGTGGCGATGGCCGTGCACGCCATTTCGCTCATCGACAGTTATGTCAACGGGTTCGTCATTCAGGAGGCGAGCATGCCGACCGACCTGGACGTGGTCGGTGGCGACATCCTGGCTCGCGCGGACGAGTTGCCGTACATCAGGGAAGTGGTCGAGCACGCCCTGCGGCCGGGCTACTCCCCCGCCGACGAGTTCGGCTACGGGCTCGACCTCCTCCTCGATGCGCTCGAGAACCGCCGGTCTGTACCGTGCGCGCGTGGAGATCACTGACGACCGCGCTTTTCCTGCCGCGCTGGCCGCGTTGAGCGGCATCGAGTTCCCCTGGGACTACGACGAGAAGACCGAGACCCCGGCGCCGAGCAACATCGACTACGAGCCGTACGACGAGTTCGAGTCCGCCGAGGAGACGACCGACTGGGTCAGGGCCTGGACCGGCAACAAGGAGCTCGACGGCAACGCGTTCCGGGTGTTCGGGCAGGACGGCACCGGTGGCCTGGCCACGTTGTGGCTGGTGCGGCCGGGACCATTGGCCGAGCAGCCGGTGGCGTTCTTCGGATCCGAGGGCGAGGTCGGGGTCGTCGCTTGCAGCCTGGGCGAGTTCCTGTGGCTGCTCGCCGGTGGCGTCGGGCCGCTGGAAGCCGTGCAGTTCGGGTCGGACAGCGGTGTGCCGCACGAGGAACTTCGTGCCGTCGCCGAGAAGTACTCCGGCATCGAGCCGCGCACGCCCGCGGAGGTGCTGGCTGCCGCCCGTGCGGAGTTCCCGGACTTCGAGGAGACCGTGCAGTCCTGGTGTCGTTGAAGCCTCGGGGAACCGGTCCTCGTTCCGGTTCCCCGATGGTCTATACCACTTTGCGAGCAGGGCTTACGCTCAGTTAACCCTGTTGTGCCGCAAGGTAAACAGGACCTCGTCCCCCGGAGGTCTGCCTCATGAGAAAGTTCCTCGCGGCCGTGCTCCTGCTGACGGCCGCAGTTCCCACCGGTACCGCCGCCGCAGCCGACCCGATCTACAAGGACCCGACTCAGCCGATCCCGGCGCGCGTCGCGGATCTGCTCGGCCGGATGTCGCTCGACGAGAAGGTCGGGCAGATGACGCAGGCCGAGCGCAACGCGGTCAGCAACGCCGACCTGACGAACTTCCGGATCGGCTCGCTGCTGTCCGGCGGCGGTTCCGCGCCCTCCCCGAACAACGCCGGGTCGTGGGCGAACATGTACGACAACTTCCAGCAGGCGGCGCTGGCCACGCCACTGGGCATTCCCATGATCTACGGCGTGGATGCCGTGCACGGGCACAACAACGTCGTCGGCGCCACGATCTTCCCGCACAACATCGGCCTCGGCGCGACCCGTGACCCGGCGCTGGTGCAGCGGATCGGCCGCGCTACGGCGGAAGAGGTGTCGGGCACGGGTATCGACTGGGACTTCGCGCCGTGCCTGTGCGTCGCGCGCAACGACCGTTGGGGCCGCACCTACGAGTCGTTCGGTGAGACGCCCGAGAACGCGACGTCGATGACCACGATGATCACCGGCCTGCAGGGCGCGAAGCTGTCCGATCCCGGCTCAGTTCTCGCCACGGCCAAGCACTACCTCGGCGACGGCGGCACGACCGGCGGCGACGACCAGGGCGACACCCAGCTCAGTGAGGCCGAGTTGCGCGCGATCCACCTGCCGCCGTTCCGCGAGGCCATCGCGCGCGGCGTCGGCTCGGTGATGATCACCTACAGCAGCTGGAACGGCACGAAGCTGCACGGCCACAAGTACCTGATCACCGACGTGCTGAAGAACGAGCTGGGCTTCAGCGGCCTGGTCGTGTCGGACTGGAACGCCATCGACCAGATCGACGGCCAGCCCGGCTTCACCGCCGCCGAGGTCCGCGCCTCGATCAACGCCGGCCTCGACATGATCATGGTGCCGACCGAGTGGCGCTCGTTCATCACGTTGCTCAAGGCGGAGGTGCAGGCCGGCCGCGTGCCGATGTCGCGCATCGACGACGCCAACCGCCGCATCCTGACCAAGAAGTTCGAGCTCGGCCTGTTCGAGAAGCCGCTGTCCGACCGCTCGTACACGCCGACCGTCGGCAACGCGGCGCACCGCGCACTCGCGCGTGAGGCCGTGCGCAAGTCCCAGGTGCTGCTGAAGAACCAGAACGGCGTGCTTCCGTTGCCCAAGACCGCGAGCAAGCTGTTCGTGGCGGGCAAGAGCGCGGACAACATCGGTTACCAGAGCGGCGGCTGGACGATCTCCTGGCAGGGAGGCAGCGGACCGGTTACGCCGGGAACCACTGTGCTGCAAGGAATTCGCTCGGCCGTGTCGACGTCCACCACGGTGACGTACAACCGCAACGGCACCGGCATCGACGGCACCTACCAGGCCGCGATCGCCGTGATCGGTGAGACCCCGTACACCGAGGGCGTGGGCGACCGGCCCGGCGGCATGGGCCTCGACAGCGAGGACCTGGCGACGCTGTCGACTTTGCGAGCGTCCGGCGTGCCGGTGGTCGTGGTGCTGGTCTCCGGCCGGCCGCTGGACATCGCGGCCCAGTTGCCTGGCTGGCACGCCTTGGTCGCCGCTTGGCTGCCGGGCACCGAGGGCAACGGTGTCGCGGACGTCCTGTTCGGCGACCACCGCCCGACCGGCACGCTGCCGTTCACGTGGATGCAGAACGCCGGCCAGCAGCCGATCAACGTCGGCGACGGCAAAACCCCGTTGTTCGCCCACGGTTTCGGCGCGCAGTTCCCGGCCACGCAGAACGCCTACGCGCTGATCGGCGCCTCGTACTACGACGAGCAGCGCGGAACGCAGGTCGAGCGCTGCACCGACTCGGGTTGCGGCCAGAACGTCGGCTACCTGACGCCGGGCGACTACGTGGCTTATGCGGACGTCGATTTCGGTGCCACGCCGCCGACCTCGGTCACCACCCGGATCGCGTCCGCCTCCACGGCGAACGGCACGCTGCAGTACCGGCTGGACAGCCCGGCCGGTCCGGTGATCGCCACCGTGTCCGCGGCGAGCACCGGTGGGTGGCAGACGTGGACCAGCCGCACGGCTGCCGCTTCCGGCGCCACCGGGGTGCACCGGCTGTACATCGTGGCGACCGGTGGCACGGGTGGTGACCTGGCGAACGTGAACTGGTTCCAGTTCGCCCGCTAGTAACGCACGCCAGTTGCGCTCTCCGACAACTCCCACAAGGCGTGGGCTGCTTCGAGGTCTGTCGCAACAGGACGCAACGGCTCTTGTGCAGGCGCCGCCCGTCGACCTGGACCGATCATGGTCGCGGACGGCGCCTCCCGCGCTGTCGCCGCGTACAGCAACGGCAGCGCGCCTTCTTCGGCTGAACGGCCGACGATCCGCGCCATCGCGGTTCCGAGCACCGCCTGCAGCCTCGAACTGTTCTTGCCCTGCAACGGAGTTCGAGCCATTCCCGGATGGGCGAGGTAGCTGCCCACCGGCGAACCCGCGGCCTCCAGGCGGCGATGCAGTTCCAGGCCGAAGAGAACGTTGGCCAGCTTGGAGTCGGCGTAGGCGCGGGTGTGCGAGTAGCCACGGCGCTCGCCGAACCTCCCGTACCTGTACATGTACGACGACACCGTCACCACCCGCGGCTCGATTCCCTTGGTCAGCCGCGGAAGCAGCAACCCCGTGAGGGCGAAGTGGCCGAGGTGGTTGGTCGCGAAGTGGCTCCCGTGCCCCTGCGGGCTCAGCGTGTGCGCCTGTCCTGCGACGCCCGCGTTGTTGACCAGCAGGTCGACCGCGTCCACCTCGCTCGCGAAAGCACGGACCGAGTCGAGGTCGAGCAGGTCCAGCCGCCGGACCTCCACGTCGCCCTGAAGATCGGCGCGCGCCGCCTCACCTCTCGCCGTGTCGCGTACGGCCATGATCACCCGAGCGCCACGCTGGGCGAGCCCGGCCGCGACGATCAGGCCTAGGCCGCTCCCGCCACCGGTCACCACGGCGGTGCGACCGGTTTGGTCGGGGATCTGGTCCGATGTCCACGTCAAGGCAAGCTCCTTCAAGCGGATAGAGAATCCGTTTCTTGGAGGTTAGCCTGTGAACGCGGTTCCTACAACGACGACGCCCGCTAGCCGACCGTCGAGCGAGGTTCCGGCCGTTCGACGAGGTCCTGCACCCCAATGACGCCGAGCAGTTCCAGCTGCCCGACCGCTGGACTGCCGGGCGGGGCCGTGAAGAACTGCAGCCGCTGCCGCCCGTCCTCGCTGAACAGGTTCTGGCAGTGGATCTCCACGACCCCCAGCTCCGCGTGGACGATCCGCTTGCGCTCACCGCGCCGCACCGCCACGTCGCCCGTGTCCCACAACGCCGCGAACTCGTCGCTGGCCTCGCGCAACCTCGCGATCATCTCCCTCGACGGCTCGTCGTGCCCGCGCCGCGCCACGGCCGCCCTCAGGTCCTGAACCAGCACCTTCGAATGGTGCGGATGGTCGTCCGCCGGATACACATCGCGCGTGCCCGGCTCCTCGAACCAGCGCAGCAGAAAACTTCCACGGCCGGGCGGACCGAGCAGCGCCGTCGCCAACCGGTTCTGCACCAGCGTTTCGTGCAGGTCGGTGATGATCCGCGCCGGCGTGGTGGCGAGCCGGTCGAGCAGCGCGAGCATGGCCGGCGGCACGTGCGAGACGTGCGCGGGAGGCGCGGGCCTGCCGGCGAGGCGGAACAGGTGCTCGTGTTCGTCGGCGTCGAGCCGCAGTGCCCTGCCGAGCGCGGCCAGCATCTGCGCCGACGGCTGCGCACCACGACCGCGTTCCAGCTCGATGTAGTAGTCCACCGACGCCCCGGCCAGCTGCGCGACCTCGTCCCGCCGCAACCCCGGCACCCGCCGCCGCGGCCCGCTGACCAGCCCGACCTCCGCGGGCGTGATGCGGGCACGGCGCGACTGCAGGAACAGACCCAGCTCGGCGAGGTTCACCCGTCCAGTGTCGCCGACCGGTCTCGCGGTGAGCCAGGGGCCCGCAACCCCTGGGTCAACGCCGCCTGGTTGCTTCCCGGTTCTCCCCTCAGGCTCGAAGTCGATTCATCCGAGAAAACGAAGGAGCAGCAATGCCGTTCGCCAACCTGAAGGTCCCCGCCGGCACCCTCACCGCCGAGCAGAAGGAAACGCTCGTCGGCAAGGTCACCGACCTCTACGCCGAGACCTTCGGCGACGCCGTGCGCGCCAACACCATGGTCCTCGTCGACGAGGTCGTCGACGGCGGCTGGGGCATCCGCGGCGAGGTCCTCACCCTCGCCAAGATCACCGCTCGGTCGTAACGCAGGCCGCCGCCCCACAACGCACGGGCGTCTGTCGCAACAGGACGCAACGCCTTCCGCGACAGGTGCAGCGGCGACCCGGCCCGATCAGGGTCGCCGTTCCGGCGGGACCGCCCAGCGGAACAACCGTCCACTTGCGCGCGCCTTCGACCGCCGCCCGCCGCTACCGTCCAGCTGTGCCGCTTGCCAAGCTCGTCGCGACCAAGGCCGGCGAGGTCAGCCAGTTCCTCATGGACATCGCCATCGCCAACGTCGGATACATGACCACGCTGGTCAAGATGGCGACGACGTTCGCCGCTGCTTTCGTCGAGGCCACGTGCGAGACGGTGGGGGTGCTCACGATCAAGGACGCGATCCAGAAGCTCTCCGGAGCGATCGGTGCTCTCACGGAGCAGTACCTGGGTCTGATGGCGGAGGGTGCCAAGAGGATCGTCGACGTCTGCGCCAAGCTGCGGACGCTCATGGCGCTCATGAGCGACACCAACCTGCCCGGCGGGCGCTGGCCGCAGGCCGTCACCGGCTGAGCTACGCGCCGACGCAGACGAAGCCGTTCGGCCGGTCCAGTTCCTCCTGGGCCTCTGCCAGCGCCAGCGCCGGCGAGCGGCCGTCGCGCAACCGGCGGTGCACCGCGATCATCAGGTCCTTGGTCTCCGCGTCCGGGACGGGGACGACCGAGGCGATCAGCCGCGAGGCGCCGCGTTCGAGGAACGTCGCGGCGAGGCCCAGGAGTTCGTTGCCGGACACGACCACGGACCTGCCGACGTCGCAGGCGGCCATGATCACGGTCTCCGGGACCTGTTCGAGGCGCTGGACGTCGTGGACCACCAGGGGGCCGTCGTGCAGGGACAGCGCCGAGAACAACGGGTTGTCCGGGTTGAGCCGGCCGTGGGCGGCGAGGTGCACGGTGCCTGCCGTGCCGAGCGCCTTCAGAACGTCGTCCACCGTCGCGTTGTGCGGGTTGGACGTCTGGTGGATCTCCGCCACGGCTTCGGCTTCTTCCTCGGCACCGGGCAGGCCAGGACCGCTGGCCACCGCGAAGGTCCTCGGTCGGGCAGGCCGGTTCGCCGCGGTGTGCCAGAGCGTCGCCGAAGGTGAGACGACGACCGGTTTTCCTTGGCACGAAGGCAAAGTCGACCACGGGACGTCGTGCAGCACGCCGGTCGGCACGACGACCAGCGGCCGATCGCACCGCGGCAGGAGGAGATCGTCCAGCTTGGCGGCGGTGGCGCGCAGCAGGTTCCTGATCTCCGGGCGTGGCCGCCTCGCCAAGTGTCGCAACGCGAACGGCACGCGTTCGAGCAGATCGCTGATCTCGCGAACGGAGCCCACCGTGCGCAGGTCCAGCCGTCCATTCGCGAGGGTCAACGCCAGCAGGGAGCCGTCGATCTCGATGAACTGGACCAGCACGCGGTCGCCGAGGTCCAGTTCGGACGGCCGGACCGGGTCGGTTGGGCCGTCCGTGGTCGCTCGGAGCAGACGGCTGCGGTTCTTGATCTGACGCTCCAGCTCGACCTGGCGGTGTTCGAGCTTCAGGGTGGGGAGGCCCTCGGCTCGGGCGCGTTCGAGTTCGGAGGCCGTGGCGCGCAACTGAGGGAGGAGCGAGGCGAGTTCCGGGTCGTCGGGTGGGCGGACAGGGCGGTGGAGGAACCTGCTGGCGCGGCCGCGTTCGGACCATTCGAAGACGTCCGCGGGCCTGCCCGCGTCCAGAGCGACACGCAGGCCCAGCGAGGCCAGGTCCGCGCGGTGCATGGCCGAGTGAGCGCGGAGATCACTGGCGCCCAGCGCGGCGTGGTTCTCGTCGAGAACACGGAGGCCGCGTCGTGCGGCTGCCGCGGCGGAACGTGGGTTGGTGCGCCGGCGCAGCAGGGCTTCCGCGTACCAGCCGCGGGCTCGCAGCGAGGCAGGGCCACGAACCCGCGCCTGGCTCGCGATGGTCAGATGCGAGACCGCGCGTGCAGGCTGTCTTCGGCGTTCGGCGACGAGAGCCAGGTCGATGTGCGCCTGGACCACGGCGGCCGGGCGGCCCCTCAGTGCGGCCACCATGCCATCGGGGTCGCTGATCCGGCACGGCTTCCCGGCGCTCAACGCCGCCCTGAGCACCGTCGACCGGGCCAGAGCGGCGTGATGATCACGACCCTGCCTGGTGAACTGGGCCAGCGCGGCGTGAGCGTGCTGACCGGCGGCGGCCAGTCGGAGGCCAGCAGAGCGGCGTCCGCGAGCAACAGCCGGGTCTCGGGGACCTTGAGCCGGCGGCCATCGTCGCGGAACGCCGTGACGGCCTGAGAAGCGTGGTCGCGGGCTTCGCTCACCAACCCGACCGACAGCAGCAGCTCGGCGCGGTCCTGGAGGACGGGCGCGAGCTGACCGCCGTGCTGGGCGATGATCCGCTCGGCGCGGTCCAGATGCGCCAGAGCAGCCGGAACGTCACCGCGGCGGCTCTCCACGAAGCCGAGGTTCTCGGCGATGATGCCCACGACGAGGTCACGGCCGACGTTGCAACGCGAGCTTGTCGCCGCCGCGGCGCAACGCGCGCTCGGCGGACTGGTAGTCGGCGAACGCGTCGTCGAGCCGGCCGAGGTGGTAGAGGATCACGGCGCGCTGTCCGCGAGCACGAGCACCGAGCGAAGGGACCGCCCGATCGACCTCGCGCAGGGCGGAGGACGCACGGCCCTGGTGCACGAGAGCGAACGCGAGCTTCATCCGGCTTTCCGCCGCCGCTGTGCCCACGCCCAGCCGGACAGCCCGGCGAAGGTGCCGCGACCGCCTCGTCGACCTGGCCGCACTGGGACAGCGCATCGACCCA
>NZ_VSRL01000092.1 GCF_012184385.1 Lentzea indica
CAGTCCGTGCCGCAATGCGACCGACCACGCCCGCCACGTCCACATCGGGTACCGCAGCCACCGCACCGCGCCGAACCGCGGGCGCCGCGCCGGAAGCCGCCCGGCCGCCGCGAGCGCCTGACGATGCGCACGACGTTCCCGCGTCTCCCACACCGCCACACCCACGATCGACAGCACACCTACCGTCGGATCACCCGAGTGCGCCCAGTTCGACCCGGCCGCGTAACCGACCACCAGCCACATCACCAGACGCTCCACCCACGCGGAGTCATCACGCTCCACCTGACGGCCGTCCACAGTGGTCACGACGACCGGCTGCCGGGCCACGTGCGCCAACCGGCCACACACAAAGCCGATGCACTCGATACCCGTCGCAGCCGCGGCGGCCAGCGGTGCCGGCCACCCCAGCCGCTGACTGAACAGCTGGAACTGCCCCCACCACGCGCCCACCATCGCCAGCACGATCGGCACCACGATCACCCGATCGGCCAGCCAGCCGGTGACCCGCGCCGACCAGGCCGCACGCAGCACCCGGCGCTGCTCGGCCCGTTCACGCCGTGCGGTCTTGCGCTGCTCGATCTCCACCCGCTTGCGGGCGAGCTCTGCCTGCCGGTCCTCGTCACGCGCCAAGCGTTCTGCACGCTTGCTCTGGGCACGCTCGCGGGCCAGGTCGATCTCCGCGCGCCGCACCTCGAGTTCCCGCACCGCAGCGCGTCCGCGCGGCGGATGTCCGCCTCGGTGCTCGCCGCGATCCGCACGGCCTTGCGATCGATGGTGGTCATCGCCGATCACCGCGCTTCTGCGTCTCGCGCACCGTGACGACACCGCGGCCCAGCGAGGCGAGCTTGCCGCGCGCCATCACCTTCCACACCAGCAGCACGGCCACCACGTAACCGCCGGCCGCGGCGAGCACGAACACGAACCACGACGCCGGGAGCACGTAGAAGCAGAACACCACGATCACGCCGGGCCAGAACAACAGCTTGATCAGCGACCACAGCAACGAGAACGGCAGCATGGCCAGGGATCGGATGCGCATCACGCCACCCGACCTTCCGCAAGACCGGCGTCCAGAACCGTCAACAACCGCTGCGGAGTGATCTCAACCGAACCGCTTGTGGCGCCCACAACCACACCGAGATCGCGAGCAAGCATGAGGATTTCGGCGAGCTCCAAGTGCGTCCACACCACAACGCACGTCTCGCCGACCCCGGCAACGTCCACCGACTTCGTCGCGGTCGCCCCGTAAAAGTTGCTGTGCGGAGTGATCTCGACCGTGGTGCGCAGCGCCTGCGCCCACTTCGCGATCGGCCGCAACGAGTCGTGCACCGACCCGATCTGCACGCGCACCCCGCGGTAATCCACGGACACACTGGCCACCCTGGGCGCGTCCGGGTGGTCCCGCACCACGCGCGCAGCCAACTTCAGCAGCTCCGGGAGGTTGCTCATCACGCCACCGCCTTCTCGGTCCAGTCCGCCCGGCGCATCGCCCGACGCTCCTCCTCGGACGTCCCGCCCCACACGCCCTGCACCCCGTGGTGCAGCGCGTAGGACAAGCACGCCGTGAGGATCGGGCAGGACGCGCACACCGACTTCGCCTTACTGATCTGCGCCACCTGGCCGGACTCGGGGAAGAACAGCTCCGGGTCCTCGTCGGCGCACGCCGGGCGACCGCCGAAGTCCGCACCCGGAAGCGTCGACAGCAGGTGGTACAGCCCGTCGTACTTGATCAATCCGTGCTCGCTCATGCCGCACCTCCAAGAACCTGCACGTCAAGGGACCTACGGGCGTCCGCGCGCCGCGCGCGGCGTTCAGCGCGTCGCAACGTCAGCTCGTCGACCTCCGGGCCGATCACCTCGCCGCTCGCCTGCGCCGCCAGGGCGTCCTGGAGCGCCGTACTCAGCAGTTCGAGGTCGTTCAACTGCTGGCAGTCGTCCATCACGGCGACGTCGTCGATCACGAACAGCCCGTCCGCTCGAAGGACCTGTGCGACGGAACTAATGGACATTGCGCCAACCTCCGGACTGAGTGACTTAAGTCAGTTGATGTGTATTGAGACAGTAGAGACACGGCTGAGACGTGTCAACAGGTGGCTTAAGACACGAGTAGCCTGTGCGGGTGACTGGAGACGTGGACCCCGGCGCTGAGCAGCGCAGTCGCGCCGAGCTAGCCGACCAGATCCGTCAGAAAATCGTCTCGGAGAAGCTTGTCGTAGGAGCCAAGCTCCCCAGCTACCGCGATCTCGCCAGGGAGTTCCGTGCCGCGCCGAACACGGTCGGCGAGGCCATGCGCCTTCTCGCTGCCGAGGGTCGCGTGAAGATCAAGCCCAACGCCAGGGCGGAGGTCAGCGATCCGAGCACCCAGGCGACGACCGCAGACCAGCAGCTCCAAGAGGCGCGCATCGGCCTCACCGAGGTCCGCGACCAGCTCCGCGCCGTTCGCCGCGACGTCGACGCGCTGGAAAGCCGCGTCACCGATCTCATCGCTGGCCTGCCGGCCGAGTAGCTCTTGCCGCGTCATCACTTCCCCCGTCCCGTCATCCGTTGTGGACATGACGAGCATCGCGGCTGATCGGGGTCGGTTTCCAACAACGCCGCGTTGTACAACGGGGCGTTGTATTCAGGCGGCCCAGGCCTCTTCGGTCGTGGTCACCGGCTGCCCGGTGTCGCAAGCCTGAGCGATCGCAAGCGCAATCAACTGGTCCTGACACGCCTCTGCGAGCGGATACGGCGCTGGCCCGTCATGTTGCGTCCAGGCCGCCATCCGGTCCAGGCACGTCGCGATGGCGATCTCTTCATCCGACAGGCGTTTCGGGAAGTACGGGTTGCGCCACAAGACCCCTGCGTCGACAGACAGCGTGTCGAGCGCGAAGCCTTCGAGGTTGCTGTCGACGCCGGCCTGGCGGCGTTCGATGCGACTCAGCACCGGTGACCGCACATCCGCCATCCGCATCACGCGGTCATCCACGATCTCACCATGGGTGCCGCGCACGACGTGGCGATGAGTTCGCAGCGGGTGCCACCACTGGTTGTACGTGAAGTCGTACAGCCCCATGCGGCCACTGCCGAAGTCAAGCGTCGCAACGGTTTGCTGCGTCTCGACCAGCTCATCGGCCGATGGCCAGCCTGATCGGTCGGGGCCTCGCAACAGCTGAGAGGTGAACCTGCGGCCAGCCACCTCAATCGGGCTGAAGCCGACTCCGAGCAGGCCACGGATCAGCGCAACAGCGTGGTAGTCGTGCGTCGACGAGACTTCGACGCTCGTCGGCGTGCCGATGAGGCCGCGGCGAACGAGCTCTTGCCGCGCCATGTGCATTGGCTGGAACGGATACTGCTCCGCGACCTGCACCAGGCCGCTCTCCCCTGCAGTCGCCCACAACTCGCGGAGGCTGTCGAGAGTTGGCGCGGGCGGCGTCTCGGCCAGCACCGGCGTTCCACGATCGACCAGCTCACGGATCACGTCTGGGTTCGCGCTCTTCGCGACCGACGTGACGACGAACCGCGGCTCTGTGGCGGCGAGCAGCTTCGCGACGGACCGGTAGGTCGGCACGTCCCAGGCCCTCTCGACCTCGTGCCCGCGCTCAGGCGACCTCGTCACGACACCCACGACGTCGTGCGCGAGCTCGCGCGCCAACCTCAGGTAGAAGTCAGCCCGCCAGCCGCGCCCGACAATCGCGAACTCGGTCACGTGAGCAACGCCTCGCGGTGCTGCCAGGCCAATGCGAGCAGTGCCGCGCCGGCCGCCTGCGTGGGCTCGCGGTGCACGAACCGCTCGATGTTCTTGGCGGTGAACGCAAGTCCTTCGAGCACGCGCCCCTCGTCGTTGTGCGCCACCAGGTCACCGAACAGTTCGTCGAACAGCTCCGCCTCGATCACGGCGACGGTCAGCATGTCCGTGGCGAACGTCAGGGGGTCCACGCCCATCCCGAGGTAGGACACGTTCACCCTGTCCCCCACCGAGTCGGTGAGCCGCTTGGCGAACGGCCAACCGTCGTAGTCGATCGGCGACTCGTGCTCCTCGGAAGCACCGAGCAGCTCTTCCGCGAACTCGCGGATCATGCAGCGCCACAGCGAGAAGTCGTTCTCGGTGTTCCGCTCGTCGTCGCTGGACGCCTGGAAGATTCCGACGGGTAACACCTGGTACATCCCGCCGGCGTGACCGACCCGCTTCGGATCGCGCCAGTGCAGGAAGAACGTCGCCTCACCGCTCGCGCGGTCGTGGCGGATGGTGAGAGTACTGATGGCGACGTTCGTCGGCCTGCGCTTCGGGTCGCACGGATCGCCGACCGCGGCACGCAGCCGCAGCGAGTCGACGTGCCCAAGCTCGCGCGCGGCGTACTCGTGCGCGCAGGCCTCTCCCACATCAATGCCGTCGAAGTAGGAGCCGATGCCGAAAGTCAGGTGCTTGTCGGCGAGATCGGCCTCGATCAGGCGGTAGGTCGACCGGTTCTGGAACACCTTTGGCGCCGCAAGTTCGGCCATCGCCTCTGAGTAACTGCGACAACCGCCTTCGGGCAAGACGTTCACTGCAGCGTCCCCGGTACCGACGACACCGTGGAACTCCCCTTCGCGCTGCAGTTCCAACGCAAGGTCCGTCAGCGGCACTGGTACGGCCGGCACCCAGCTCTCAGACGTGAGCAGCGGCGTGTCCGCCACCTTCACCGTGTCCGGGTACTGCTCAGCGGCCTTGATCGCGAGCGTATGACGGTGTTCGCCCAGGTAAGCGCGAACTTCGAGCCACTGTTCAGGCGTCGGCATTGCGTCCTCTCCGGTCAGAACCCGAGCAACTGGTCACGATGCTTCCAGGCAAGCGCGAGGCAGGCCGCACCCGGTGACGCCATCGGCTCCGAGCTGAGCATCCGATCCACCGACTCCGCAGTGAACGGGATGCCCTCCGTGGGCGTGCCGCCGCCCACCGACACGATCTCGCCCTCGTCGTTGTAGCGGACGGCGTCGCCGAAGACCTTCTCGAACACGTCGTCGTCGATCACCACGACCGTGAGCATGGTGGCGGCGAGCGTCAGCGCGTCCATTCCGATGCCGAGGAAGAACGCGCCGACGGTGCCTTCCCGTCGCGCCTGCGTGAGCTCGCGGTAGAGCGACCAGTTGTCGTAGTCGATCGGTTGCGTGCGCGTGCCGTCGAACTCCGGCTCTCCGAGCAGCTCCTCGGAGTACTCGCGGACGATGTTCCGCCACATGTCGAAGTCGTTGCTGCGGTCCCACAGCGCGACACTGGACGGCTGGAACTCGCCGGCCGGGATCACGTCGTACACGCCGCCCGCGGTCGCGACCTTCGCCGGGTCGCGCCAGTGCAGCAGGAACGACGGCTCCGCTGGGTACCTGCGGAGGCGGATCGTGAGCGTGGTGATCGCGGGAATGATCGCGCGCCGCGTCGGGTCGAACGGGTCGCCAATGAGGTCGCGGAACGGCAGCTGGCCGCGCAGCTGCGCAGGATCGGCAGGGATGCGGTTGTCCATGCAGGCTCGTGCAAGTTCGTGGCCCAGTGCTTCGGAGACGTCCAGCTTGTCGAAGTACGCCGCGAGGCCGAACTCGAACGTGCTCGTCGCCAGTTCGCCACCGAGCAAGCGGTAGCTCGGACGCGACTCGAAGAGCGTCGGCGGGTCCAGGTGCTTGATGACCGACGTGTAGCGCTCGAAGTGGGTCGTGCCAACGCGGAGCGGTCGCACCGCCTCGGTCTCAGGTTCCGAGCCGTCGACCGCAGCTGAGTGGGGTTGCTCGGAGAGCGTGAGGTTCAGCGTCGACAACTCAAGGAGGCCGCTCGTGACCCAGTCCGGGTGGGCGATCAGCGGCGTACGCGGGACGCGGTACTCGGCCGGGTAGAGCTTCACCGCGAGCTGGGCAAGGTCGGAGCGGTGCTGGTTCAGCCAACGGCGCTGGTTGCGCCACTGGAAGCGGCTGGACGCGATTTCGGGACTGGCATCGTCGGAGGCGATCAGAGAACGCGCTTGACCCGACGACAGGCCTAGATCTTCTGGCGCGATGCCGAGCAGTTCGACCAGCTTTCGGCGCAGCTCCAGTGAGATCGGTCGCGAGCCATTCTCGATCTGGCTGAGATTCTGCTGGGTGATGCCGAGGAGGCTGGCGACAACCGTCTGGTTCTGACGGTTGGACGTACGCCAAGCGCGCAGCACAGCGCCAGCGTCATCAACACCGCCGCTGGACCCGCTCCTGGTCAGCCACGGGCTTGCATCTCCAGTGGTCATCTGCACACCCCCTCGTCGCCCATCCTGTCAGGCGTTAAAGACAAGCTCAGCGCGTGTCGCCAGGTCGTGCGTTCACCGAGGCAGGCTTGCCCACACCTGCCGCTACTCTATGTAGCGGACCAACACGGTGTTGTAACGACTACCTACAGGCCTTGCGGCCTCCGGTCTCCAGAGGAGTGATCACCCGTGAGAACATCCGACGCGTCAAGCCCCGCAGAGCCCGCACATCGAGTTACCACACGAGGTCGCGTGATGACCCGATCGCTCACCGTGCTGTTTCCATTCCTGCCTCCGGTCGCACGCGTCGGTGCCGCCGGATTGCTGGCGGCCACCGTGGTGGCGACCGCGCTGGCATGGGCTGGAGGTCTCGGTGGCGCCGGGATCGTGTCCGGACTGCGGCCAGTACCACTGTTCGCCGCCCTCACCCTCACTGGCGGCTCCATCGCGGCAGCAACCCTGCCGCGTTACGCCTACCGCTACCTGCAGGCGCATGACTGGCACCGCGCCGATCCCAACCGCGACCCGTCTTTCCTTGTCGTGAGCGCACATCTGATCTTCGCCGTACTGCAGATAGTCCTTATCAGCGTGACCACTGGCGCTCCGAGCGGCAGCATCCTGGCAGGTGTGTCGATGCTCGGAGCTGTGCTATGGACCGTCCATGAGGCGCTGACAGCGCGCCGGATCGACGAGTTGGCACGCCAGCGAAAGGTTCCTGGGATGGCCGAAAATGAGCCGGAATAGACCAACGGGTGGGACATCCCTGGTGGGTATGTGGACATCGACGAATCGCTGGCCGCCGCACGTCGGCGCGAACTCTCCGAGGAGTTGGGGTTGAACCGGGCGCCAAGCCGTCTGATCGCGGTGGACTGGGCTCCGGTGACGATGACCAAGCAGGGCTCTGGTGCTCGCCCCCGAAAGGATCATGACATGTCCGAGGAAGCAACCATTGTGATGCTGCTGGCACAAGGCCCAGAGGTGACACCGGTTTGGCGCGAGATACGAGGAAGCAGGGACCTCACTTTCGAACCTACGCTGGCAGTCGAGGAGTACCCCAGCAGCATCCTTCCGCAGGTCGGCGAACACATCGTGATCGAGAAGCCGGTCAGAGTGGAAGGACCCGTGCACGCACAAGTCGCCGCGGTGATCCACCACTGGACGATGGGCACAGGGCCGGTGGCGTTCGTGATCCTTCGCGGTTATGACGCCAATGCGCCTATACGGGTCTGCAACACAACCCCGCCAAATTCGCTGCAGCAGACGAAGTCACTCGACGAGCTGACGGCCGCGCTTGAGCGGGTAGCGATGCATCTGGGTGACAGGTGACGTGTCACTGTGCCTTGAGCCGGGGCGACGTTCCCGTCTCTCCCCGCCACGCCTTTCATTGACCAAGAAAGGGCAGTCGTGAGTCAATCACCATTCCGCCAGAAGACCAACACGAGCCGGGGAGTATGGAAAATCAAAACCCACAAAGATGGCGTGCTTCTTTCGTACAAGCCCAAATACTACTCCCACCCGTACGAAATCGAGCTGACCGACTCTAGGTCGTCGGCCGAAGTCCTCGATTGGATTGCCCAAATCGCCGCGAAGCCGTGGGCTACTGATCGTGTGTTGGCTGGAGTCGTGCGCGCCTTCGATGACGTGCTGCTTCTGCAGCAGAACTACTGCTCGATGGGGCAGGAGCAGAGTCCCGACGACGCGACGATCCGCAAGTCGATCGCGGAGACGGTCGTGAGGGCGGACACGCCCGCAGACGGCACCCCGCCGCGCTAGGCCAATCATCGACGTCTCCCACGAGGGCCTGGTGGGCAGCAAAGTATTTCGGAGACCCAATCGGCGCCGTTCACGCCGCAGCGGGGCCGTTTAGCGCAGCAGGCACACAGAGTTTCTTCTCTTCGTCAAGGCAGCCCCTGCCGAGGCCGCTCGCGCCGCGGCGCTTGAGCCCGCTCGGCAAGGGCCAGGGCCCGGCTCCGTCACCCTGGCCCGCCAGCGGGCAGAGGCGTGACCGACCCCGGCAGCCACCGCAAGTGCCCGTAACGCGTTGGCAGAGCGCGCGATAGCCCCTGTATCTACCGCCGAGGGGGCAACGTGAGCACATCGAATGGACCGCGGCCCACATCCTCCGGAGTGCCAGTCGGCCTGATCAATAGATCACGTGATCTCCTCGATTGGCACTTGGATCAGTCGACCCAGCTTCTAGAGGGCATTTTCCGCGAGAATCGACCAATTATCCCTTCATGGATCTTCAAGGAGACGGACACTCAGTCAAGCGACCACCGATATCACCTCCGCAAGCTATTCAAGAGATCTCTAGCAACCGCCACACTGCATCACAACACGCTTATTGACCACACAAGGTCGATCAGAAAACTGATAACTGTTCCACCACTACCACACTGGTCCCCGATGTCGCTCGCACGAGTAACCATCGAAAGCGGCATGCGAGCGAGATACCTTACAGATCCAGACGTATCGGCGATGGAGCTCGCACTCAGGGGCGCCGCGAGTCAAATGGAAGGACTCCAAGAGCAGTCAAAGCTGGCTAGACACTTCGACTCCTCGATAGAGCAACGACTCAGTAAGGCTACTGCTCGAACTTTGAAAGCCCTAACAAGGGCGGGAATCGAAGTGGTCTACCACAAGAACAGCGTTAGCCACGTAAAGAGACGGAACGAAAGCTTGCAAGTTCCATGCAAACCAAACATCACTGAGCTTGCACAAAAGTGGCTGGCAAACGCGCCCGGACTGTATGGAGTTGCCTCAGGATCGGTACACGCGGCATTTTGGCTAACAGCGACATCGATCGACTTCAGCACAGAAGAACCAAGCATTAAGGCCGACTCAGATATTCTCCTCAGCTCAGTACTCGCACCATGCTTTTCGCTTCAGGCCGTAACTACCGGGGTATATCAACTTCACAGACTCGACATATCAGAGTTCCAAAAAAAGAGCAACGAAATTATCACAAATGCTGTCGTTGAGTTTCAAGCCTGGAAAGGCTTACAATAACACGGCCAGCGCTGAGTTTGGGATCGCATCCTCTCTGACGAGGGCCCTGTCCCGGCCATCGTTTAGCGCTGGGACGAGACGACATGGGGAGAAGTGGCCGTCGTGCTCGAAGCCGTCAGGTTGTTGACCTCAGTAAGAAGCTGGGACATTTCTCTAGTTCAGAGAACCAGAGATCACACATAGCCAAAGCCTTGTGTGTGCCCCTGCCTTCCATGTGGGCGCGGTAAGCAGTCTCGCCGTCCGGATCCGGAAAACGTGGGTCCGGTGGCGGGAGTTCGGACACCTCACGCCAGCGTATTCCGGCGTTCAGGCTGATGATCCCCTTCGTACCGCCGAAGAACGTCGTGGGATCTTCGTCCACGGTGACTGGTAGTTGATGGGCGTGCCGGTTGCGAACCCAGCGGACACCGCGGGTTACCAGCCCATACGTGTCCTGATCACGTGCGCCTTTGTAGGACTGCCCGTACAACTTCTCAAGCTGGTCGTTGATCGCGATAACCCACATGGTCGCTTCAACGGCTGACGTGTACGAGCTGCCCAGATCGCGGGCTGCCCTGGCTTCCTCGTGTCGCGACCTTGCTGCACGGAAACCGGCAAGGGCGAATTCGAGTCGCCTGACATCCTCGGACAGAGGAGTTGCTACTTGCTGAAGATTGATCACAGGTCGCCCTCTTGGAGTGTCCATGGGATGAGTGGCGCTTCACTAGGATGACTCAGCGAGACGCCACGAGACGTCCGGGTACAAACCTGTAGCTCAAGGCAGCTCCACCTGGGATCGAGCGGTGCGTCTGCAACGTAGCCAGCCCCGTCCCACCGAAGAAGACGCGTTCACCGCGGTCGATGTCCAAACGGGCGGGGCCTCTGGCCTTAGCGGCTAAGGTCGTCCGCCCGCAACTGTGTCTTGACCGTCAATGTACCGATGCCGATCTGCCATGCGTGGCTCCAGCAATCCTCATCGGTACCACCGCCGGCGTAGCACTTGGCTTTGGCGTATGCCTCGCTCGACTGCATGACCTTCTCGATGGTCACGAGGGTCTTGACATAGCGACTGGAATCGCCGCGTGCGCGGAGTGCGGCGTCGAGCGCGGACACGATCTGGACCTGGTCCGTCAACCAGCTCGCGCACGTTGGGGTTCGCACGGTTGCTTGACCACAGGGTTGCGCGACGGAAGCTTTCATTGCCACATCGAACTTCTTGTCCCACTCGGCCGCCAACGCTCCCAGGGCGCGGCTCGGGTTGGTCGTCGTTGTGGTGGTGGTTGAACTCGTCGACGGCGTAGTCGATACGCCCGCTGTGCTCGAGTCCGCCGATCCGCCAGAACACCCCGCTACTGCGGCAGCGATGGCAGTTGCAATCAAAGCTCGATGCATGGCGCCTCCCTCGGGACGCTTGTCGAGGAAGGCGCTGCCACTGTTACGAGCGCGAGGAGACCTCCGCAGGGTTGTGACAGCCCAAATCCGTGTCTGGTGGCTAGTGCCACGACCGGTGCGCGAGGAACCAACGAGGACAAGACTACTGGTCCGCCTCTTACGGCTTCCGGCCTCGCGGAGACGGCACGTAGCCCACGACGAGGACGAGTAGCCTGCTAACAGGGCATAGTCGCTGGTCACGCGGTTGCGGTACAGCAGCAAAGTACAGCAACCGCATCGGCCGAGGGCGACTGCGAGCGACCTGCAGTGAGCCTCTGACCTCGACAAAGACTGCGGTTGACCAACCTGCCGAGAATTCACACCGAAGAGATCGGTTTCAGCACGATGTTCAGACTTTCTCCTCTTCGTTCAAAGCGGGTCCCTGGGGCCGCTCGGTCGCACTGGCCCTTCCCGTCCGACAGGGACTTCACGGCCCCGTCTCTGTGTCGCTCGGGCAAGCGGTCGGGGCCCGGCCTTCGGCCACCCACCCGCGCCCGGCGACG
This sequence comes from Lentzea indica, assembly GCF_012184385.1. Lineage (GTDB taxonomy): Bacteria > Actinomycetota > Actinomycetes > Mycobacteriales > Pseudonocardiaceae > Lentzea > Lentzea indica. The sequence continues at coordinate 11,143 of NZ_VSRL01000092.1, forward strand.
GGAGGTAGGGCCTACCCCGACCGGACGGGAGAGCGACCGACCGGCCCTGCAGGCCCCGCAAGTAGAGCGGACGGGCTTGCAGGGCCGGCCACCGACGTGCCATGTCAGCCCGCCTTGCAGCCACCGTTGCTCTGCTTGGACTTGCACTCGTTGCACTTCTCGCCACTGACGCCAGTGCCGGTTTCGTAGTCACTGGTCGGCCACTGGGAACAGTTGGTGCAGAAGTGCCAGGTGTCGGACCCCTTGCGCCTGCGAGGCATCCCGATCTCCTCTCGTAACAACTGGACCATACGGCCCTGCCTACTACTCTGTTCAGCGCATCTTATGCGCATGTCGCTACTAGTAGCCAGACCGTTACGCAGACGTGTTGGCGCGCTGACTGAGGAGGGTCCCCGCCTCCCTGCTCCCGGCCATCGTTTAACCCCAGGCGACCTGCGCAGCGGGGACGAGGGGACGGGGGAGGTGTGGTCGTCAGTGCTGAAAGCTCTGATCGGCACCTACGGCGGACCGCCGTCAGCGCACGCCAATGGCATCGGTGAGATCCGCACCATCGAATACCGTGCCGGTCAGGTTCGCGCCGGTGAGATTCGCGCCGCGCAGGCTGGCCCCGGTGAAATCTGCCTTGCTGAGGTCCGCGTAGCTCAGATTCGCGAAGCCGAGATTGGCCTTGGTGAGCTTGGCAGCGGACAACCTCACGCCCGTGAGATCGGCCCGTGTGATGTTGGAGGACGCGATATTGGCCTCACTGAGATCTGCATTGCTGAGCTTCGCACCGGCGAGGTCCGAGCCCCGCAGGTTCGCCGAGCGGAGTTCCGCCGAAACGAAGTCAACATCGCGCAAGCCTGTGTCAGCGAGCCGGGCGTTGTTCAACGGTGCTTTGGTGAGAATCGCGCCGCTGAGACACGCGCTCGGCATGTCGATGCCGGGCCCACCGCCTCGGTACAGGTTCTCCCGGAGCCACGCGGCGCGTCGCCACACGGTCATGGCGGCCTGGATGTCCACCACCGGCTTGACCTGATTGGGCGGGCATGGCTTGGTGGGCACGTGTTGATTGGCGAACGTCACGAGCACCGACGTGATCGCAGGTCGGAAGCGCTCAGCATCGTTGGCAAGGTGTTCTAGCGAGTGGATGGCACCAAGCCGGATGTCGATCTTGTCTGAGCTCAGTTGTTCGACCGCACGGCTGAGCCGCTCGCTCTGCTGGCCCTGATCCGCGAGCCGCACCTGGGCTTCCGTCGCCTCTGACTGTTTTCGCGTCGCCACCAGTGTTTGGCCGGCGTAGACGAGGCCGACCGCCACGCCGATCACGCCGACGACGGTCGGCACCTTTGACCAGCCGTGCCACTTCACCACTCCGATCACTGCCTGCACCACGGGGCCTTGTCGCTTACTCGGGATCGTGAGCCGGCCAGGGCGGCGGTTTCGGCCAGTTCTGACCGCAGGACGATGGGGCTGGCGAGGAACGCTCGAAGTCATGGGGCGTGAACCTAAGGCGCGGCGAAGCGCGTCTGCGCCACTTCATCCGGCGTCAACCCGTACGGAGTAGCAGCGGTCAGGCGAGGTCCGCACCCTCACCAACGGCGTTCAGACATTCCTTCATTGACGAAGCGCTGCAACGATCCGATCCTGACCGCACACCTAGCAACGGTGGCCAGCTGGACAAGCCAGTGCACGACGACTTCATCGCGAAGCCCGAGGATATGCACGCAATCGCAGTCGCCCTTCGCACCGAGCTGCTGCTGGACGACTCGACGACCTGCCCGCCATTGATAACGGAATAGGTGGACAAGCATTTGAAGGCAGCCTGCTACAGCGCCGCAGTGTCGCGCGCGAGCGCAATCCCAAGCTCCGCCGCGATAAGATCAAGGAAGTCACGGGCCGACATGATCGGCTCGCATGTGAGGTCTGCACCTTCGACTTCAAGCAGACGTACGGTGACCGCGGTGCGGGCTTTGCCGAGATACACCATGCCGTTCCCTTTCACGTCACAGGCCCAATCAAGACTCGCCTGGCCGACCTGGTGGTCCTGTGTTCGAACTGTCACAGGATGATCCACAGGGGTCCGCAGTGGTTTGACACCAGCGGAGCTCCGTTTGTTGATCGCCAAGTGACGACGTGTTGCGTTGCGGTCATTCCGATCGCCGTTCAGGGCTCGGGATCTCCAGCACCTGATGAGCTAGGCCGGCGGCGAGCTCTACACGCTGATCGTTGAAGCACGACGTACCAGCGTCCGCGAGCTGCTCCGCCCGGCCAGCGACCTCGCGAAGGCGCTCGGCAGCATGGCGAAGAAGCTCGGGGGTGGTTAGTGGCGGCGTTGATGGCATGGAGCGCTCCTTGAGTCGATGTGCCTGGTCACGCCCCCTGCGACCAGCAATGAGAGAATCGCACACACGTTCGAATAGCTGTCAAGCGTGCACTCGTGCGGCGCTTCGGCGGCCGATGGCAAAGCACCAGGACGCTCAGGCCTGCGCTCTGGCACGCTGAGATCCATGGCCCGACATGACGTCTCACCCGAGCTGGCAGCCGAGCACAGCCTTCCTGGACTACTTGGCATCAACCGATCGCGAGACCGGGTGCAGATCGAACTCGATCTCCCTAAGCGCGACGATCGCATCCCTGTCGACGTCATCCCGGGTGTTGAGGCGCTCGCCCTCGGCTTCTTGATCAGGCTCTACGAGAGGTTTCCTTCGTCCAAACGTGATCACGTTGTCGCGGTCGTCGACAACTACGTGGTGGCGTGGACCCTGGCGGACGACCTGGAGCACTTTCTGACGGCCCTTGCCGCTCTGCTGAAGGGCGCTTCGCTGCCTGGACGCGAGCCGCTTGCGGACAATCCCGACGCCGTTCGATGAGATGGCAGTCCGCCTCACTAGACCAATGCCCGTGCACGGAACTGGCCGCCGGGGTGAACGGATGTGACCGGACCTGTAGCCGAGACGACGTGAATCGGGCTGGGTGCAGCGAGACATAACGAGACCGGTCATCGCAAACCAGCAGGTGGCCACACCACTTCTGAGACGCACATGAGCAGCTGCGACCTAGCCGGTGCCGTTCACACCGAAGAGGTCACTGGTTCGATCCCAGTATCGCCCACATCAGCCCGAAGGCCCCTGATCAGCAATGATCAGGGGCCTTCCGGTTTTCACGCACGCCAACAACTCCCCGCACCGGCCTGCGGGACACAAATCCGTACACAAACGGGCTCTACGAGGTCAGTCAGTCTCTCTCGGCAGGAATAGACCACTGATGGTCTCCGCGGCTTCCGCATCGAGGTCTGGGATGTCCTCGGTGTAGGTGTCGAGGGTGAATGCGACCTTCGAGTGCCCGAGCCGACTGCTCACGATCTTCGGGTGCACGCCGGATCTCAGCGAGATCGTGGCGTAGGTGTGCCTCACGTCGTGTAGCCGGATGAGCGGCACCTTGGCCCGATCAACGAGTCGGTTGAACTGCTCGGTGATTGTGTCGGGGTATATCGCCGGCCGTCTTCCCAGCAGAAGACAAGACTGTGATCTTGGTAACCGCTCCCGAATGCCTCCTTCTCCTCTTCCACCTATGCGAGGTGGCGGCGCAGCACCGCCACCGTGAACTTGTCGAGCGCCAGCTGCCAAGAAGTCGGACACCTTGGCTCTGGACGGCTTGACGTACGTCTCGGTGGCGACCTCCACCTGAGCCTTCTCCATCGCGTCCCAAGCGTCGTCCTCGGTCGCGAATCCGCTCTTGCGGATCTGCTGGCGGTCGCCCGTCAGCGGGTGCTTCTCACCGTCGAACGAGTAGGTCCATGTATTGCCACGTTTGAAGACGCTGCCCTTCACCCTGCGGCGCTTCGGCTTCCTCGACGACCGAAGGTCGGTCAGCTCGATTTCGTACGGGTGGGAGTAGTCTTTGGGCTTGTACGAAAGAAGCACGCCATCTTTGGGTCGAAGTCCTCGATTGGATTGCCCAAATCGCTGCGAAGCCGTGGGCTACTGATCACGTGTTGGCTGGAGTCGTGCGCGCCTTCGATGACGTTCTGCTTCTGCAGCAGAACTACTGCTCGATGGGACAGGAGCAGAATCCCAACGACGCGACGATCCGCAAGGCGATCGCGGAGGCGGTCGTGAGGGCGGACACGCCCTCAGACGGCTACCCCGCCGCGCTAGGCCAATCATCGACGTCTCCCACGAGGGCCTGGTGGGCAGCAAAGTATTTCGGAGACCCACCCAGCGCCGTTCACGCCGCAGCGGGGCTCGTTTAGCGCAGCAGGCACACAGAGTTTCTTCTCTTCGTCAAGGCGGCCCCTGCGGGGGCCGCGAAGCAGAGGAAGCCGCGGAGCACCATCCCGACACGCCATGATCAGTCGCGGTCAGTGGCACCGCGTCAAGACTGGGAAGCGTGCCTTGACCGGCACCGCTGTCCGCAAGATCGGCTCGGTGGCGGGATGATGCCTGGGGAGGCGGATGCCGAGTTGGGACGAGCGCCGAGTGGTCGACACATCCAGCTGGTCTTGGCGGTCGGCTGCCGCGCCCGTGGACAGCTCAACGCCTTGACGGCGTCGACCAGCCCACACGTTTGCCACCGGACTCCAGGCCCTTGAGGAGTGACCTATCGATGGCGCCATCTTAGAAACCTTGCCCACTGCCTCACGGAATGTTCCTCCCGCCGCTGAAGAAGAAGTGCGAGGTTGTTCTGGCTGGCGAGCGTGTTGGGGTGGTCGGGGCCGAGGACGTCGATGCGGGTGGCGAGGGCGCGTCGGTGTAGTTGCTCGGCTTCGTCGTAGCGGCCCAGGCTGTCCAGCACGCCGGCGAGGTAGCTCTGGCTGGTGAGCGTGTCAGGGTGGGTAGAGCCCAATTGGTCACGTTCGGCATCAAGCACGTGTTGGCGCAATGTGATAGTCACTGCTGGCTGGCCTGCGGCCTCAAGTTGCTCGGCAACGCTGTCGATTGCGTCTCGCACACGAGCGAAACTCGCATCGCTGCGTAAGCCCGGAAGACCGAGAAGGTGCGGTGCGAGCAGACGCGTTACAGGCCAGCCGCTGCGTCCTTGCTTGACGCAGGATTCCGCGAACTCGACCAAATGTGTTTCGAGTGCTTCGTGATGTCCGTCTGTTTCTCCGGCCTGGTCGGCGAGTAGCGCGTTTGCTTCTCGGACGAGCGGATGCAACACCACTGAGATGAGCTCTGACGCACTATCCGGTACATCGATCAGGCCATATCGTTCCAGTCCCGCCAAGGCCGAGTCGATCTCAGTGCGCGTGGTGGCCCCTATGGCCGCGGGAAGCAGGCCAGGGCCAATCAAGCTACGGGGTATTGGAGCATCGGCCAGCAACGCCAACGCACGCAGCAACGGGCGGGCCAGCAGCAGTCCTTCCGTTGCCAGTTAGTTCAGTGACAGTTCCCAAGTGTGTCCGACCAGGGTGCGAGCCACCTCGGGATCGGTGACATCCAGCGGCATCAACGCGCCGGATGCCCCGTCGTTCAGCGCGTCGCAGTACGCCTCGAACCGTCGCAGCCGTGCCGTTGGCTGAGCCACTGCTGTACCCGCTGCATGCAACGCAAGCGGAAAGCCGCCCAGCCGCGAGGCCAGCCGCTGGGCGGAGTCCCGGTTCCCGCCATCACGCGCAAGATCCATCAGCACCTGGGCGCCTTCGTCGGCCGGCAACGGCGTCAACCGCACCAGGTGAGCCCCGCTGCCCCAGGTGCCAGGGGCGCGGTCCCGGCTGGTCACCAGCAGCAGGCCAGCACCTCCCGGACGAATCCAGCCGCGATGCTCCGCCACCGGCGCATCCAGACCAAGTCCTTGGGCTTGATCCGCGTTGTCTACGACTAGTAACCAGCCTGGCACCTGCTCCAGATGCCCCCACACCAGATCGACCAGGCTTCCGCCCGATTGCTGAACCGCGCCGACACGGGCCTCCGACAGCCCCAGCGTGACGGCAACCTGCACCATCTGGGCCGCCAGCATCTCTTCGCCAGACTGGCCGGTTGGCAAAGTCTTGCCCCGCCACCGGAGCCAGAACACCGCGAGCCCCTGCCGTCCTGCTTCTTCCGCGACTCGACTGGCTAGCGTGGTCTTGCCCATGCCGCCCGGTCCGCACACCACGACAAACCGGCCTTCAGGAGCACTCACCATCCGCAAGACCTCCGCCAACTCTCGATCCCGTCCCCTGACCATCGGCGTATCGGCTGTCGGTCGGCGCAACGTCGACGGCGTCACGGGAAAGACCGGTCTGACCAGTGGTAACGAGGGGGGCTGTGGCTTTCCCGAGACACCAGCACCTGCACGAGCACCCCGGCCATGACAACGAGCCCGAACACCAGCCAGACCCGCACCGGGTCATCCTTGAACCACTCCGGCATGTCTGCCGAGGCGTAGTTCGTGACTAAACCAGTTGCCGCAGCCAGCACGGCGATCAGGACGAGGTTGACCGTCCGGCGACGGGGAGTCATACGAACACAATCGATCAAACACACCATCTTGTTGCGTCGCGACGCTAGATAGGGCTACCTGGTCACCCGCTCACGACGATTCATCGAGGCAGCTCGGAGCAGTAATGCCTGGTCAACGGGTGTCGTACAGCAGCAAAATACAGCAACCGTTCCGGCGGAGCTGACCACAAGCGACCGGCATAGGCCATCTGACCTCAGCGAAGACCAGGACCGACCCGGCTGCCAGTAGCTAACACCCAGAAGGTCATGTCGAAACGAGCGCCAGGTGAACAACTTGGGCGAGCTAGTCACTGCACTCGGCTGCCGCACCTATGGACAGCTCGCCGTCTTGGCGGCGTCGACCAGCCCGCAGGCTTGCCCCGAACACGCCGGCTCAGTGGATCGCGGGCGGCTACAACGGGTCCTGGTCGAGCTTCAGCCGCTCCAGGAGTTCGATTGCGTTCGACTGCGCCTTGGTTCCTCGGGCTGCTTCGAGGAGGCCGACCAGGGACAGGAGCGCGTAGTGGTTGAGGTGGAACAGGTGGCGCATCAGGTCCGAGGCCGCGGGACCGTCGACCCGCACGCACTCATCACTCGGCAGGCGGTCGTCGACAAGCGCGGGTTGGCCGTCCACCTCACGGACGTTGAATCGCGTGGAGGTGTTGGCCAGCTTGCGCAGCAGGCTTACCTGAGCGTCGTACTGCTCTGCCTGTTGCCACGTCATTCGCACCCGGACACCATCGCACAGGCGTTCGAATGAGGGTCAAGCTTCATTCAGGCACGAATCGTTCCCGCGGCTCGACTAAGGCTGTCCAATATGGACTGACTTGGGCCGTCTGGGGGCCGTCGAGCAACCCCCAAGGACAACAAACGACGCTGGCCAAGGAATGAGGTTTCCGCTGGCCAACGTCGTTTGCAAGGCTTTGACCTCAGCCCTGCTTGGTCTTCCAGAAAATCTTGTCGATCTGGTGACACCGTCGTCCAAGCGCTAAGCGCAGCAGGGACAAAGGGGCCGGGAGGTGTGGTCGCGGTGGTGAGTCCAGAGTCCCAGTGGTGAATGTGCGGGAGTTAGTAGCGTTGGGCGTGTGGGGTGCGATCACCTGGGGGTAAGGCTTCCCAGTTGTGGGGCGGTGCTGTGGGTTGAGTGGACGCATGGTGAGTGTGGGACGGCGTGCGTGGTGGACGGCTGGTGTGGCGCTCGCCAGCGGTGCCGGAGTGTGGGCACTGTTGCGGTTCGGTGTGCCGATCTGGCTGACCGATAAGGAGCACCCGGCGCGGCCGGTGCTGTAACCGACTGCGAACGGGTGCTGGGCACCAACCATCCGACGACAAAGGTGGTCCGCTCCAATCTTCAGGCGACGACCCGCGCGGATCGTTGAGTTCCTAACTGACCATTACGGCTGGCGGGGCAGTCACGGGACACGAAACGGCTCGGCGGATAGACGTGCAGGTCAACCATGTGAATGCTCGTGCCCGGAACGCCGCACGATGGCACTTCGGAGGCTGTCGCCTTGCAAGCGTTGCGTTGGCTGGACCAATCACCTGCGAATGCGATCGACTGGCGATAGGCGAACTTGCAGCCGAGACGGCGCTTCATTAGAAAGTCTCAGCGAGACACCACGAGACGCCCCATCACAAAACTACAGTTCAGGGCAGCTCAGCTGGGATCGAGCGGTGCGTCTGCGCCGTACCCTGTGCCGTTTCACACCGAAGCAGCCCCTGTTCCCGCAGTGCTGTGGCGCGCGCCACCATGTCCCAAGTTTCTTCTCTTCATCAAGGCGGCCCCGGCAGCCGCAGAGCCTCTGAAGGATTCCGCGTACCGGGCTAAGTTGAAGTGCCGCGAGTACTCGTGGCCTGCTCTCGCCTCTATCTCTCACGAAGTACTTGCGCGGTGACTGATAAACCTCATCGAGAACCTTGTCCATCAATTCCAGAGCAAGGGCTACATCCGCCGAGCCCACCTGCTCGGAAAAGTCGCCATGTGCCATATCATTACCAAATAGCCTGGTTCGTGAGCACCATCCTTCACATGCTCGCGAACCAGGCTATTAGCATGCATGGATTGATCTTGAGGAAGAGGTTTTCCGAAGTGCAACCTATCGATCAAAGATTTTTCTCCCTGACGACGTCTCCAACCCCAACTGCTCCTTCAAATTTTTTAAATCAAGCCCAGCCCGCACTAATTCAGAGTCCGGAAACAGGACATGCGTAGGACCTGAATCTAATCGCGCGCCTGACCGCAATTTGATAGCCCACCTGGAATCAATACGCTCCATCAGAAAGTAATCAAAAACGCTAGCCCCTTTTAGGCCGCCTTCGACCAAGGAGTACCGCTCACTACACGCATGCACAATGGGATCTAGGTAGAACGCGCCAGAAACACCCTTCGAGTGTGCCAACACATACGGCCAACGCAGAGAATCAACACTACACTGATAATTCGTCGAAACCGGACGTTTTAGAGGTGTTCCAGATTCAGCCGAAAGCATGTTAGCCAATTCCGAGATATCCTCCACGGAACAATCTTCAGACCTTCCCGACGCGCCTCCAATGATACAGATAAACGGTTTCTTGTCAGGAGAGATCTGAGGTCGCACCCTCAACCGTTCGACAGAAACAGATGCTCCTGTTAGGTCCACATTTCGGTCACCCTCGATCTTCAGACTTGCTTCCTTGTCCACAATCGCGACGGTTGCCGTCAGCTCACCGACAACCGATTTGAGCTCTGTATATATTCGCAGTACCACCAGAGACTCTTCACCGGGAGCAAGGTTTACAGCAAGCGATCCGCTGATTGCCCCTCCCGACGGGTCGTCCATCGTGCGAGACACAGGGGAATCTGTGTCCGCGTTCAGCTCGACGGGAATTATTTCCCCTGCCCCGGCAGTTGGACATCTGAATGCTATGCTCGGCGGAGGGTCCACACGCGTTTTGGCGACGATTCGCATATTTCGTACAGTCACCTGAGCCCCTCCAGGGGCATTGTTCCTCAAGCGAAGAACTACCCCGGACCTCGTTTGCCGTTTTCCATATCGCTCCAGCCACTTTAACTGATCATCATTGCAGCCCTCGGTTGCCGCAAACGGAAACGTCGCAAGAGGAGCGTCAAGAGGAACTGAATAGATATTAGACAACGAGTCGGCATCAGTTGGCATTATCTTCGCGGAAACACCGTCCACACTCGGAACAAATTGCCGTGGACTCACAAAGCTGACAACCCCGATAGCAAGTGACGCGACAGGTATGGCGGCAATTAGCACTGCCACCAATGGGTGGCTTCGAATCCAGGCCATAAAATCTGCCAATCGCCGATGGCGATGGTGGGTAGATTTTCTATGCTTAACCATCGAACTCCAATCACAGGCAACCCGACTGATACCTCGCAATACCTCACACTCTCGGCAGCGCCGAAACATATAAGCATACCTCATATGCCGCGATCGCCTTCGTCGCAGATTGCAGATAGCATATGATTCACCCGTCGGTGTTACGCCGACCAAGGCGGGTGACGCAGGACTAGCTAGGAAGCCATTACACAAAGCGCACCGTTCCGGATTATCGGTCCGCAGTGCGTGATCATATAACCCTGTCTCGATCGGTACGAGTTCGTGGAGCCTCGCGTGGAGCCAACTAAGGACTATCCGTGCACCCTGAAGGCACCTGAGAGATGCGGCTCCACACGAAAAACACTAGTGGATACCGAGCGACATCACATGCACTTCTAATCCCGAGTTCGCAGGTTCAACCGCGGCACCTCGGCAGGTACAGCAGTGAAGTACAGCAACCACTCCGACGGCTTGTGATCCACAGAAAGCCCTATAGGCCCTCTGACCTCGACAAAGGCCGCAGTGAACCTGCCTGCCGAGAGTTCACACCGAAGAGGTCACTGGTTCGATCCCAGTATCGCCCACAGAACCCGAAAGCCTCTGACCTGCGAAGGTCGAGGGCTTTCGGCTTTTCCAGGTGCGCGCAGACCCCTGGTTTCGAGGCCTCGGTAGTAAAAGTGGTAGTAAATCGGCCCTTTCGCACGTCACACCAACCCCTTCACCGAGGGCGGCAGGAACAGACCAATCACTGCCTCGGCCGCGTCACGATCATGGTCTTCGATGTCCGCCGAGTAGGTGTCGAAGGTGAACGCCACCGTCACGTGCCCCAGGCGAGAGCTGACGATCTTCGGGTGCACCCCTGTGGGGTGCAAAACACGGCCCGATAGGCCTGAGCTGCGCATCAAGCAGCTGCAGGTTCGTACTCGTTGATCAAGCCGCCGAGTACTCGCCGACGACGAACGGACCTACAGCCTGGCTCTGCGATCGGGTGATCGGGTCGCGGTGGAGTGTGGTGCCTCGCCCGGTGTGGTCGTCGGTGGTTGAAGATGATCATGCTCGCAAACTACTTTGCGTAGTCTCGTTCGCCGCCAGGAAGATCATCTCCGCCACTCGCGACACTTGAACATCCATCAGCAGTAGGCATGCAACCCTGAACCCGAATCCCAAACGACCTCATTTCCACATACGCTGAACCACAATGCAACGCACAGACCCAGCACCTCATCCGGTGCGAAGTGATCCGCAAGCGGGGAGAGCGTTGCCGAAACTCGATCGGCGACCCCGCCGACGTTGACCAGCACGGACATCGTCGATGAGTGTCCATTTTCCACGTGTGGACGAAAAGTGGACAGGAACTGGACAACGCGGCGGATGCGTTTCGAGTTGCCTTACGCTTCGTGCCGAGGTTGAGCCTTGCCGGCACACCTCCGAAACCGCGACCTGATGGTCCAGGCGGGGTTTCACCCAAGGGGCCTCCGGTAGCAGCCGACGGGCCCCTTACCCCGTTGGGGAAACTACGGATAGTAGCGGGGCTTCCGCGCGGCCAGGAGCCAGTGCACACTCATCGCGTTCAACCGGCTGGAGCTGCTACTCCGGTCACAGCTTCTCTGGACGCTCATACCCGCCTGGACCAAGAAGATGAAGGGTCGCGACGATGGATCACTCCCGCACAAGTCGTGCATGCACGCCCGATATACACCCTCCAGGCCAGCAGCAGCGGCTCGCTGATTCGCCGATCGTCATTGTGATCACTGTCCAGGTGTTCGCCTCGTTTCTGACGTTCCGCGGTTACCCGCTGGAGGCAGCCCTCGCCGCCGCGTGCGCGAGCATCCTGGTCGCGTACAACGCCAAGCGACTCGTGCTGTCACGTACTGCGTGATCAAGGCCAGCGCGCGAACAACCTGATGGTGGAGTCGCGCACCGCTCAAGCAAGGCCGTGCACGAGATGTTGGGCGCCACGCTCCTCGGTGGCGCAACGTTCTCGTGCACGGCCCGTCAGCGCCAACGCTCGCTGGTAGATACTTGGTCTTGCACCCGAACAAGTGGTGCCGCATCAACACCAAGCCGGTAGGAGGTCAACCCATGGCCACCCACGCATCCCTCGTCAATGAGCTCAAGACTCTACGCAAAGGACGAGGCGTGCACGCCGGCCGGATCGCGGACAGGGTTGGCTCATCGCTGGCTACCGCATGCGGGATCACCACGTTCGACGGGCCCAGCGCCACCAGGCAGAAGCTGATCACCAGGCTGTCCGAGCTGGTCGAACAGCTCCCGGAAGATCTCCAGCTCGCTGCGCGGGCGGCATTCGGCCTCGCCCCAGAAGCCCGGCACCCGCTCTACCAGGAGCGCATCACCTGGGCGGCGGTACTGATCGACCGCGACACGCGCACCGTGCGCCGCCGTGCCGACGAGGCAGTCGCGCAACTCGCCGAGCTCGCCGCCATGTCTACTCGGCGCGCGGGCAGTGGCTGGCACACCGCAGAACTCAATGTCGCTGTGACGCTGGACCAGGGACAACCAGAAGTGCTCGAGCGGTACCGCGTCGTCGCCGACCAGGACGGCGTCGACTCGCTGGACTTCGCCTCCGTCTTCGCGGTCCGCCGACGCGACTTCGACGCACACCTGCTCTACGGCGGCACGCTGCAGTACCGCAGCGACGCCGACCATCCCGGCTTCACCCTCTTGCCAGCCGAACCGCTAGATCGCGGCGGGACCCACGACTTCGCGATCCGCTACCGGCTCTCGCACCGCGACGCGATGCACCCGTACGTGCTGCACGTGCCGGAACGACCGTGCGAGGTGTTCGACCTGCGTGTGCGGTTCGAGAACGACCGCACGCCGCCAGTGCAGGTGTTCGATGGCGTGCTGGCGCAGCGATCCGCAGACGAGCCACTCGGGAGGCAGCAGACGGTCGACCCTGCCGGGGAGATCCACCTGCGGTTCCTGCGACTTCTGCCCGGGCTGCTCTATGGCGCTCGATGGGGACACGCGCACGGTGAACGAGCCAGCGGTATCGCTCACTCAAGTGGCGAGGCGTCCTAGCCCACGCGTGTACCCAGCGAGACGGTGTCTCTGCTATTCGGAGTGTACGCGCGGATGATGGTCCGGCTTTACTTGTTCCTGTCGGGGTCGTTGACGGCTGAGCGCAGTGAGACGAACTTCGCGCTGGCCGGATGGTGGACAATGATCGTCCACTGTGCACGGTCGCGTAGGACCACCCCCTGCGGCCTCGCTCCATCCTGGCAGGTGTCCGCGACGACGCGCATGTGCGGGCGCTCCCCCGCATCGATCAGTCGCTTCCCGCGTGTCCAGAGATTCCCCGCTTCATCAAGGCGGCCCTGCCGGGGCCGCGATAGACGCGACAACTGACCTCGACGGGTCTACGGCTCGGCACGCCGCCGCACCGGACGTCCACCTGAACGTCTGCCTCAACAGGATCACCAGTGCATATAACGCGTACCTCGTGTGGTGGCTCACTCATCGAGAGCTGCGTGACTCCGCGCGCACCGTCTTCGGACCGGCTAAACAGACCCAGTACCGGTGAGTCCATCCCCGCAAACTGGCAGGCCCCTCGCTTCGAGGCCTCGGTAGTAAAAGTGGTAGTAAATCGGCGACTTTGCACGTCACACCAACCCTGTACGTGCCGAAAACTGCATCCGCGCAGGTTAAGCGGCATGGCGATACTCGTGGATGACTCCGCCGAGAAGGTCCTGTCGATCTATGGCGAGGCGTTCGATCTGATCGGGTTCGAGAGGCTGGGGCCGGACCCGCAGGGGTGCCGCGCCAGCGAGTGATCGGTGGGTTCGGTGCTCGTTGTAGTGCCGCTCGTACTCGCGCAGCGCGTGCCGCAGATGGGCCTGACCCCAGATCAGCGTGCGATCCAGCAGTTCGGCGCGAAGTGTCTTGACCCAGCGTTCGATGACGGAGTTCATGCGGGGCATCCGTACACCGGTCGGCACCGTAGCGATCCCTGCGGAGGCAAGGAGCTTGTCGATCAACGCGGGGTATTTGGCGTCCCGGTCACGGATGAGGAATCTGATTCGAGCGAGGCCCCCGGCGTCCTCGAGATCCATGAGCAGGTTGCGGACGCCTGGATAACCCAGGCATGGGTGGGGTGTGCGGTGGCGCCGAGTATGCGCACACGCCGGCTGGCGTGGTGGATGGCGGCCAGAATGTAGTAGCGCTGACCGGTAAGCGTGACGGTCTCGATGAAGTCCATCGCCAGGATCGCCTCGGCCTGCGAACGCAGGAAGTCGGCCCAGGCAACGGTTGTCCGGCGCGGAGCCGGATCGACGCCGGCAGTCTTGAGGATCTCCCACACCGTGGAGGCAGCGATCACGACACCCAAGAGCGCAAGTTCACCGTGGATACGTCGATATCCCCACGAAGAGTTCTCGGCTGCCAGGCGCAGGACGATGTGCGTGCCGAAAACTGCATCCACGCAGGTTAAGCGGCATGGCGATACTCGTGGATGACTCCGCCGAGACGGTCCTGTCGATCTATGGCGAGGCGTTCGATCTCGTCGGGTACGAGAGGCTGGTGCCGGGCTCTCAGGGGTGCTGCGGCGGCGAGTGATCGGTGGGACCGGTGTTCGTTGTAGTGCCGCTCGTACTCGCGCAGTGCGTGCCGTAGGTGGGTCTGGTTCCAGATCAGCGTGCGGTCCAGCAGCTCGGCGCGGAGTGTCTTGACCCAGCGTTCGATGATCGAGTTCATGCGAGGCATCCGAACACCGGTCCGTACCGTGGCGATCCCTGCGGAACTGAGGATCTTGTCCATCAGCGCAGGACATTTGGCGTCGCGGTCACGGATGAAGAATCTGATGCGCGCGAGGTAGCCAGACTCCTCGAGGTCCATGAGCAGGTTGCGGATGGCCTGGCTGACCCAGGCGTGGGTGGGGTGCGCGGTGGCGCCGAGTATGTGTACACGTCGGCTGGCGTGGTGGATGGCGGCAAGAATGTAGTGGCGCTGACGGGTCAGGGTGACCGTCTCGATGAAGTCCATCGCCAGGATCGCCTCAGCCTGCGAACGCAGAAAGTCTTTCCAAGTAACGGTCGTCCGGCGCGGGGCCGGATCGACGCCGGCAGTCTTGAGGATCTCCCACACCGTGGAGGCAGCGATCACGACACCCAGGAGCGCAAGTTCACCGTGAATGCGTCGATATGCCCATGACGGGTTCTCTGTTGCCAGACGCAAGACCAGGCGGCGGATCGAAGCGACAGTGCGCGGACGTCCAGGCGTCCGGTTCACACTCGTTCGGGCATGGCGGCGCATCGTCAAGTCGCGATGCCACCTCAGCACCGTGTCCGGGCTGACCAGCAGCCTGAGCTGGCGCGCCTCCTGCGGGCCAAGGGCACAAGCAAGGCGGCGAGCAATGCCCTGTCCTCCGGCCGCAGTCGGGGGCGCTGATCGCCGAGTCGTCTATGCAAGACCGTGAGTTGATGGCGTAGTGCGAGGATCTCGACGTCTTTCTCACGGTCGGTCATGCGCAGTAGCCATAGTGCGGCGAAGGCGTGGGAGACGGCGAGATAGGCGAAGCGGACCAGCACGGCCGCGATCATGCCGGACGAAGACCTGCAACACCTAGATGCCTACTGAACTGCATGGACGTACTTCTCGGCACGTACAAGGATCACCAGCAGCGCGATGATCGTCCACAGTGGAGAGAGCACCAGCGCGAGCGCGGTCGCCACCAGCAGGCACCAGGCCCGCACCCGCCGTTGCCGCACCCCAGCCAGCGCGTGCAGCAGCACCGGGCGCAGCGAGAACCCGACCGACGGCGCCGCCGCGTGCAGGTCGTCGTGCAGCAGTGCATTGATCATCCGTTCGGAAAAGCGCTCGTCGGTCCTGGCCGCGATGCACAGATACCGAGTCGTGTCGTCGGGGAGAAGGCGGTTGGCTGGCTCATCGATCCCCTTCACCAGAACGACTTCGGCGCCTCGGCACGAGGTTCGCCGCGAACAGGAGTGCGGCTCTGCATGACCACGACGGTGCAGAGCAACAGCCCGAACAGCACGCCGAACGAGGCCGAGGCGCTGAACTGGCCCAGGAAGAACTCCTCAGGCCGGCGGCATCGATGAAAGGCAGGGAGTCTCGCGTGTTCAGGAGAGTCACCGCGACCGCCGCGGATCCCAGCCCGGCGGCCACCGCGCTGAGCGTGGTCATCCCCACCACGACGACGAACTCGCTCGCGGATCCGCGGGCCCAGCGCGACACCCTGCCCAACCCGAAGACGCCGAACGCCACGAACAGCACCGTGCGCAAGTTGGTGAATCAGAACAGGAACGGGCCGACCCGGTCGACGTCCACGTGCCAGCTCGGAAAGGAGAACAGCACGTTGGCGAGGCGACCGGCCGAGTCGTAGTCGTATAGCGCGAGGGTCAGATCCCTGTTGAGTCAAGGGTTTCCGACCAGCAGGACGAAGCCGACGAGCACGGCGACGCCCGGTGTGAACAAACGCGGTAAGTGAGACTCCCCCTGCCCTTCCACACGAGCAACTTAGATCCCCGAGGATCACCACGGCGACGGCCGATCGGCGTAGGCGTGACGAAAGCGGCGAAAGAACCAGATTCCTCACTGCTGTCTGCGCCGGGACTTGCCGGGCAGCTCGCGTAGCCGGGTGCTCCCGACGGAGTCATTTGGGCCCGATACCCGGTTTTCCGGTTACGAAACCTCCGCTGCGACGACCAACCTGTCGGGCGCACGGTTCCGTTGCGCAATCAGCCGATCGCGGTCCGTGCACCTGCACAAGGCTTGTCTCGAACGAGAGGGGCGTTTTGTGAAAACCTCGAGCAGACGCGCAATACGGCGTGCGCTTGTAGGGATTGCCGTTGCGGCGACCGCGATGTCGGCCTGAGTGGCAACGGCTTCGGCGGCAGAACCAGGAACCTTCGTCGCCGTACCGGCGGGGACGGCGATCGCGGACCAGTACGTGGTCGTGCTGCACAACGGCGTGGCGGCGACGAGTTCGACCTCGCTCGCCAAGCAGTACAAGGGGAACGTGACCGCGAACTGGCAGCACGCGCTGCAGGGCTTCGCGGTCAAGGCCAGCGTGGCGAACGCCAAGGCACTCGCGCGTGATCCTCGTGTGGCGGCGGTGTACCAGGACGCCGGCGTCAAAGCGGACGCCGTCCAGGTGAACCCGCCGTCGTGGGGGCCTCGACCGGATCGACCAGCGGAACCTGCCGCTGGACCAGCGCTACAACCACGGGACGACCGCGGCGGGCGTGCGCGCCTACGTGATCGACACCGGCATCCGCGTCACCCACTCGACGTTCGGCGGACGCGCGAGCTGGGGCACCAACACCACCGGAGACGGCAACAACACCGATTGCAACGGCCACGGCACGCACGTGGCGGGCACGATCGGTGGCGCGGAATACGGTGTGGCGAAAGCGGTCCGGCTCGTCGCCGTGACGGTGCTGAACTGCGCCGGCAGCGGCAGCTTCGCCGGTGTGATCAGCGGCGTGGACTGGGTGACCGCCAACGCGGTCAAGCCGGCGGTGGCGAACATGAGCCTGGGCGGTGGCGCGTTCGACCCGCTGGACACCGCGATCCGCAACTCGATCGCGTCGGGCGTCACCTACGCGGTGGCGTCGGGCAACTCCAACGCGGACGCCTGCTCGACCTCGCCAGCCAAGGTCGCGGAGGCCCTGACCGTGAACGCCACAGACATCAGCGACGCGAGGGCCTCGTTCTCGAACTTCGGCACCTGCACCGACCTGTTCGCACCGGGCGTGAACATCACGTCGTCGTGGAACGCCAGCGACACGGCGACGAACACGATCAGCGGCACCTCGATGGCCACCCCGCACGTGGCCGGCGTGGCGGCGCTGTACCTCGCCCGGCACCCGGCGGCCCCTGCCTCTCGGGTGCACGACGCGATCGTGCGCAACGCGACGCCGAACGTCGTCGGCAACCCCGGCCCTGGCTCGCCGAACCGGCTGCTGTTCTCGCGCTTCACCCAGTGGGGCCCGGAAGGCGACTACAACGGTGACGGCACAACGGATCTGACCGTGTGGCGTCCTTCTGAGGGCAACTGGTACCTGCGCGGCATCAGCACCACTCAGTGGGGCATCGGCGCCGACATCCCGGTGCCCGGTGACTACAACGGTGACGGCGTCACGGATCTCGCGGTGTGGCGTCCGTCCGAGAGCAACTGGCACGTGCGTGGGATCAGCACGACCCAGTGGGGTGTCGGCGGGGACATCCCCGTTCCCGGCGACTTCAACGGTGACGGGGTGACCGACCTCGCCGTGTGGCGCCCGTGAGAGGGCAACTGGTACGTGCGCGGCCAGTTCACCACCCAGTGGGGCGTCGGAGGTGACATCCCGCTCGCCTCGTAGCTCCTGCCCCCTGATCGCCCGGCTGGTTTCAAGTGACCAGCCGGGCGATTCGGGCCGTCCGGGAAGGTTTGTAGGCTGCGCGAGGCGGAACCTGCAGCGGTCGGCGCGCGTCGACTCGGACGGACATGGCGCTCGGGACACGAGGACGATGACGGAAGAGACGTTCGGGCCGTACCGGATCGAGCAGCTGCTCGGTCGCGGCGGGATGGGCGAGGTGCATCGGGCGTACGACACGGCGCACGACCGTCTCGTGGCGCTCAAGAGGCTGTCGCCCGGCATCCACGACGACGCGGACTACCGCGCCCGCTTCCGCCGCGAGGCGCAGATCGTCGCGCGGCTGCGTGAGCCGCATGTCATCCCCATCCACGCGTACGGCGAGATCGACGGCCGGCTCTACCTCGACATGCGGCTCGTGGAGGGCCGCGACCTCTCGGACATCCTCCGCGAGGGAACCGTGGAGCCGGCACGGGCCGTGCGCATCGTCGAGCAGGTGGCGAGCGCTCTGGACGCCGCGCACGCCGACGGGCTCGTGCACCGCGACGTGAAGCCGTCGAACATCCTGGTGACCTCCGGCGACTTCGTGTACCTGGTGGACTTCGGCATCGCCCGCAGCGTCTCGCCGTCGCGACGAGCCTGACGGCGTCCGGCTCGGTCGTCGGCACCCTCGACTACATGGCCCCGGAACGCTTCGAAGGCCGTGCGGTGGACAGTCGCGCGGACGTCTATGCCCTGGCCTGCGTCCTGTTCTCGTGCGTGGCCGGCCGGCGTCCGTTCACGGCGGACAGCACCGCCGCCCAGATCTGGGCACACCTGAACGACCCGCCGCCCTGGGCTTCCGCGCTGAACCCGGCGGTTCCGGTCGCGTTGGACGACGTGATCGCGAAGGGCATGGCCAAGAACCCGGCCGACCGCTACGCCACCGCGGGCGAGTTCGCGCGGGCGGCGGCCCAGGCCGTGGCCACCCCGGTCCCGCCCGCCTTCGAACGCACCACGACCGAGCTTCGAACCGTGCTGCACACCCGCCCTCAGCCCGGTCGCACCTCTCGGGCCGAGCGGGTCGTCCTCATCGGCGCCACTCTCGTGGTGGTGGCGCTGATCGTCGCGGCGGTGGTGTACGTCGGCAACCTCGACAAGACGCGCGGATCGGCGTCGTCCAGCACCACCACGACCAGCATCACCACGACCACCACCTCCACGGCCACCACCACGACGCAGTCCCCACAGGTCGACGCGTTGCTGGCCGCCCTGCCGGACGTCTACAAGAACGTCGGGTGCTCGGCCATCACCGCCGACGGCGGTGCGGTCGCCGCCGTCCGCTGCGGGCACTCGTGGGACCCCCGGGACCAGCAACCGGACGAGGCCCAGTTCCGGCTGTTCGCCGATCGCGCCACCCAGGACGCGTTCTTCCAGATGCTGGTGACCAGCCGCGGCATCCCGCGGATGGACGAGCGCGGCGGGTGCCGCCCCAAGTCCGACCCGATCCACTATGCGCTGTACTACCGCGACACCTCAGGCCCGCTGCCCGGCGAGTTCGTCACGTGCTTCCTGGCCGACGGCTACGCCCAGGTCTGGTGGGTCGACAGCCGCACCCTCACCATCGGCGTGGTGAAGAAGCAGGGCGACCTCAACACCCTCGACACCCTCGACCTGTGGTGGAACACGAAGATCCTGTCGGTGTCCTAGACGAGTAAGTCCTAAGTCCGGGCGGTGTCTGGAGACGGATGAAGGGTGTTCAAGATCAGTTTGTGAGGACCGACCTGAACACCCTTCTGACCGCA